>JBKPCL010000023.1:0-8631 GCA_046727335.1 Actinomycetota bacterium
GGGTCGTCGTGCTCGAGCAGCGGACGGCACTTTCCGGTTGTCATTTCCCGCTGCGTCCTCGCGAGCGACGCGACGCTTTCGGCTCCGGAGCGAACGCGGCGAGGATGACGTCTGCGGTCTTCTCCGCAGCGTCGCTCGGCAACGGTTGACCCCATACGACGGCACGCATGAAGAGCGGTCCGATGAGCAAGTCGTAGATGAACGCCATGTCGAGGTCGGCGCGGAGTTCTCCGCGGTCGATTCCTCGTTGCAGGACTTCCCACACCGCCGCTCGGCGGGGCGCGACGTACTGGTTCACATAGGTCTCCGCCAGCTCGGGGTCGGCCGCGAGATCAGCGATCAACCCCGCCGTGATGCGACGACTCTCGGGTGAACTCATCAACGCGATCTGATGACGTTGGAAGGCGATCAAGTCACGACGCAGTGAGCCGGTGTTGCGGACGGGGACGGCGAGACGGGGTGACTGGACCAGAGCTGCGACGACGAGCGCTGCTTTCGAAGGCCACCGCCGGTAGATCGTCGGCCGTCCGACGCCGGCTTTGGTCGCGACGCCTTCGATGGTTAGTTCGCCGTACCCCTGCGTGTTCAGGATGTCCAGGGTCGCGGCCAGAATCGCCTCGTCGCGGCGGGCGTCACGCGGTCGACCGGGGCCCCGCGTGGGGCGCTGGCCGTCTCCTGCCGCCGCTTCGTCGCTTGTCACTGCGCCTCCTCGGTGAACTGCGTCACAAAATATTACAGCCCCTTGCGTATTCCATTTAGGAGGTTTACGGTAGCTGCTGTAACGATACAGCACGGCTCGTAATGCGCCGTGGTCGAGTTCACCGCAGACCAGACGAGTCGCTCCGGTCCGCTTCGCGCACCCCAACCGCCTCGAGGAGGCCGCCATGCTCGCGCGCTCACCAGCAATCCCGTCTTCCAACCGCCGACGTCGCACGCTCGCTGGCGGGGTGTTCGCCGTCGCGACGATCGCCTGCCTCGCGCTCGCCGTCGGCGTGCCCGCAGCGGCGGGTGCGGCCGGACCCAACACGGGGTTCGGCTTCAACGCCCGCAGCGTCGCCGGCTTCCCCACCGGCCAGGTATTCCTCACCGGCGGCGGCGCCTTCAACCCGTCCAGCGGCTTCGCCCACACCGCCGGCGGCTTCCGCTGCACCACATCCGTCAACCAAGGACCCCTCGCCGGATGTCTCGCCGGCCAAGGCGTCCGCTGGGACACCGCCGCGCTGTTGCGCAGCACCACCTTCAAGTGCACCGGCGCCGCCGGCGAGACCCTCAAGCCCGCCACCACCAGCGACGACCTCGCCGCCCTCCAAGCCGACTTCTACCGCGCCGGCGACGGCAACGACGAGTCCTTCACCGCCCAAATGATCGTCGCCAACCACGACATCGCCCCCGACATCCCCGGCGTGCAAAACGTCTGGGTGCAAGGCGTCGGCTGCGCCACCGCGACCGTGCACTTCAGCTCGTGACGCTCGCCCTCCCACCACAACCCCCAGGAGACACTCCCATGCGATTCCCCCCCGTGATCGCCGCCGCCGCGCTCGGCGCCGTGGCGCTGGCCGCCTGTGGAAGTGGCGGTGCCTACTCGTCGTCTTCGGGTTCCACGAAACCCACGTCCGCTTCGGCTTCAACGAGTTCCACCTCGGCGGCACTGTCCGGGACGACTCTTCCCGTCCGTACGGGAGACACGTCACTTGGCAAGGTGCTCGTCGACGCCAACGGGCTGACCCTCTACGCGTTCACCCAAGACAGCAACGGCACATCAACCTGCGTCGACACCTGTGCGAGCACATGGCCGCCGCTCACTGTCGACAGCACGGGTCTTCCCATGGGACTCGACGCCAAGGTCTTTTCGGTCGTGGCACGACCAGATGGTTCGCAGCAGCTCAAGGCCGGCAAGTGGCCGCTCTACCGGTTCTCCGGCGATGCCGCGCCCGGTGACACCAACGGCCAAGGCTCGGGCGGGTTCTTCGTCGTGACGCCAACCGGGATGTTGCACAAGAGCTGAGCACAACGACGTGCGTCTGGTTCTTCCCCAACACGCGTGGCGCCGGTCCTCCCCCCGGGACCGGCGCCACTCGCGCGCTCCACGATGTCGGAGGCAGAGGGTCAGTGTCGGTGCAATGCGCGGCGAGCTCGCTCGCACGCGGCGCGCACGTAACAGCCACGCAGATGGTCGTTCACAATCCCGAGGGACTGCATCGCGGCGTACACGGTCGTCGGTCCGACAAAGCGAAAGCCGTAACGTTTGAGCGACTTGGACAGCGCAGCCGCTTCGGGACTCGTCGCCGGGATTTCGCCGAGCCGCATCGGCACCCCGCGACCGCGCCGCGGCGGCTCGAAGGACCACACGAGCTCAGCCAACGAGCCACACGCGTCCTGAACGGTCAGCGTTGCCGCAGCATTGGCGATCGCGGCCTCGATCTTGCCGCGATGACGCACGATCGCCGCGTCACTGAGCAGTCGGCGGATGTCGCGCTCGCCATATGTCGCGACGACGGCCGGATCGAATCCCGCGAACGCCTTGCGGAACGCCTCGCGCTTGCGAAGGATCGTCAACCACGACAACCCCGACTGGAAGCCTTCCAGGCAGATCTTCTCGTAGATCCGAGCGTCATCGACGACAGGACGGCCCCACTCCTCATCGTGATACGCGACGTACTCGGGCGCGCCGTTGCTCCAGCCGCACCGTCGTTTGGCGTCGGCACCGCGCTCCGCGCCGATCATCTTCCAGTCGCTCATGCCGGCATGTTTATGCCGCCGCGTCGGTCGACCAACTCCAAGGGTCGGATGGCTGTGACGCCGGAGCGGTGGTCTCGTCCTGCGCGGCGGCGACAGCAGTGCGACACTCGACCTCGTCGAGCGGCCACGTGCGCGCGAGACGACGTCGTCGACGAGCGCGGTCTTCCAGATCCCGGATTCGCCGCGAATCACAACCGCGCCGCTCAGGCCGTCGCGCACTGCTTCGACCAGCTGCCGGATCTGCGCCCGCTCCGACGCGCGCCCCAGAAGTCGTGGGGCCGGACCTTCGCCCATGCGGCCGACGTTACGGCGCGTCCGTCCGGGCGCTCACCTCCATAGGTCGACGATTCGGAGAACGCAGAACGAATCCCAGAACCGAGGCCAGCGATCGGCTGTATCGCACGGGAATCGGTGCTGGGGTTCATGGACGGTCGGGTCCGGACGTACGCTCAGCCCATGACGACCACGGCTGAGCGACTACGCGATGCTCGCTCAAAGGCAGACGTGGCGCTGGCCTCCGTGCGTGCCGACCAGGGTGCGTCTCCGGTGTTGATCGCGGTGGTGAGCGAGTTCGCGAAGAAGGCTGAAAAGGCCACGCACTCCGATGACGAGCGAACGGCCGTCATCGAGCTCGAACAAGCGGGTGACAGCGCCAAGGCCGCCGCCGAAGCCGACACCGGTGTCGCCGATGCGGCGCGTCAAGCCGTGCTGGACGCGCACCTCGCGATCTGCATCGCCAAAGCCAAACTGTGAGCTGAGTCGTGCCTGGTATCGCCATCATCACCGAAGCCTGCATCGACGTGAAGGACCGCGCGTGCGTCGACGTCTGCCCGGTGCAATGCATCTACGAGTTCGATCCCGAGAAGAACATCTTGTTCTCAGAGGTCCAGGCCGGCGACGGCGAAATCGAGAACAGTCACGCGCCGAATCCGGATTCGATCGCGATCTTCGGCGACAGCATCCTGTACGTGAACACCGAAGAGTGCACCTCGTGCACCGCGTGCTACCAGCCCGACGTGTGTCCCGTTGGCGCGATCTACTCCGAAGAGGTCGTGCCCGACGGAGCTTCCAAGACGAAGTACAACGCACAGGATGAGAACAAGGGCCACGACCACACGTTCTTCATCCAGCTCAGCCGCGACGTCTTCGCCGACTAGATGTCGCTGACGTCGGTCGACCTGCTGGAAGAGCTTCGGGCTGCGCTCGATGAGGTCGAGCCGCTCCTCGCCGGACGAATCGTCGACATCGAGATGTCTCGTGTACGCGTGCTCGCCGATCCGGTGCCGTTCCGGCGGGAGTTCGCGTCGCTCGTCGAGTCCGCCATTGACGACACTGAGCCGAGGCGCTCGATCACCGTGCGGGTGGCCCGAACCGGAAAGGCCGCTCGAATCGAGGTGGTCTGCGAGCCCGGCGATGTCCGATCGGACGGCGTGATCGGCGCCATGACCGTGCCGTTGGCGCCCGGTGCGTCCAACGCGGCCGACGCCTGACTCTTGCGTTGACGTCGAGCGCCTAGACCGCCGATCTCATCGCAACCCGACGAGATCCCTTTGCATTGCGTGGTCGTCGACGAGCTGCGCGAGCCGCGCATCAATGGCAAGCAACGCATGGATTTGCGCAGCCCGGAACGATTGATCGGCCGACATCACGGGATTGCGGTGCGCCTCGTTGAGCGCAACCTCAGCGCTCTGGCGGTGCATCTCTGCAGGGGTCATGGTCGGCTCCTTTTCGCGTCGGCTGCGCGACTTGAGGCTGGTCGTCGCGCCCAGTCCGCCGCCGTGACCGTCGACGTTAGCAGAGTATTTCGAGTAATACGCCGCTAGTATGCGAGCACCTCACCGAAGGATTCTTCGCCATGCATGCGAACCGCATCGATGCAACGTCTGAGGACCCTCGATGAGATCGTCGACGGTTCACTGGGACATCGATCGGTACGACGAACTGCAGGACTCCGCGTGGGAACTCGACGGTTGGGCCGCTGAACAAGACCGCAGCGCTGATCGCCGCGGCGTTCGCTCCGAGGGCCCGACCAACCGGGCGAGAGCAAACCGTTTGCGCGACCAGGCCGCACTCCTCTTGGCGGAGTACTGGGCAATTCTCCGCGCGAGTGACGATCGGACGAGTGTGGCGCGCCGGTAGTCTCCAGGCATCGGAGTCGGCCCACCTTGAACCGCAGGGACCACGACTGACCCTCGATCGAGAGGCCGTCATGGCACGTTTCCCTGCCCGGCTCACCCCCTCTGTTGAAGACCGCGAGCCGCGTCACCCACAACCCAGTGCGACGACGCACGGCGCGACCGACGAGTTCGCGTGGTCGGCGCGCGCACTCTGTCGGACCCTGGGCGCCGACGCATTCTTTGCGTCTGACCGTCGGGCGGTCGAAGCCGCGCAGGGTGTGTGCTCGGGCTGCCCGGTCCGCGCGGAGTGCCTCGAGTACGCGCTGGTACACCGCCTCGACCACGGAGTCTGGGGCGGGCTTACCCCAAGCGAACGCCGTCAAATCCAGCGGTGATCTTCCAGTGTCGGGTGGAAGGCGATCTTCTCAGGCGCGAAAATCGCAGGCGCGTGGTGAACGAATCGGTGCCGTTCACTGAGGTCGTCGTTCGGGCGGCCGCGAACGGTCATGACCTCGAGCGTCTGTGCCGGCCATTGCTCGGCGCGTTGGCGGAGTTCGCGAGCTTGGACTCGGCCTATCTCATGGTCATCGACTGGGATCGCCGCAAGCAGATGGTGCGCTTCGTCCACAACGTCGGTGCGATCGAGGTGCCCGAGGGTCTCGAGCTCGACTCGCCTCGGGGGCTGTCTCCGCAGGCGCTGCTGGGCGTGACCGTGTCTCCCGATCTGCCCGAGACCCATCCCGACAGCCAGGTCGCCAAACACCTCGAGCTCGGCACCTACGTGAGCGTGCCGATCGTGACGGCGGACCATCAGCTGTTCGGCGTGCTGTGCGCGGCCGGCCGCGCTCGCCGCCCGGTCGATGAGGGCACCGTTTCGATGATGGAGTTCTTCGCTCGCCTGATCGCCGATCATGTGTCTCGGCACCGGTCAGTCGCGGCCGAGCGGCGCGCCGAAGCCGCCGAGGAGCGGCTTCGCGCACGGGCACTGTTCTTGGCCGAAGCGGAGCATCAACTCCAGTCGCCGTTGCGCGTCGTCATCGATCGGGCGCACGCGCTGCAGACGCGCCGCGAAGAGCTTTCCGACGCGGAGTGGTATCAGGCGGTAGTTGCGATTCATGTCAACACCCAGGCGGTGGCCCGCCAGATCGACAAGTTGCTCGAGGAGGCCCACGCCGAGGTCCAGGCTCGCAGTCTGCGCCTGGAGCCGATCGAGCTGAATAACCTGCTGCGGACGACGGCGAGGGGATTCGCCGTCCTCGGCGGAGAACCGGACGTGCGCTTCGAGGGTGGGGGCGAGGTGTGGGCTCAGGCGGATCGGGGAGCGCTGCACCACCTGCTCGGCAACTTGATCGACAACGCCATCAAGTACTCGCCCGACGGCGGCACGATCCGCCTCGGCGCGCAGTCTGACAATGAGTATGTCGAGATCGAAGTGAGTGATCAGGGCGTGGGCCTTCCGCAGGGTGTCGACGTCTTCGCGCCGTTTCAGCGCGCCGAGGACGCGACTCACACGGTCGCCGGCGTGGGGCTCGGTCTGCATATCGTCCGAAATCTCGTCGAGGCCATGGGCGGGACAGTGAGCGCCCGTTCCAACAAAGAGCGCGGCTCCACGTTCACGGTGCGCCTCCCCGCCGCGGGCATGGCGGCCTGAAGACACCCGCCGAGCGCAAAGCGCTGCGATCCTTCTCACCTGGCGAGTCGGGTGGCGGCGGAAGACCTGCGTCGACGGAGCTGGGTATGCGCGCGGAGATTCCGTTCCGCGATATCGTGAGAAGTGCAGAGTTATTCTAGAAGCTGATTGCTAGTAACCTCTGAGGAGCCCTCCATGACCGACGAACAGCTCCGCGACCATGCTGGAGACCGGGTCTGGCTCGAAGCATCGCGTGACGCCTTCGTCACCCGATTGCATCGCCGTTCGGATGACTTCGACGCGACGAACGGCCTGCGCCTTGTGAGCGCGGCGTTGCGACGACTGCCGTTGCAGCCGCCGGTCGTTTCGGCGTCCTCATAAATCCTGGCGCGCCGAGCTTCGGCGTCAGCGTTCACTTATCGATGATTCCCCCGCTCACCGCGCCGCAGACTTCTTCCGCTTGCCGCTCGTAGCACCCACGGTGGCCCGCGTCGCGCGTTTCGCCATTCGCGGACGCGACTTCGTGCCAACGAGGAGGTTGAGCACCTCGCCCACGGTGCGCTCGCGATTCGTTGGCTCCGGAAGCGGAAGATGGTGCTGGATCTCGTATCGATTGCGACGGCCGTCCCGCGCTTTGACCACATAGCCAGCATCCGTTAGATCACTCACGATCGCATACGCGCTTCGTTCAGTGATGCCGAGGGTGTCGGCGATGTCGCGCAAGCGCACTCCGGGATCGTCTGCGATGCAAAGCAGCGCTCGCGCGTGGTTGGTGAGGAAACTCCACTGCGCCATGGGGCACTACTCTAGCAACGGAGTTCCGGCATTCTCGTGCCATAATCGGAGGGAATGCAGGACTCGTCTCCGCCCGCGGAGGATGGAAAGCCGGGAACACATGCGCTACCTGTACAACGCGAACGACGAGCTCTTCGCCTACGCGCCGGGCCGCCGCGACTTCTTTCTGATAAGCGACGACAGTCTGTGGGCTCACGAGTCACATGATTGGCTCGTGGCGGCGACGACCGGCGAGCTGCTCGCCCACCGGACCGCAGGTGTTTACTACGACGTTGCGCACGGCGAGCGTCTGTACTACGAGGCACCCGAACGCACGCCCCGAGCCGAGCACCCGAGTAACGGTTCTTCTTGGGACGGGAGAATTCGCGCGGTGCGATCCACTCCTGGCGAACACATCGATTCTTGAGCGCGGCCGCGCTCGCGAGTTGCAGGTGTTACTATACGAGCAATACACTTCTAGAATAACTTGTCTACAATAAGGTTGCTTTCTGAGGCCGCTGCTTCACGACGAAGGAAGAGAACATGGCCGAGCGCTATCGCTCCGAGCCGGGCTCGAATATCTGGCACTCGAGCAGTCAGTGCTCCCGCTGGCCGCTGATGGAATACTGGTCCCACGGCAGCTTGCCTCGAGCCGGTGCACTCTGCACTGAGTGCGAGGAGAGCCAGACGCGGGTTGGCGTGACGTCTCTGGCGGCTGCTTCGGATGCGCAGGCCGGCAGATGACGCCCACCTCCTCCGCGATCGACGTCGGGAGCGCGCGGCAGCTTCAGACCGAAGTGAACTGCCCGCTGTGCGGCACGCGACTGCGACGCGACGAACAACCGGACACGATCGAGATGGGCTCCGACCTGCTCACGACCGTTTCCCGGCATCGTTGCGCTCCACGCGTCAAGCTGCGCGCGGTGGTCCCTTCGTGACGTCTACACCGAACGTCGGCATCTCGCTCGAGACGCGACTCTCGAAAGGACGGTCCCCATGCCGGACAAGGCGCCGCAAAAGACGAGCGGCAGCAAGGCCCAGAAGTCGTTGAAAGAAAAACGCGCGGACAAACAGCACAAGCGGCAGGCCAAACGGGCGACGGCCAATCACTAAGCCACCGTTTCCGTCCCAAGACCCGGGGCACGAGTGAACGACGCGATCTGAACTCTCGTCAGCTGCCGTCGCGCACGGACAGCCGCACTACATGCCACGTCGCACCCGTGCGTTGGAGACTGACACGGTAGGCGACGTCGGCGTTGGTTCGTTCGTAGCGTTGCGCTTCGACCGTGACGGCGGTGCGTCCTCGCGGGATCTTTCCGAGCGCGATCAGAACGCCGTGATCGTGCACGGGTTGGTGCGGCACACCGGTGT
>JBKPCL010000024.1:0-7964 GCA_046727335.1 Actinomycetota bacterium
GCGCCTCCCGCGCCGACGGCGCCATCCTCGCCTCCCGCGCCCGCCGCGCAAGCGCAAGGCGCTGAAGACTGGCAGCAGTTCGCGTCGGCGCGGTGGCTGCAGACCGCACCCGCGGAACCTGCGCAACCGCCGCCCGCACCACCTGCGTACGTCGCGCCGCCCGCGCCGCCCGCGCCGGCCGCGCCGCCCGCGCAATCGTGGCAGCAGCCACCGGCTCCACCCGCCCCGCGCGCGCCGCAGTGGCAGCAACCGGCACCGCCGGTGCTACGGGCCCCCGCGCCCGCCCCTGCGCAACAGTGGCAGCAACCGGCTGTGCCGCCGCCGCCCGCGCCGCCCGCCGTTCCGGCCGACGCACGCCAGAACATCGGCGGCGACGACCTCGTGCCGCGTCGCGGCTGAACCGCGCCGCGGCAAGGGCCGCGCTCGCTACATGTTGTCGCCGCCGAAGAGCTCGCTCACCGAGCCGTCTTCGAACACGGCGTCGATCGCTTCGGCGACGAGTGGCGCGATCGACAACACGTGCAGGTTGTCGAAGCGCTTCTCGTCGGGAATCGGCAACGTATTCGTGACGACGACCTCGCGGATCGGGCCGTTCTTCAAGCGATCGACCGCCGGGCCCGTCAACAGCCCGTGCGTCGCCGCGATGTAGACATCGGTCGCGCCGCGATCGATCAACAAGTTCGCGGCACTGACGACCGTGCCGGCAGTGTCGATCATGTCGTCGACGATGACGCACGTGCGGCCTTCGATGTCACCGACGACTTCGGTGGCGACCGCGATGTTGTGCGTGCCTTTCGGCCGGCGCTTGTCGATGAAGGCAATGTCGGCGTCGAGCCGATCGGCGAAGCGACGGGCGAGCTTGCCGCCACCTGCATCCGGAGCGACGATCACCGTCTCACCGTCGACCGTCCGTGCGAGGTACTCGGCGATCACCGGGACTGCGGTCAAGTGGTCGACCGGGTAGTCGAAGAAGCCCTGGATCTGACCGGTGTGCAGGTCGACGGTCACGACGCGGTTGGCGCCCGCGCACGTCAGCATGTCGGCAACCAGCCTGGCGGTGATCGGCTCGCGTCCCTCCGCTTTCCGGTCCTGCCGCGCGTAGCCATAGAAGGGGCAGACGGCCGTGATGCGTTTCGCCGACGCGCGCTTCGCCGCGTCGATCATGATCAGCTGCTCCATCAACAGATCGTTGATGGATCCGCCGTGCGTCTGGAACACGAACACATCGGCGCCGCGGATGCTCTCGCCGTACCGGCAATAGATCTCGCCGTTCGAGAAGGTCGAGAGCACGACCTCGCCGAGCGGCACGTCCAGGTGCTCTGCGACCTCCGCCGACAGCTCTGGATGGCCGCGCCCCGCCACCAGGATGAGCTTCTTCTTGGTGACGAGTTCCATCAGCTACCGCCTTCCCCGCCTTCGGTCGTGTCATCCTCGCGCGGTTTCGGCCCGGCGGCTCGGGCATCACGCGCCGGCACGCCTTTCACGAGCCGGCCCGGCGGGACGTCATGGGTGACGACGGCACCCGCGCCGGTCTCGGCTCCGTCGCCGACGTCGATGGGCGCGACCAGCGACGTATGGATGCTCGTGTGCACGCCTTCGCCGATCTTGGTGCGGTGCTTCGTGACGCCGTCGTAGTTGGCGGTGATGGTGCTCGCGCCGAGGTTGGCGTTGGCGCCGACCTCGGCATCACCGACGTACGACAGATGCGGAACCTTCGTGCCCTCACCGATGTCGGAATTCTTGATCTCCACGAAGGTGCCGGCCTTGGCGCCGTTCGCGAGGCGCGTGCCGGGCCGCAAATAGGCGAAGGGACCGACGTCACAGTCGTCGCCGATCTCCACTTCGCGCGCGACCGTGTTCTGCACGCGCGTGTTGTCTCCGACAACTGTGTCGACAAGATGACAATCGGGTCCGACGACGGAGTGGGCGCCGATCGTCGTGCGCCCTTCGAGGATGGTGCCGGGAAGCACGCGGACATCTGGCTCGAGCTCGACGGTCGCGTCGATGTAGGTGCGGGTTGGATCGACCATCGTCACGCCCGCGCGCATCCACGCCCGATTGATGCGAACGCGGAGTTCCGCCTCGGCGTCCGCGAGCTGGACGCGGTCGTTCACGCCGCTCGCCTCGGCCGGGTCGTCGATGGTGACAGCGATCACCTTGTGGCCGGCACCGCGGAGCACAGCGATCGCGTCGGTGAGGTAGTACTCACCCTGGGCGTTCTCCGGGCTCAGCCGGCGGAGCGCCGGCATGAGGAGGTTGCGCCGGAAGCAGTAGATCGACGTGTTGATCTCGTCGATCGCGAGCTCCTCGTCGGTGGCGTCGGCGTCCTCCACGACACGCGCGACCCGGTCGTCCTTGTCGCGGACGACGCGGCCGTAGCCGGTCGGGTCGGGAAGCCGCGCGGTCAGGATCGTCGCGGCCGCGTCCTGGACGCGATGCTGCGTGGCCAGCATCGCGATGGTCTCGGCGCGCAGCAGTGGATGATCGCCGGGCAGCACGAGGATGTCGTCTTCGGCGTCGAGGTCGTCGAAGCCTCCGGCCGCGAGCGCCACGCTGACCGCGTCGCCGGTCCCCCGCTGTACTCGTTGCTCGACGAACTCGACCGGCACTTCGGTGACGAGCTGCTCCTGCAACGTCTTGGTGACGCGCTCCGCGCCGTGACCGACGACGATCACGATCCGTTCGAGCGGAAGCTCGGCCAGCGCATCGACGACATGGAGCACCATGGGACGGCCGCACAGCGCGTGCAACACCTTCGGCGTGCCGGAACGAAGACGGGTGCCCTCACCAGCGGCGAGCACGACGGCGGCGAGCGGTCGGTACTGGCTCATCGGCTCTCTCCCAAAACCTCTCGACTGGTCGACTCCGGCTACGCCTCCCCTTCGGTCGGCTCCACCTTCGTCTCCTGGCGATGGCTCGGGGGCGAGGATTCGAACCTCGACCAGGGGCACCAAAAACCCATGTGCTGCCGTTACACCACCCCCGACTCGCAAGCGACGATAGCGGCCCGTTGCTTGGTGTTTCGCGTCGCCGATGTGGTCTTCACCCGAGCAGACCGCTAGCGTGCGAACCCGCCATGGGCTCCCTCATCAAGAAGCGCCGCAAGCGCATGCGCAAGAAGAAGCACAAGAAGCTGCTGAAGAAGACCCGCTGGCAGCGCCGTCAGCAGGGCAAGTAACGCTTCGGCAGCGGCCGCCCCGATGGGGCGGCCGTTTTCGCGCCATCACGACGATCGCGAGCTCACGATCGCGTCGCTGCGCCAGACGCGTTCACCGATCGCGTCGGCCGCGCGCTGTTTCGCATCGTCCGCGACGCCGGCGTCCTCGAACCACGCAACGAACGCGGAGCCACTTCCACACATCAACAGCGCCTGCCCGATGACGTCCTCGACCGTCTCCCGAAACGCTCGCAGACGCGGCTCGACGTGTTCGGCGGCTGGCTCCAAGTCGTTGACGAACGGGCCCGGATATCCCGAGGGCGCCTCGAGCTCGCGGTGTGAGCGCGGTTCCCCGAGTTCGTCCCACGCTTGATAGATCGCAGCAGTCGCGCAGCCGAACTCGGGCGCGACGACGACAAGTGGGAGTGGCGGCACCTCGGCGACGGGCTCGATGATCTCGCCCCGGCCGCGCATCCGCGCCGGCCCCCCGTGGACGCAGACCGGCACGTCGGACCCGAGCTCGGCGGCCATCGCGGCCACGTCCGAACCTGCGCCGAGCGCGGCGAGCACTGCCGCGGCGTCGGTGGAGCCGCCGCCCAGCCCCGCGCCCGCAGGAATGCCCTTGACCAGATCGATGGCCACCGTTGCTTGCACTGCACGGGCCGCGCGCCACACGAGGTTCGAGTCGTCGGTGGGCACGCCATCGGTGAACGCGCCGGACACGCGGAGCGACATCTCGGCGGCGGGCCTGAGCATCAGCGTGTCGTGCGGCTCCGTCGCCGGCACCACGAGCGCGTCGAGCTCGTGGTAGCCGTCGGGCCGCTTGCCCAGGACCCGTAACGAGAAGGTGACTTTCGAGCATGCGATGACGCGTGTCGTCACCGCGACGCATCCGCGAGCGCTGCCCATTGTTCGAGGCCGAGCGTCTCGGCGCGCGCCATCGGGTCGATGCCGGCGCGCGTCAGCACGTCGACGGTTTGCGCGCCCAACCGCGGGACCAGCGCGCGGCGCAGCGTCTTGCGACGCGTCGCGAAACCGGCGCGCACGAGTTCGAACATGCAACTCGGATCCTCGACGCTGACGGCAGGCGCCGTGCGGCGCGTGAGGCGCACCAGCACGCTCTCGACGTTCGGTCGCGGCACGAACACCGTCGGCGGGACGGTGCCGACGATGCGCGCGTCCGCGTAGTACGCGACCTTGACCGACGGCGCCCCATACGCGTCCGAGCCCGGAGCCGCCGCCAGCCGTTCGCCCACCTCCCGCTGGACCATCACGAGGTAGCGATCGATCATCGGCGCGGTCTCCAGCGCGCGGAGCACGAGCGGCGTGGCGACGTTATACGGCAAGTTCGAGACCATCGACCAGTGATCGCCGTCGCTCAGCACATCGGCCCACGCGAGCGTCATCGCGTCGCCGACCACGATGTCGACGTCGCGGCCCGCGACCGCCTCTTCCAGCGCGGGCAGCACGTGCCGGTCGAGCTCGATCGCGCGCACGCGCGCGCCGGCGTCCACGAGCGCGAGCGTGAGCGATCCGGCACCGGGACCGACCTCGACGACGCGGTCCCCGGGCTCGAGCCCAGCGAGCCGCACGATGCGTGCGGCCGTATTGGGGTCGGCGAGGAAGTGCTGCCCCAGTGCTTTGCTCGGACGCACTCCATGGGCGTCGAGCAGCGCGCGCAGCTCGGTCGGCGTCACGATGACAGCGGACGCGTCACGCCGAACACGCGCGCCGCGTTCGCGCTCGTCACGTCCGCGATGTCGATCGGGTCGATGTCGCGCGCGGCCGCGATCGCGGCGCCGACGACACCGACGAGTGCGGGCTCGTTGCGGCTGCCGCGGAAGGGCTCGGGCGTGAGGTAGGGCGAGTCGGTCTCGACCAACAATCGATCGTCGGGCACGAGCTTGGCGGCGTCGCGTAACTGGTCGGCGGATTTGAACGTCACGATGCCGCTGAACGACAGGAAGCAGTCGCGATCGAGCGCAGCGCGCGCTTCGTCCACGCCCCCCGTGAAGCAGTGGAAGATCGTCCGCTCGGGCACGCCTTCGTCGTCGAGGACGCGGAACGTGTCATCCCACGCGTCCCGCGAATGGATCACGAGTGGGAGCCCCTCGCTCTTGGCGAGCCGGATCTGCCAGCGGAACGCCGTCTCCTGTTCGTCGGGCGGCGAGTATTCGTAGTAGAGGTCGAAGCCCGCCTCTCCGACGGCGACGCAGCGCTCCGTGGCCGCGAGCGGCTGGAGCATTCTCCACTCCGCGGCGAGCTTCGACGCGTCGTGGGGGTGGAGCCCGACCGTTGCGAACACGTTCGGGTGCCGCGACGCGAGGTCGAGGGCGTCGCGCGAGGTGACCAGGTCCGTCCCGACGCTCACCATCCACGCCACGTCAGCCGCCTGTGCTCGCGCGACCTGCGCGTCCGCATCGTCACCCTGGAGGTGGCAGTGCGCGTCGACCCACTGCCCTCTCATTGGGGCTCCCGGCGCGGGAAGAGCGGTTCGCCTTTCTCGAGCTTGGAGCCGCTCGGGAGCAGGCCCCACTGCGCGGCGTCCGGAAGCCGCTCCTCGGACGGCTTCCCGTCGAGACCGAGCCGGCGCCACAGCTCGGCCGACCCGTTCGGGATGAGCGGTGACGTCAGCAAGGCAACGATGCGCAACACCTCGAGACAGTCGCCGAGCACCGCGTCGACCGCTTCATTGTCGCCCGTCTTGTGCAATGCCCAGGGCTGGCGCTCCTCGATGTACGCGTTGGTCGCGCGGATGAGCTCCCACACCGCGCCGAAACCGACCGAGAAGTCGAGCCTGCGCATCGCGTGCTGCAAGCCGTCGAACGCGGTCGCCGAAGCAGCGACCAGCGGACCATCCGCGCGCCGTTCCGGAACCACGCCTCCGCAGTAGTTCACGGCCATGTTGAGCACGCGGTTGGCAAGGTTGCCGAAGTTGTTCGCCAGATCCGCGTTGTAGCGCTGCACCATCGCCTCGTACGAGAAATCACCGTCGGGACCGAACTTCTGGTCGACCATCAAGTGGTACCGGAAGCCGTCGACGCCGAACTCGGCGACGAGATCGGAAGGCGCGATCTGGTTGAGGCGCGTCTTGCTCATCTTCTCGCCGCCGACGAGCAACCAGCCGTGGGCGAACACACACTGGGGCGGCGCCAAGCCCGCCGACATCAGCATCGCCGGCCAGTACACGGCGTGGAAGCGAAGGATGTCCTTGCCGACGAGGTGGTAGTTGGCCGGCCAGTACCGGGCGAACATGTCCGGGTTCTCGCCGTAGCCGACCGCGGTGCAGTAGTTGAACAGCGCGTCGGCCCAGACGTACGCCACGTGCTTCGGATCCCACGGCAGCGGCACGCCCCACGAGATCGACGTGCGGCTCATCGAGAAGTCCTGCAGCCCGCCGCGGATGAAGCCGAGTACCTCGTTCAACCGGCTCTCGGGCTGCACCGCGTCGGGATGCTCGGCGTAGTGCTGCATCAGCCGGTCGCCGTAGCGCGACAGCTTGAAGAAGTAGTTCTCCTCGACGACGTGCTCGACCGGCCGCAGATGTATGGGGCAGCAATCTCTTCGGGTCGACTCCGCGCTCCGCTCCCCTCCGGTCGCTTCGCTGTCGTCTCCTGCCACGAGCTCGTCCTCGGTGTAGTACGCCTCGCACGACACGCAGTAGAGGCCCTCGTACGTGCCGAGCTCGATGTCGCCGTTGTCGTAGAGGACCTGCAGGAACTCCTGGACGGCTCGGTAGTGGCGGGGCTCGGTCGTCCGGATGAACTCGTCGTATTCGATGTCGAGGTCGTCCCACGCCTTGCGGAAGTGGTTGGCCATCTCGTCGACCAGCTCCTTCGGCGACACGCCTCGCGCCTCGGCCGACCGCTGGACCTTGAGGCCGTGTTCGTCGGTGCCGGTCAGGAAGAACACGTCGTCACCCCAGAGGCGGCGCCAGCGGGTGAGCACGTCGCCGGCAACGGTCGTGTACGCGTGACCGATGTGCGGCACGTCGTTCACGTAATAGATGGGGGTCGTGACGTAGAAGGGGTCGGCCATGCGCAGGCCATTCTGCCTGGTGCAGTGACACGGTTGGACCGTCGGTGCGCGCGGAGTCGATGCGGCGGCCCGCGAGTCGGTATTTGTGGGCCTCATGTCTGACGCGAACGAGATGGGGAGTGCGCGGCGGATCGACGCGCTGGGCCGGGTGGTCGTGCCCGCCGAGCTGCGCCGCCTGCTGGGAATCCGTCAGGGCGACCTCGTCGCCATGCGGGTCGAGGACGGACGGCTCGTGGGCTGGAAGATCGCGCCCGGGTGCGCGCTGTGCGGCCGGAGCGACGACCTCGTCGAGGTCAACGACAAACATCTCTGCGCGCGCTGCGTCGACGCGGTCAGCCTCGTCTGAACGCGGGATTGCCCCGGACCCGGAGCACCGCGTCGTAGGCCCGCCGGTGCGACACGCCCAGCGTCTCGGCGACGACGGCGGCGGCATCTCTGGGTGAGTGGCCGGCGTCGAGCTCGCGAGCCGCGGCGTGCTCGACGGTGTCGTCGTCGACTGCCTTGTCGGGCGCCGCCGCCGAACCGACGACGATGACGTGCTCGCCCCGAGCTTGCGAGGCGCGCGCCGCTGCCTCCGTGACCTGGCCGAGCTGCCCGCGCACGACCTCCTCGAACACCTTCGACAGTTCGCGGGCGACGGCGACCGCGCGTGCAGGCCCGCAGACGTCGCGGAGGTCGGCCAACGTCGCGGCAACACGGTGCGGCGACTCGAACAGCACCACGGTGCTGTCGGACTGTGCGATCGCGCTCAGGCGCTCGGCCCGGGCGA
>JBKPCL010000025.1:0-7668 GCA_046727335.1 Actinomycetota bacterium
CCGTCGATGCGAAGCACGAGCGGGCATCCCGCCTCGGTGGCGACCTTCTCCAGCGCGATCGTGTTCGACGAGTTGGCACTGCCGATCACGACGACGGCGTCGGCGTGGCGCGAGATCTCGGTGAGCGCAGCCTGACGGTTCGTCGTGGCGAAGCAGAGATCGTCGCGCGAGGCCGTCCACAACGTCGCGTGGCGCGAGCGTGTCCGTTCCAGCAGCCCCGACCATTCGTGGAGCGCGAGCGTCGTCTGGGCCAGCATTGCGACCTCTTCGGTGTCGCCGATGTCGTCGAGGACGGCCTCGAGGTCGGCCTCGTTCTCCACCAGGCGCATGGCGTCGGGCGCCACCGCGAGCGTGCCCACCGCTTCGTCGTGGCCCTCGTGGCCGACGTACACGACGGTGAAGCCCTTCCGCGCCCGCACGCGTGCTTCGTGGTGCACCTTGGTGACGAGGGGACAGACCGCGTTGACGACGTAGCGGCCTTCGGCCCGGGCGGCATTGACAACCTCGGGTGCGGAGCCGTGCGCGGACAGCATGAGGGGCGCGCCGGCGGGGACGTCGTTCACGTCATCGACGAAGATCACGCCGTGCGCACGGAACCGGTCTACGACGAGCCGGTTGTGCACGATCTCGTGGTAGCAGTAGACGGGCGGCTCGAAGGCGCGCACCATCCAGGCGAGCGCCTTGATCGCCATCTCGACGCCCGCGCAGAAGCCTCTCGGTTTGGCGAGCACGACTTTGTCGACCATCGAATGCAGGCTATCGGCGGGTGGCTCGTATCCTGGTCGCATGCCGTCCGCTCGCGTCGTCTCCGTCGCGCCCGAATCGCCGGCCGCGGTCGCCGGCGTGCTCGCGGGCGACGAGGTCGTTGCGGTCAACGGTGACGAGCTGCGTGACGTCATCGCGTACCAACTGCACGTCGACGGCGAGCACGTGGAGCTGGAGCTGCGGCGAGGCGGCCTCGAACAACAGATCGACATCGACAAGGCGGCAGGGGCGCCACTCGGCCTCGAGCTAGAGAGCGCCGTCTTCGACCGGGTGCGCACGTGCGACAACCACTGCCCCTTCTGCTTCATCTACCAGCTACCGAAGGGCATGCGCCGCAGCCTGTATCTCAAGGACGACGACTACCGCCTGTCGTTTCTCTACGGAAACTTCACAACGCTGACCCGATTCACCGAAGCCGATTTCGAGCGGGTCGTGACCGAACGGCTGGGACCGCTCTACGTGAGCATCCACGCGACCGATCCCGATCTTCGAGCGCGGCTCCTGCGCAACCGGCGCGGGGGAACGAGCTTGCGCTGGCTCGAGCTGCTGCTCGACGCGGGCATCGAGGTGCACGGCCAGGTCGTCGTCTGTCCGGGCATCAACGACGCCGGCGCGCTCGACGACACGCTGCTCGGCGTGCTCGACCGCTTCCCCCGTCTCGCGACGCTCGGTGTGGTGCCGCTCGGGGTGAGCGCGCATAACCGCGAACCGGAGATGCGTCCACACACGCTCGCCGAGGCGCGCGCGGTGGTCGACACCGTCGAGGAGTGGCAGGCGCGCTACCTCGACGCGGTCGGCCGACGGCTCGTGTACGCGTCCGACGAGTACTACTTGCTCGCGCGCCAACCGTTTCCTGAGCTCGACGAGTACGACGGGTGCGTGCAGCACGAGAACGGCATCGGCATGGCGCGCACGTTCGAGGCCGAGGTCGCGGCCGCGCTTGCCGGTGCCGACGTCGAGGGCATCGGACCGCGCTCGGGCTTCTTCGCCTGGGTCGACGGTGCGCCGGCCGAGGGCTACCGGGCCCCGCGCGACGCCAACCCGCACAAACAGTCTGCGCTCGCCGTCCCGGTACCGGTAGCTGAGCCCGCTCACACGGCGATCGTGACGGGGGAGATGGGCGCACGCGTACTGCAGCCGATGTTGTCTCGCTTGCCCGGACGCCCGCGGCTCGTCGTCGTGCCGAACCGGTTCTTCGGCGGCAACATCGGGGTTACGGGGCTACTCACGGGTGAGGACGTCGGCCTCGCGCTCGCGGACGAGCCCGACGACGATCGCTACCTGCTGCCCGACGTGGTGCTCTCGCGCGGCCGCTTCCTCGACGGCACGACGGTCGCGGCGCTCCCGCGGCGCGTCGAAGTCATCGCGACCGATGGCGCGGCGTTGGTGCGCGCGCTCGCAAGCTGATGCACGTCCCCGTCGTCGCGGTCGTGGGCCGGCCGAACGTGGGCAAGTCGACGCTCGTCAATCGCGTCATCGGGCGGCGCGCCGCGATCGTGGAGGAGCGTCCCGGTGTCACGCGCGATCGCAAAGAGTTCCTCGCCGAGTGGAACGGCCGCGCGTTCCGCATGGTTGACACCGGGGGCTGGCTGGCGCCCGGCGAATCCGGCCTCACCGGCGAGGAAACTTCGCTCTCGAGCAAGGTCAGCGAACAAGCCTCCGCGGCGATGCGCGAAGCCGACCTCGTGCTGTTGCTGGTCGACGTCACAACCGGCGTCACCGAGGAGGACGCGCGGGTCGCGACCGTCCTCCAACGCGGCGGTGTGCCGACGTTGCTGGTGGTGAACAAGGTCGACGACGAGCGCCGCGAGGTCGACATCTGGGAGTTCTCGCGGCTCGGTCTCGGAGAGCCGCTTCCCGTGTCAGCCGTGCACGGGCGTCTGTCGGGTGAACTGCTCGATGCGATCGTCGACGCGTTGCCCGAGACCGACGACACGACAGAAGTTCCGGCCGACGCGCCCGCTGACGATCATGCACTGTTCTCGGTCGCCGTCGTCGGGCGGCCGAATGTCGGCAAGTCGACGCTGTTCAACCGCCTGGTAGGGGAGGAGCGTTCGGTCGTCCACGACATGCCGGGGACGACGAGGGATGCCATCGACACGGTCGTCGAGACCGACGACGGTCCGATCCGCTTCGTCGACACGGCCGGACTGCGCCGCAAAAGTCGAATCGACGAGCCGACGGAGTACTTCAGTCTCGTCCGTGCGCTCGAAGCGATCGACCGGGCCGACGCTGCGTTGGTGTTGCTCGACGCGTCCGAAGGTGTGACCCATCAAGACCAGCGGCTCGCCGAGCGCGTCGACGCCGCCGGCACCGCGATCGTGCTCGTCCTGAACAAGTGGGACCTGGTCGAGATCGAACAGCGTGAAGAATTGCGACGGCAGGTGGCGGACAAGCTCGGCTTTCTCTCCTACGCTCCCGTCCTTCCCATCTCGGCGCTCACCGGGCGGCGTGTGCACCAACTCCTGCCCTCGCTGCGCGAGGCCGAAGCGGCATATCACCAACGCATCCCGACCGCGGCGCTCAATCGTCTGATGCGGGACGCGCAGGCCGCCCATCCGCCGCCCGTCGTCAAGAGGCATCGACCCCGCATCCTGTACGCGACGCAAGGTGCGACCGACCCGCCGACGTTCACGTTGTTCACGACCCGCAGCCTGCCGCCGCAGTACCTGCGTTACCTCGAGCGAAAGATGCGTGAGTCGTTCGACCTCGGTCCGACGCCCATCAAGCTGCGTGTTCGTCGGCGCGCCGACTGATGCCCAAGGCCACGTAACCTGGCGGGGTGAGCAACTGGCCGGCGCATGTTGATCTGCGTGAGGTCGGGCCGCGCGATGGCCTCCAAAACGAGGCGCCGGTACCGGTGAGCGATCGCGTGCGGCTCATCAACGCACTGTCGACCACCGGGCTGCGCCGCATCGAGGCGGCGGCCTTCGTGTCACCCGCGGCGATCCCGCCCATGGCCGGATCCGAGGAAGTCATGGCCGAGATCGATCGCCGTCCGGGCGTCGTCTACTCCGCGCTCGTGCCGAACCCGAAGGGCGCCGAGCGGGCGGTTGAAGCGAAAGCCGACGAGCTCGAGCTCGTGGTGAGCGCGAGCGAGACGCACAATCAGAAGAACGTGCGCCGCTCGGTCGCGGAGTCACTGACCGCCGCGCGCGACGTCGTGGAGATCGGACACGACGGCGGCGTCGACGTGGAGGCGATCGTCTCGACGTCGTTCGGCTGCCCGTACGAGGGCGACGTCGACCCGCAGCGCGTCGCGCAAGTCGGCGGCCATCTCGTCGACGCCGGCGCTGACCGGTTGTCGTTCGGCGACACGACCGGCATGGCGACCCCGCGGCGCGTCAACGACCTGCTCGATGCGCTCGACCGCGCAGGAATTTCCTCCGACCGAATCGGACTGCACTTCCACGACACGCGCGGCACCGCGCTGGCGAACGTGATCGCCGGGTTGCAGCGCGGCGTGACGCGCTACGACGCGTCGGTGGGAGGCCTCGGCGGTTGCCCGTACGCGCCCGGAGCATCGGGCAACGCCGTCACCGAAGACATGGTGCACATGCTCGAGGACATGGGAATCGACACCGGTGTCGACCTCGACGCGCTGCTCGAGTGCGCGCGGCTCGCGCAAGAGATCGTCGGCCGGGAGCTCCCGAGCGCGTTGCTGCACGCCGGACCGCGGTCGCGGAGATACGAGTGACCGACAGCGAGCGGATACGCGAACACTCCGAGCGGGCGCGGCAGGGCAACCTCGCGAAGGAGGGGGAGAAGCTCGCCCGGCAGGGCAAGCTCTTCGTGCGCGACCGCTTGAAGCTGCTGCTCGACGAGGGATCGTTCGTCGAGGACGGTCTGCTCGCCAACGCGCTGGCCGGTGACTTGCCGACCGACGGCGTCGTCACCGGCGTCGGACGCGTCGACGGCCGGGCCGTGTGTGTGATGGCGAACGATCCCACGGTCAAGGCCGGATCGTGGGGAGCGCGCACCGTCGAGAAGATCGTCCGCCTCACCGAGCATGCGCTCCTGCACGAGCTTCCGGTCGTGTATCTCGTCGACTCGGCGGGGGCGCGCATCACCGATCAGGTCGAGCTGTTCCCGGGTCGCCGCGGCGCGGGTCGCATCTTTGCGAACGAGGTGCGGTTGTCGGGCAAGGTGCCGCAGGTCTGCTGCCTGTTCGGGCCGTCCGCCGCGGGCGGCGCGTACATCCCCGCCTTCTGCGACGCGGTGTTCATGGTCGAAGGCAATGCGTCGATGTACCTCGGCTCGCCGCGGATGGCCGAGGTCGTCATCGGCGAGCACGTGTCGCTCGAGGAGATGGGCGGCGCACGAATGCACGCGACGGTCAGTGGCTGTGGCGACACGCTGCACGCCAACGACGAAGAAGCCATCGCCTCGGCGCGCGCGTTCCTGTCGTACCTGCCGACCAATTGGTTGCAACCGCCGCCTGCGGCCGAACCGCAGGCGCCGATGCCCGGAGCTCGGCCGATCGCCGACATCGTGCCGACCGAGGAACGACGCGCGTACGACATGCACAAGCTCCTCGACGCGCTGGTCGACGACGGTTCGCTCTTCGAGCTCAAGCCGTTGTGGGCGCGGGAGGTGATCACCGGCTTCGCTCGCATCGAGGGCATCCCGGTCGGGATCGTCGCCAGCAACCCGATGCACCTCGGCGGCGTCCTGTTCGTCGATTCCGCCGACAAGGCGGCGCGGTTCATCTGGCTGTGCGACGCGTTCAACGTGCCGCTCGTGTTCCTCGCCGACGTGCCCGGCTTCATGATTGGGTCGCAAGTCGAGCGCCAGGGGATCATTCGTCACGGCGCCAAGATGATCACCGCCGTCACGGAGGCGACGGTGCCGAAGTTGTCCGTGATCGTGCGGAAGGCGTACGGCGCCGGGTTGTACGCGATGTGCGGGCCGGCGTTCGACCCGGATGCGTGTCTGGCGCTGCCGACGGCGCAGATCGCGGTGATGGGTCCGGAGCCGGCGGTCAACGCCGTCTTCTACAACCGCATCCATGCCATCGAGGATGACGCCGAGCGCGAGGAGTTCGTGGCCGCGCGTCGCCGCGAGTACGAAGAGGACGTCGATCTCGTGCATCTCGCATCGGAGCTCGTGGTCGACGCCGTGGTCCAGCCCGAGGACCTTCGGGCCGAGCTCGCGCAGCGGTTGTCGCTCGCCGCCAGCCGTGTGCGCGAAGACGTTGCCAAGCGTCACGGTGTTCCACCCGTTTGACGCATGACTGAAACGCTCATCGATCGCCAAGCACTGCTGCGACGCGGCCTGCGCTTGGAATATGCGACGCTGGCGTGGAACGTCGGTGAAGTTGGCTTCCTGTTCTATGCGGCCGCGATGGCGCGCTCGGTCGCGCTGGCCGGCTTCGCGCTCGACTCGTGCATCGAGATCTTCGCGTCGCTCGTCGTCGTGGAGCGATTGCGCGGCGTCGCCGACGAAGGGCGGGAGCGTCGGGCCGAACGGCGGATCGGGTACGCGTTCTTTGGCCTGGCGATCTATCTGACCGGGCAGACGATCGTCACGCTGATGGCCGACGTGCGACCCCACTCGTCACCGCTCGGCATCGGCTGGTTGGGCGCGACCGTCGTCGCCATGTTCAGTCTCGCGTTTGCCAAGATGCGGACGGGCCGAGCCCTCGATCACGCCGTGCTGCAGACGGAGGCGAAGGTGACGATGATCGACGGCGTGCTCGCGGCGACGATCCTCGTCGGCCTAGTGCTCAATGCCGCGTTCGGATGGTGGTGGGCCGACATCGCCGGCGGCCTCGTGGTGATCGTGTATGGCGTGCGCGAGGGCGTGCACGCCATCCGAGCGTCGAACTGAGCGCCATTTCGGCGCGGCAGTACACTGAACCGCTCACGGGCTGTGGCGCAGTTTGGTCAGCGCGCTTGACTGGGGGTCAAGAGGTCCCGGGTTCAAGTCCCGGCAGCCCGACAACAAAGGCGCCAGCGCTGCATGCCGACGTCGCCGATTGAATCGCCCTGGGTTACTTGGAGGCTCCTGACCTTGGAAACGAGGATGGAGTCATGCCAGGAGAGAAGACACCAGCGAAGCCGACGACGCGTCGCTACACGGATGCCGACAAGGCCCAAGCGGTGCGGCTGGTCCGTCAGCTCCGCGCCGAGTTGGGCACGGATCACGGGACGGTGAAGCGGGTCGCGGCTCAGCTTGGTTACGGGGTCGAGTCGGTGCGCAGCTGGGTGCGTCAGGCCGACATCGACGACGGCGTCGAGGTGGGGACGACAACCGCGGAGGCTGAGCGGATCAGAGCGCTCGAGCAAGAAGTGCGGGAGCTCCGCCGCGCGAACGCGATCTTGCGGTCGGCGTCGGCTTTCTTCGCGGCGGAGCTCGACCGCCCAGCGAAGTGATGGTTCGTTACATCGACGAGCATCGGGACGAGTTTGGAGTCGAGCCCATCTGCACAGCCCTGCAGGTGGCTCCGAGCACCTATTACGCGGCGAAGTCAAGGCCGCCGTCGGCGCGGTCGGTGCGCGACGCGGTGCTGATCCCGATCCTGGTCGCGATGTGGACCGCCAACTACCGGGTCTATGGAGCGCACAAGCTCTGGAAAGCAGCCCGGCGCGCGGGCCATGACCTCGGGCGAGACCAGGTCGCTCGCCTGATGCGCCAGGCGGGGATCGAAGGGGTGCGTCGCCGTCGCCGGTTCCGCACGACGCGTTCGGATCCCACCGCAGCGCGCCCCGCGGATCTTGTCCAACGCGACTTCACCGCGACTTCACCGAACCAGCTGTGGGTCACGGACCTGACCTATGTGGCGACGTGGTCGGGGGTCGCGTACGTGTGCTTCATCATCGACGCGTTCTCCCGCATGATCGTCGGCTGGCGCGTCGCCGCGCACATGCGCACTGACATGGTTCTCGACGCGCTGGAGATGGC
>JBKPCL010000026.1:0-24387 GCA_046727335.1 Actinomycetota bacterium
TGCGGGCCCGGAATGCCGACGTTGATCGCGACGGGAAGGCCGAGCTCCTCGCACACCTGATACACGGGGTAGTGGCGCGCGTCGTTGATCGGCAGCTGTGACGCGAGCGGCATGACGCGCACCATGCAAAGGCGCGGATGCTGTGCGAGTGCGCGCACCCGGCGCACGACTCGGCTCGGCCGCGAGGGATCGCCGACCCCACCCGCAACCAGGAACCGGCCCGGATGCTGGTCGGAGATCTCGAGCAACGTCTCGGTGCCACGGTCGAGACCACCGGTGAAGATCCCGGTCGCGACGCCGAGCTCGTCCATGGTGGCGAGCAGGCGTTCGACACCGACCGGTCCAGTGTTGCTGCCCAAGTATTCGGGCACCCGCTCATATCCGGGTTGTGCGACGAAGTCGGACGCGGTTGCCTCGGTAACGAGATTCACCCAGATGTCGACGACGTCCACGAGCGGATGAAGCTACCGGCGAGGATGCAAGACCAGCCAACGGGCTAGCGTCGAGCCGCATGCGCGCCGCACTGCTCGAAGCCTCGGAGAAACCGCTCGAGGTCGTCGACGACGTCGACATCGAGGATCCGAGAGCCGGCGAGGTCCTGGTGCGTGTGTCGCATTGCGGGGTGTGCCATTCCGACTTCTCCCTCGTGAACGGCACGTTCCCGGTGACTGCGCCCACGATCCTCGGGCACGAGGCCGCCGGCATCGTCGAAGCCGTCGGTGACGGTGTCACGACGTTGCAGCCAGGCGACAAGGTGGTCCTGACCCCGCTCGCCGCGTGTGACCGATGCTACTGGTGCCTCCGCGGCGAGTACGGCTGTTGCGTGAACGCGATGGCGGTGTCGCTCGGGACGTTCGTCGACGGCCGCACGCCGTTGTCGCGACACGGCACGCCGGTGTTGCGCGGCGTCGGGCTCGGCGGCTTCGCGGAGTACGTCGTGACGTTGGAATCGGGGGCGGTCAAGGTCGCCGACGACACGCCGCTCGAGATCGCGTGCGTGATCGGCTGTGCCGTGCAGACGGGCGTCGGCGCAGTGCTGAACACGGCGCGTGTCCCCGAGGGTGCGACCGTGCTGGTCGTCGGCGCCGGCGGCATCGGCATCGCGATCGCTCAAGGTGCGCGCATCGCGGGAGCGAGTCGAATTATCGCGTCCGATCCGATCGCGGCGCGCCGCGATGCTGCGCTGCGCTTCGGTGCCACCGATGTGATCGACCCCACTCGACAGGACGTCGTCGCACGTGTCCACGAGCTGACCGATGGCATCGGCGTCGACGATGCCTTCGACGCCGTCGGTGCGGCTGCGCTCGTCGAGACGTGCATCTGGGCGACCCGGAACGGCGGCACCACCGTCCTGGTCGGCGCCGCGCCGCTCGATCAGAACGTGGCGCTCGCCCCGGCCGTCGTCTTCATGTTGAGTGAACGGAAAATCGCCGGCTCGTTCCTCGGCTCGTCGAACAGCCGGCGCGAGGTGCCCCGCTTGCTGTCGCTGTGGCGAGCCGGTCGTCTCGACCTCGAACGCATGATCACCGCGCGCCGGCCGCTCGACGAGGTCAACGACGCGTTCGCCGACATGGCTGCCGGTCGCGGCCTGCGCACCGTCCTCACGATCTGAGCGCTCGCGTGGACATCGAACTGCCGCCGCAGCTCGAAGACTTCGTCAACGCGCAGGTGCGAGCGGGCCGCTACGTCGACGCGCCCGAGGTGGTGCGGGACGCGTTGCGCCGGTTGCGCGCCGAGATCC
The DNA here is from genome assembly GCA_046727335.1 of Actinomycetota bacterium. Classification (GTDB taxonomy): domain Bacteria; phylum Actinomycetota; class Acidimicrobiia; order IMCC26256; family PALSA-610; genus JBKPCL01. Next base: position 1,742 of record JBKPCL010000026.1, read on the forward strand.
GGGCGACCGAGGAGCCCAACCCGGCAGGCCTCGTTCGCGACGCGATGCGAATCGCATCGCAGACGCAGCGCGACGTCGTCTCGTTGCTGCAGACCGCGGATCGGGAGACGGACGTGGTGCGCGAAGTCATCGGCGCGGCCACGAACGCCGCCAACACCGCGCTCGACGCCGCCCGGAAGGTTCCGGTGGCACGCGAGGTGGACCGCATGCTGCGCGGATCGATGGAGCAGGTGACGCAGGCGGCCGAGATGGGGGAGAGCCAGGCCCGCGCCATGCGGCAAGGGCTCGAAGGAACCGCCCGAGCCCTGGGAATGCTCACCGCGGTGCTGGAGCGCGTGAACGCGGCCAGCCGCACCGTGAACCAAGCGCTCTCGCCGGGAGAGTGACCCGTGGAACACGAGGTGGTTGTCGAGATCCCGAAGGGATCGCGCAACAAATACGAGGCGGACCACGACACCGGGTCGATCTGGCTCGACCGCACGTTGTTCACCGCGATGCAGTATCCGGCCGACTACGGCTTCTTCGCGAACACGCTCGGCGAAGACGGTGACCCGCTCGATGCGCTCGTGCTGTTGCAGGAACCAACCTTTCCCGGCTGTCACGTGATGGCACGCGCGGTCGCGGTGTTCTGGATGACCGACGAGAGGGGACCCGACGCCAAGGTCCTGTGCGTTCCCGGGCACGACCCGCGCTGGAGCGATGTCCGCGACCTCGCCGACGTCCCGGAGTCGCTGCGTGCCGAGATCGCGCACTTCTTCGACTTCTACAAGACGATCGAGCCGGGCAAGACGACGGTGACCCGCGGATGGCAAGGTGCCGGCGCGGCCGAGGCGGCCATCGCCGACGCGAAGCAGCGTGCGACGTCGCAGTGATGCCAGACATCTGGCTCGTGCGGCACGCGGAGACCGAGTGGAGTGCGTCCGGTCGACACACGAGCGTGACCAACATCTCGCTCACCGACGAAGGCAGGAGCGCGGCGGCCGCGCTCGCTCCGCTGCTCGCGGCCGAGCAATTCGCACGCGTGCTCTCGAGTCCGCTGGAACGCTCGCTGGAGACGGCGCGTCTGGCCGGGTTCCCGCACCCCGAGATCGATCCTGATCTCTGCGAATGGGATTACGGGGAACTCGAGGGAGTCACCACGCCGCAGATCCGCAGCCGCGGGCCGGAATGGTCAGCGTGGACGGTGTGGCGCGGACCGCTACCCGGCGGCGAAACGCTCGACGAGGTCGCGGCTCGCGCCCGGCGCGTGCTCGACGGTCTCCACCGTGCGAGTGGAGCGGTGCTCCTCTTCTCCCATGGTCACTTCTCGCGCGTGCTCACCGCCGTCGCTCTCGACCTCGACCCGGCGTGCGGTGCGCACTTCGCGCTCGATCCGGCCACCGTGAACATCATCGGTCACGAGCACGAAGTGCGCGCACTCACGAAGTGGAACATCACGCCCTGCCGGCGCGATGAATAACAGCGTTATAGGCGGGAGGTAGGATGTCAACGTGACGTCCGGCACCGCGCTCCCGGCCGAACCCGCCGATCCGGCCCGCCTCGCGTTGCTCGACGCCGCGAGCGCGATCCTCGCGGAGGACGGGCCCGATGGCCTGACAGTTCGTCGCATCGCGGCACGCGCCGGATGCTCGACGATGCTCGTCTACTCCCGGCTCGGCGGAAAGCAAGGGGTCGTCGAAGCGCTCTGGATCGAGGGCTTCCAACGACTGGCAGCGCAGCTGCAGTCCGAGCCGCCGACCGCAGATCCGCTCTCCGACCTTCGTCGTCGCGGGGCGCAGTACCGCACCTTCGCGCTGGAAAACCCCACCTATTACGCCGTGATGTTCGATCGCGCCGTCCCCGACTTCGAGCCCTCGCCCGAGGCGGGCCTCATCGGTTCCGCGACACTCGACGTGCTCGCCGCCGAGGTGCAGCGAGCGATCGACGCCGGCGCGTTTGCCCCCGGTGACGCCCGCCAACTCGCCGCCTGCCTATGGGCGGCCAATCACGGAGTCGTCAGCCTGGAGCTGAAGCATTCCGGCCCCCCCGACATCGACTGGCCGCGCTGTCATGCTCGAGTCATCGACGCCGTGATCGACGGGCTCGCGGCCGGACGCTGACGGTCTTCGGACCGGCGCGGACGACGCTCGACACGTCGTCGCGGCACCCGACGGATGAAGTACTGGACGGTGCGTTCGGTGGGCCGGCGGGGCCGACGTTCCCGATCCGCCGTCGAGTCAAGGAAGTGATCCGCTCTGCCGAAGATCTCCAAGGCATGCCTGCACCAATTGTTGATCCTCCGGCAGGCCCCGCGCAGGGCGCGACTGATCAATCTGGGGGTGTGCGGAAGCTGCTCCTGGACGAGATCGCCGTCCAGCGCGAGCGCGAGCCGCTGCCACCGCCGACCTTGACGATCGCGCCCGTCCCGGTGCCGCTCGTCAGCGGTTCGGGCGGACGGCGTGACGTCAAGCAGCGCCTTGCCGAGCTCGAAGAGGTCGCCCGCCGCAACCTGTACGCGGCCGAAGAGGCGCGCCGGGTGCTGTACGAAGAGCACGAGCGCCTCGAACAGGAGGCCGCGGCGCGCTCCGACGCCGAGCGCGAGGCCGCGGCACTGCGGCGCGAGCTCGACCGCTTGCGCGAGAACGATGAGCGGCGCACCGCGCAGATGCGCTTCGCCGCGACGCGCGAAGTTCGCGCCGAAGTCGCCGAGGAAGTGGCCCGCGCACAAGCGGAGCATGCGCGCGTGATTGCCGAGCTCGACCGGCTGCGCGGGACGCTCGACGATCACGACAACCTCCTCGAGGAGTACTCGCAGCGACTCCGCGAAGAACAGATGGCAGTCTCGAGCTTGCGCGTGGAGCTCGAGCGGGCCGAGGAGTCGCGCCTACGCGCGGAGCGGGAGCTGGAACTCGAGGCCGAGAAGGCTCGGAATCGCGCCGCCGACGAACTGGAACGGTTGCGGGCTTCGGAGACCGAACTTCGTCATACCCGCGACGAACGCGATCGCCTCGCCGACGAGGTTTCCGCGCTCAAATCAGATGACGCGCTCGCCCGGCTCCAGTCGCGACTCGACAGCCGCGAACAAGAGCTCGCACGGCTGACCGAAGAGATCGCGGTGCTCAAGACGCATGCCGACGCCGCGGAAGCCGCGCTGGCCGAGGCGACCCGCGAGCGCGAGGAGTTGGGAAGCGCCTCGCTCGAGTCCGAGCAACGCGCCCGCGAGATGGACAAGCTCCTGGGACGGCTCCGTAAGGAAGCGAGCACCTCGACGCAAGCGCGTCAGGCCGCCGAACAAGCACTTGCCGAGGCACGGGCGACGATCGACGAGCAGCACGGTCGCCTCGAGAAACTCGAGAAGCAGCTGTTCGCCTCGCAGCAGGCGATCGACGAACTGCGTGAGCGGGCGCGGGCCCGCCAGAGCGCGCCGCCGCCGGCATCGCCGACGGTCGTGCCGGCGCCCGCTCCTGTTGCCGCCGCCCCGGCGCCGCCCGCCGCGCCCGCCCAACCTGTCGCAACCCGGACGCAGCCGGAAGAAGCGGAGGCGCCAGCGCCGCCCCCCGACAAGGCGAAGGACAAGAAGGGCGGTGCCGGGCAGCCCAACGCCCGGCGGTCGGCGATGGCCGAACTCACGGCGCTCGCCGCGATTTCCAACGAGCCGGCGCGCCGCAAGTAGGGATTTCCCCGACGCCGATTCGGGAATATTTCGCTTAGCTAATTAGCTATGCTAAGCGTTATGACCGCGACCGATCACCGGACCACGATGCCGCCGCGCAACGCGGCCCACCTGGCATCGCAGTTGCGCTTCGCCGTCATGCGATTGTCACGACGGTTGCGTCAACACGCGCTGGAGGGCATCACGCCCGCGCAGTCGTCCGCGCTTGCGGTCGTCGTCCGAGAGGGCCGCCTGACGCTGTCGCAACTGGCCGAGGCCGAGCGGGTCCAACCGCCGACGGTCACGCGTGTCGTCGACTCGCTCGTCGGCCGCGGGCTCGTGACTCGCACGCCCGGCGAGCACGACCGCCGTGTCGGTTGGGTCGAGCCCACACCCGAGGGTCGCGACCTGGTCGAGACGATGCGCCGGCGCCGTGATGCATATCTCGCGAAGCGTCTGCGCCGCTTGACGGTCGAAGAGCTGGACATCCTCGAACGAGCAGCGGCCATCCTCGAACGTCTCGCCGAAGAGCCGGAACCGTGACGCGCGTCCGGAGGCTCGGCACGGCGACGTTCTCGTCGCTCCGCAATCGCAACTATCGCCTCTACTTCAGCGGCCAGATCATCTCCGTGAGCGGCACGTGGATGCAGCGGCTCGCGCAGTCGTGGCTGATCCTGGACCTGACGCACAGCGGTGTCGCGCTCGGGATCGAAGCCGGACTGCAGTTCCTGCCGATGCTTCTGTTCGGCGCGTGGGGAGGCGTGATCGCCGACCGGGTCGACAAGCGGCGCTTGCTCTACGCCACCCAAGTCGCCGCGGGGCTGCTCGCACTTGTGCTCGGCCTCATCGTCTCGCTGCACGCGGCCGCGGTCTGGAACGTCTACCTGCTGTCGGTCGTGCTCGGGTTCGTGAACGTCCTCGACAACCCGGCCCGGCAGACGTTCGTGATGGAGATGGTCGGTCGGGACGAGTTGCAGAACGCCGTCGCGCTCAACAGCGTGGTCATGAACAGCTCGCGTGTCATCGGGCCGGCCGTGGGCGGCGTCGTCATCTCGTTGATCGGCCTCGCGCCCTGCTTCTACCTGAATGCCGCGTCGTTCGTGGCCGTCCTGATCGCGCTGGCGATGATGGACGCCACGAAGCTGCAACGGGTGCCGACCGTCCCGCGGGCGAAAGGGCAGTTGCGAGAGGGGTTCCGGTATGTCTGGTCCGATCGGATGGTGCGCACACCGCTGCTGATGATGGCGGTGATCGGCACTCTCGCGTTCAACTTCTCGGTCGTCATCCCGCTCATCGCCACCAACGTCTTCCACCAGGGCGCCGGCGGGTTCGGAGGCCTCACGTCCGTGCTCGGCGCGGGAGCGGTGGTCGGCGCGCTCGCGGCGGCGTCACGCAAGGGGATCTCGTACCGCCGCCTCAACGGCCTCGCGCTCGCGATGGGTGTCACGATCCTCGGGGCAGCCGCGGCGCCGAGCCTCGCCTTGGAGATCGTTGCGTTGTTCTTGATGGGAGCGGCGTCGTTCGCGTTCATCGCCACCGCGAACACGACGATTCAACTCACGACGCGACCCGACATGCGCGGACGCGTGATGGCGCTCTACGCGATCGCGTTCCTCGGCAGCACGCCGGTCGGCAGCCCCATCGTCGGATGGATCTCGCAGCAGTTCGGTCCCCGCACGGGGTTCGCGGTGGGCGGTGTCGCCGCGCTCCTTGCCGCCGCCGCCGCAACCTCTTCGCTCGCGCGAGTGCGCGAGGAACGCGACGCGCGACAGCGACGCACTGGAACGCTCGACGCCCGCGCCGCGTAACGCGCGCGCCGCGGCTACTGGTAGTAGCGCTCGACGGTCGAGGTGTCGCGGGGCTCGGCCTCGTCCGGGTTCAACCCGAACTCCCTGCGCGCGCGGCGTTGGCGCAGGAGGTCCCAGCACTGGTCGAGCATGACCTCGATCTCCGACAAACGGCCGGGGTCGTGATGCGGCGTCTCCTGCAGGTCCTGCTCCTCGGCGACGAGCTGATTGATGCGTTCGAGCAGTTGCTTGTCGTCCACGGGTGCTCCTTGCCTGCCGCTGGATGCGCTCAACCGTTCTACCCTCCCGGCGGGGAGACTGCCCACCTGCTGGATGTGACCACCCGGCGACGGTGCCTCACCGGTGCGGATGCGATCAGCGAAACACGCCGGTGTGGCCGAGCGAGTAGCGGCCGGGCTGCGGGTAGACGCAGAGGCCGTGCGGCCCGGCACCGACGTGAATGCGCGCCAGCACGGCGCCGGTCGTCGTGTCGATGGCGTACACCTCCGCGTTGTAGCGACCCGACACCCACAGCACCTTGCCGTCGGCTGAGACGCCGCCCATGTCGGGGCTGCCTCCACGAATGTGCCACGTGGTGACGACGCGGTTCGCGGCGAAATCAAACAAGGAGATCGACCCGGCCGATCGGTTCGTCACGTAGAGGATCTTCGAATCACGGCTCACGTACAGCCCGTGTGCGCCGGCGCCCGTCGGCACGAAGCCGTCGACGTGGAACCTGTCGGCGCCGACGATGTAGACGCCGCCCGCGGTCATGTCCGCAACAAAGAACCGCTTGCCCGCCGGGTCGAGTTTGACGTCCTGCGGCTTCGCTCCCGGCTGCAGCGACAAGTAGCCGACGACCTGCTGCGCCGCGACGTCGAGCTTCAAAAGCTTCGCGGAGAACTCGCAGCTCGCGACGAGATACCTACCGTTGGCGGTGAAGTCGAGGTGATCCACTCCTGCGCAGCGCACGTGCACGGTGTGCACGAGGCGCATGGTGTGCGCGTCGCGGAAGTCGAGACGCTGGAGACGCTCGGCAACGACGATCGCGTACTTGCCGTCGGGCGTGAAGTACATGTTGTACGGATCCTCGACGGGAATGGTCGGGCCCGGTTTGCCGGTGGCCGGATCGATGGCTGTGAGCGTGTTCCCGGTGTCGTTGGTGACATAGAGCGTGCGGAGGTCCCAGGACGGCACGACGTGCTGGGGAAGGCCGCCGACCGGGAAGTGCTCGACGACCTTGAACGTCGCCGGGTCGATGACGTCGACGGTGTCGCTTCGTGAGTTCGGCACGTAGACGCGCTGAGGAAAGGAGGCGACGGTCGGGCTCAACGCACCCGGCCGGTCGGCGGCGTACACGTCGTTCGGATCGAGTAGCGGCGGCATGCCGGGCAGGTTCGAGTTGGGCGACGCCGTCGACGTCGTCGGGCGTGCGATCGTCGTCGACGATCGTTCCGTCGCCGACGCGTCGATGCTCGACCTGCTCGTCGTCGGTGCCGTCGACTTCGCCTTCGACGAGCTGCTGCATGCGGCGAACAACACGGCGAGCGACAGCGTCACCAGCGCGAGCACGCGCGTCGTCGACGGGATGTAGGCGCGGCCGCGCACTGGATCGATCCTCCCGGCCCCGCGGGGCTAGCTCCTTGTGAGCCGGTCGATGCTACGCCCCTGTGCCGATGGATCCCGGTGTGGCAATCCATACGCAGTGGAACTTTTGACAGCCCTCTCACGTCTGACCTCGCATGTACTGGAGGGCGAGGGTGGCGCTGGCTACCGCCGCGTTCACGCTCGCGGCGGGGTGTTCCTTCGGAAATGCACACAAATCGACGGCCTCGCCGTCGACATCGGTCGTGCCGACTGCCACGCGAGTGTCACAAGCGCGAGCGGATGCCGCTCGCGCGTTTGCGCGCCGAATGCTCGCAGCATCGAGGCTGCCTGCAGGATCACGCAGGTTGCAGGGGCGTCCGCCGGCGAATCTGGACTTGGCACACCCCGTCGAGACGCCCGGGGTCATCCCGTCGCTCTCTCGTGTCATCGTGGACGAGCACGAACTCTGGACCACGCGTGAGCACGCGGCGTCGGTGGTCGCGTTCGTCCGAGCCCACGAGCTGCCTGGGTTCACCGACGGTTGCACGGGATCGGAGACGGTGAAGGGCGTCACGTCGCGCTTCGTCGTCGAACGGCCGTCCGTGCTTCCGCCAAATGTGTTCTCGGCGGAGTTCCAACTGAGGGCAGTCGACGCCCGCGGTGGGGGTTCAGTGCTGCGCGCGGACGCCGTCGTCGCGTGGATTCCACCGCTTCCGCCGAAGAAGCCGCGGACCCCGTCGGTGCGGATCACGCTCGCGTCCGGCTGCCTGAAGACGATCGGGCGAAGCGACGACGTCGACAACGACTTCCCGTCGCGGAGCTCGCGGCTGCTGCCACCCGGTGTCCCGACCGCGACGTTGGTGTGCGCCTACGTCGGCTTCCCGCGGCTCTACGGTGGGCAACGCCGGCTCGACGCCGCCGACGCCACGTCGCTGGCGAGCGTCATCAACCGGATCGACGTGCGGCCCGACATTGGGGTCCACAGCTGTCCGCCTGACAACGGTCGTATCGAGATCCTTGTCTTCTCGTTCCCCGGCGCGGCCGACGTCGACTTGTGGTGGTATGCGAGCGGTTGCGAGATCGTGGACAACGGCTACGCGGCAGCATTCGAGGGCGGCAACCCGAGCTTCTATAACGGCTTCATGGGAGCGATGCAGCAATTCGGCTGAGGCGCCCCGAAGTTTCGACGCGGCGATCGGCCGGATGCTGGACTGCTGCGGTTCACGGGCGGCCCGCAGGGTCTGACGGCAAAGGAACGCGATGGAGTTCGGTCTCTTCAACAGTGGCTGCGTGCTGCCTCAGTTCGACGGTGACGAGCACCGGCGGCTCATGGACGAGGTCGCCGTCGTGCAAGCCGCCGAGCGGGTGGGCTTCAAGTACACGTGGGCGACCGAGCATCACTTCCTGACCGAGTATTCGCACCTTTCGGCCAACGAGGTGTTCCTCGGCTATCTGGCCGCGGCGACGTCGACCATCCATCTCGGCTCCGGCATCTTCAACATCACACCACCGGTGAATCACCCGGCGCGTGTCGCCGAACGAGTCGCGTTGCTCGACCACCTCTCGGAGGGCCGCTTCGAGTTCGGGATGGGCCGCGGCTCGTCGACGACCGAGCAACGTGGCTTCGGCATCCCGGAGCCCGATCTCACGCGCGACATGTTCGACGAGGTGGTCGGCGAGTTCCGCAAGATGTGGCGGCGCGAGGAGTATCCCGGTTTCGACGGGAAGTTCTTCTCGATGCCGCCCCGCAACGTCCTGCCCAAGCCCTACAGCGATCCGCATCCACCGATGTGGGTCGCGGCCGGCAATCCGTCGACCTTCCAGAAGGCGGCGCGCATGGGTCTCGGCGTGCTGTGTTTCACGATGGGCGGCATCGAGATGGTGAAACCGTTGGTGGAGCTCTACAAGAAGGAGATCGAGGACGCGGATCCCGTCGGCGACTTCGTCAACGACAACGTGATGGTCACGACCCAGCTGCTCTGTCTCGAGGACGGCGACCGCGTGCGTGATCTCGGCGGCCGGCTCTCGATGGCGTACCAGAACAGCCTCGTGTTCCGGTACCTCGACACGTTCCCGAAGCCGCCCGGCTTTCCGTCGTGGCCCGACGTCCTGCCCGAGGCGACGCCCGACGAGATCGAGCAGCGCATCGCCGCCCATCTGACCGCGTTCGGCACGCCGGAGGAGGTCACCGCGACGATCGAGCAGTACGAAGCCGCGGGCGTCGACCAGGTCGTGTTCGGACTGCTGTCGTCCTCGATGGATCGGGAGCTCGCGACCGAGGTCGTCGACACGTTCGGCCGTCACGTGCTGCCGCAGTTCGACAGGGACCCGCTGCACCGCACGACTCGCCTCCGTGAGGCCGCCACCGCCTGACTCCCCCGTCGAACTTGCGTCAGAAAAGCACACGACGTGTAGATAAGTGACGCAAGTTCGTTGGGCGGGGCATGCTGTTCCCGTGGAGACACGCGCGATTGGTTCGCTCGACGCGTCGGTCGTCGGCTTGGGGTGCAACAACTTCGGCGGTCGCATCGATGAGCCGGCCACCAGGAAAGTCGTCGATGCAGCCATCGACGCCGGCATGACCTTGTTCGACACCGCGGACATCTACGGCGGCACGAAGAGCGAGGAGTTGCTCGGGCGCGCGCTCGGCGCGCGACGCGACCGAGTGCTCATCGCGACCAAGTTTGGCGGGCCGATCGGCGACGGCCTCGGCGGTGCAAGCGCGCCGTATGTGCATCAGGCCGTCGACGCGTCCCTTCGCCGGCTCGGCACCGATCGCATCGACCTGTATCAGCTGCACTTTCCCGACAACGACACGCCCGTCGAGGAAACCCTGGGCGCGCTCGACGAGGCCGTTCGCGCGGGCAAGGTGCGGGAACTCGGCTGCAGCAATTTCTCGGCCGACATGATCGACCAGGCCACGAACATCAGTCGCGAGCGCAACCTCGCCCGGTTCGTGTCGGTGCAGAACGAGTACAGCCTGTTGCGCCGTGGCCCCGAGAAGCAGGGCGTGCTCGACGCGTGCACACGCGACGGCCTTGCCTTCGTCCCGTACTTTCCGCTCGCCAGTGGCGTGCTGACCGGCAAGTACCGGCGCGGCGCCCCACCACCGGCCGGGACACGGCTCGCCGGGATGCCGCACCAGCGCGCCGAGCAGGCTTTGTCAGACAAGGTCTTCGATCGCGTCGAAGCGCTCGACGAGTGGGCACGCGACCACGGCCACACCCTGCTCGAGCTCGCGTTTGCGTGGCTGCTCGCGCGACCGGTCGTCGCGAGCGTCATCGCCGGTGCGACACACTCCGATCAGGTGCGTGCGAACGCGGCCGCGGCGTCGTGGCGGTTGTCGGACGACGACCTGCTCGAGATCGACGAGGTCATCGAGAAGGCCAAATCCGAATGACCGATGTCACCGTCGAGATCGCCGAACACGTCGCAACCGTCACGCTCGATCGGCCGCCGGTCAACGCGGCCACCAACGGCACCTTCCGGGAGTTGCGCGACGCCTTCACGTCGTTCAACGAAGATCGGGAGATCCGCGTTGCGATCTTCACCGCGGCGGGCGACCGCGCCTTCATGGCCGGCGTCGACCTGCACGCAGTCGGGAAGCCGGACGGCGAGCCGCCGCCGAGCCTCGTCGTCGACCCGGCCCGCGGCGCTCGGGATGCGATGTGGGCGATCACCGACTGCGCGGTGCCGGTGATCGGCGCGATCAACGGACCCGCGCTCGGCGCCGGTCTCGCGTTCGCGGCCTGTTGCGACATGCTCGTCGCGTCCGACAACGCGACGTTCGGGACGACCGAGATCAACGTCGGCTTGCTCGGTGCGAGCTCGCACCTGTCGCTGATGATCGGCCGCTACAAGGCGCGCGAGATGTTCTTCACCGGCGAGCTGGTCCCGGCGGCCGAGATGTATCGGCTCGGCGCGGTCCGTACGGTCGTGCCGCGCGCCGACCTCGAGCGCACGGCACGCGAGCTGGCGCGCGGCCTCGCCGCCAAGAGCCCGATCGCGCTGCGGCTCGCCAAGGAATCGATGAATCGCGTCGAGGGACTGCCGCTCAAAGAGGCATACCGCATCGAACAGGACTACACGGCGCGCTTGCAGCGATTCGAGGACGCCGCGGAAGCGCGCCAGGCCTTCCTCGAAAAGCGCGACCCCGAGTGGCGCTGGCGCTAGAAGACGCCCGCTTCCAATCCCGCCGCGATCGTCAAGCCGAGCTCGCGACACCGGTCGAGGTCTTCGTCGTCGAGGTCGCCCGCGACGACGACGGGCGGCAGCACGCCGCGCCACTTCAACCCCGCGATGATGCGTTCGACGCTGCGGACCGCGCCTTCGCCGTCCGTGCTCGCCTTGACGAAGAGGGCATAGGGAAGGCCGGGCGTCTCGTCGAGCACGACGTAATAGATGCGTTCGAGGAAGTCCTTGAGCGCTCCCGACATGTAGCCGAAGTTCTCCGGCGTCCCGAGAATCACACCGTCCGACCACATGACATCGTCAGGGGTCGCGTCGAAGGCGCGTTTCACGCGCACCTCGACCTCGCTGATCTCGCCGCTCGTCGCGCCGTCGATTGCGGCGTTGGCCATCGCCTCGGTACCGCCCGAGCGCGAGTGGAACACCACGAGGAGATGCCGGCGCTCGGCCACCGGCTGAGCGTACGACGCGCCCGGCGCTAGCCGATCACCTTCTGGACGGTCGGCAGGACCTTCAGGATCACGCGCTCGGACTTGATCGGCACGTCGTACTCCGTGCCGTTGTACTTCATCGACAAGTTGTCGATGTGTGCGCGCGCCTCCGGCCCGCGCACTTCGCCGACGACCCGGCCTCGGACCTCGGCGCGGTGGTACGGATCGGCGAGCTCCCACACGACGACGGCCACGCGGGGATCGCGCTGGATTGCCTTGTACTTGTCGCGGTGCACCTCGGTGTTGAACAGCACGTGCTCGTCGTCGGCGTCGACCCACATGATGTGCGTCATCGGAGAACCGTTGCCGAGCAACACGGTGAGCGCAGCAAAGTTCTTCTCGTTGAGGAGTTCGCGAACGTCAGGATTGATCACGCGCGGCAGGCTATGTCGCAGCAAGTGCTCGGTAGTGCGCGTCGTCGAAGGTCTCGAAGAACTCGGTGAGCTGCTCGACTGCTTCGGGGAACGACGGCGCCGCGAACAGCAACGGCTGGTACTGCGTGATGTCGTACTCGGTACGCCCCATCGCGTGGAGGTCGAAGGGTCGGAGCTCCGCATCCCGGAACGCCTCGATCTCGCCGTACGACGACAGCAGCCCGGCGCCGTACGTCCGGAGCTCGCCGGCCTCCCAGACCACTCCGAACTCGAGCGTGAACCAGAAGACCCGGCTGAACCACTCCAGCGCCTCGGGACTCTCCGCCCGTCTCGACGCCTTGCCTGCCGCCTCGTACAACGCTGCGAACGTCGGACTGCCGAGCATGTTCGCGTGGCCGATGAGCTCGTGCACGATGTCGGGTTCGGGCGTGTAGAAGGGCACCGAGTGGTGGCGGATGTACTGGGTCGACAAGAACCGGCGGTCGGCGAGGGAACCGTAGAAGGTGCGCGTCGGTACGAGTCCGGGAACCGGTTCCAGCCGCCAACCCGACAGCCGCTCGAGGCGACCGGTGACGTCGTTGAGCTGCGGGACGCAGTCGCGCGGAAGGTTGAGCGCGGCGGCGCCGGCGAGGTACTCCCGGCACGCGTACCGCTCGTGTTTGGCGGCGAGCTCGGTCGAGACGATGTTCCAGACCTCGTCTTCTTCGGCCGTGTACTCGACCTCGGGAATCGGCGAGCCCGGCCGGTATTGCTCGCCGACCGCCGCGATCGCGGCTCGTCGGGCCCGGTAGGCCGGGTCGTGGACGCCCGGATGGTCGGGCGGGAGGGCGAAGGTCGCCACGCCTCCATTCTTCCCCTTGGCGGCCTCTGCGTACCGGCGGAGGCCTCTCCGGGATTCCACCCGACGGCCCCGGGGAACCGTGATGATGTTGACCGGGCTGCCGAGTGAGGTATCGATGGTCACGACCAGGGAGCCGACACCGGGCGAAGCCACGACGCCCGCGCCCGAGCTGCTGGCGTTCGACCATCTCGAATGGTGGGTCGGCAACGCGCGTCACGCCGCGCACTTCTTCGTGGCGGGCTTCGGCTTCGACGTCGTCGCCTACGCCGGCCCGGAAACCGGCGCTCGCGACCGGCAGTCGTACGTCCTCCGGCAGGGCGATCTCTGCTTCGTCGTCACGAGCGCGCTCGATCCCGACTCGGAAGTTGCTGCGCACGTTCGCCGGCACGGTGACGGCGTGCGCGATGTCGCGTACCTCGTGCACGACGTCGACGAGGCGTACCGCCGCGCCGTGGCGCGCGGCGGCACTGGAGCGGAGGCGCCGCGGAGCTCGAGCGATGACGACGGCGAGCTGCGGCGCGCGGCGGTCGGAGCGTTCGGCGACACCATTCACACCCTGATCTCGCGCGATGCGTACCGCGGGCTGTTCGCTCCCGGGTACGAACCTGCATCATTGCCAGTGGACCTGGGACGGCCGGTGGGCCTCACGGGTTACGACCACGTCGTCGTCAATGTCGAACGCGGTCGACTCGACGAATGGGTCGCGTGGTACGAGCGAGTGTGGGGGCTGCGACAGATGCAGCACTTCAGCGAAGACGCAATCTCCACCGAGTACAGCGCCCTGCGTTCAACGGTCGTGTGGAACGGCGGCCGCGTCGTGCAGCCCATCAACGAGCCGGCGCCGGGTCGACGCAAGAGTCAGATCGAGGAGTATCTCGACTACTACCACTCACCCGGCGTGCAGCACGTCGCGATTCGAACGGACGACATCATCGCGACAGTCTCGGCGCTGCACGAGCGCGGCATCCGCTTCCTGCGCGTGCCCGACACCTACTACGACGAGGCACCGGAGCGGCTCGGCGAGCTCGGCGCGGACCTGCCCTGGGAACAGCTCGCGTCGCTCGGCATCCTCGTCGATCGCGACACCGAGGGCTACCTGCTACAGATCTTCACTGAGAACGTCGCGAGCCGTCCGACAGTCTTCCTCGAGATCATCCAGCGTGCCGGCGCGCGCGGATTCGGCGAAGGCAACTTCAAGGCGCTGTTCGTGTCGATCGAAGCGGAGCAAGCGCGCCGCGGCAACCTGTAGTCATTCACGCTTCGGCGTCGCCGACGGATCGAACCCGGCGAGATCGAACGTGAGGTGCTCACGCACGTCGCCGACATGGTCCACGATGATGTGGCGCTCGGTGAAGTGCCACACGCCATCGTTGCGTGCGAAGCGATCGCGATAGCGGCCGGTCACGATGGGTTGCAGGGGCAACGCCGCCGTTTGCTGGAAGACGACGAATGCGGACCGCGCCGTCGCTCGAGCGGCGTCCTCGTCGATGTCGACGAGCACGTTCGCGGTCAGGTGGCGCGTCCGCAGCGTGCCGTCTTCGTGCACTCGGTTGAGTCGCCGATACAGCCGCGCGATCGCGTCACCGCCCTCGACGGCACCGTCGACGCCCTCGTTCGTGAGCCGCGCCCCCGCGAAGAGCTCCGCGATGCCGTCGAAATCCGCCGCGTCGATCAGCTCGACGTAGCGATACATCAACGCGGTGATCGCGTGGTAGCTCTCCCAGGTTCCGGCGCCCATCGCGTGTCACGATGCCACTCGTGGCGTCAGCCAGTCGAGGCGCACACGAGAGTGTTGCCTAGCATCGCGCTCGTGACCGACGCGCCGTACACCATACGAGTCGACCTCGACGACGCGTTCGACGCCACGATCGGGTTCGTGGTCCACGACTCCGACGAGGTCGGACGGGCCTCGGGCCATCTTGCGGTGCAGCCACGCGTCTGCCAGCCAATGGGCATCATCCATGGCGGTGTCTACGCCGCCGTCGCCGAGACCTTGGCGTCGCAGGGGACAGCGCGCGGAGTTCTCCCGCACGGCAAGGTGCCGCTCGGCATGTCGAACAACACGAGCTTCCTGCGATCCGTCAGCGAAGGAACACTGCACGCGACCGCCGCCGCGATTCACCGCGGCCGCACGACGTGGGTCTGGGACGTCGAGATGCGCGACGACGAAGGCCGACTGTGCGCGACCTCGCGGGTCACGATCGCCGTTCGTGACCACGGGCCTCGATGAACAAGGTCAAAGTCGGCTTCTTCTCGTTCACCGAGATCACCGACCCGAACGAACACCGTTCCTACAACGAGTGGCACCAGCTCGACCACATGCCCGAGCAATTTCTGCTCGACGGTGTGGCGTACGGACAGCGTTGGGTGTCGACACCGGCCTGTCGCGCCGCGCGCGTCGTGAGCGGCGAGCGTCTCGACCCCATCCATTACGTGACGCTGTATCTGATGACCGAGCCGGTCGAGCGCACGCTCGACGAGTTCATGGCGCTCGGCGCGGAGCTGCACCGGGTCGGTCGGTTCCACCAGTTCCGGCGCGCGCACATGTCCGGTCCGCTGCAGTTCGATCGCGGGTGGGCCGCGAAGCGGGTGCTCGTGTCACCCGAAGCGGTTCCGTACCGCCCGAATCGGGGCTGCTACGTGATCGTCGAACGTGAGAATGACGCCCCCGAGTGGGAGTCGTACGCCGAGTGGCTGGAGACGCCCGGCATCGCAGGGCTCTGGACGTTTGCCGCCAGCCCGCCGCGGCCGGATCAGCACTGGTCGACGGACGGCGTCCGCATCACGATCGCGTGGCTCGACACGGATCCCCTCGACGGCGCGGCGGCGATCGAGCCGCTCGCTGCGGCGCGAGCCGCACGCGCGAACGGCGTGCTGTTCGCGGGACCGTTCGAGACCATCACGCCGTGGAAGTGGGACTGGTTCGACGAGTCGACGGCGAAGTGAGCAGCGGCGCGATCGCCCACACGAACATCGCCGCAACGAGCACGGGCAGCACATAGCGGATCGTCGCGTCCAGTCCGGTCACGGTCTTGATCGTCGACTCGTCGAGTGACCACGCCACCGTCATGGCCGTCGCCTGGAAGGTGATGAACGCAGTGAGCCGGCTGGTCGGGCGCAGCGCCGCCGTCGGCAGCGGAAGCATCGAGTACCAGGGCACGACGTAGGCACCCGCGACCAGCCACGCGCTGCTCGCCATGACGACGCCCGAACCGGGCTCGCGCTGGAACGCGCCGATGAGTGTCACGACGACCAGGATGCCGACCACCACGAGCAACGACATACGGCCGAGTCGCTCCGGCGTCAGTTCGTGGTAAGGGAACCATGTCTTACGGAGCGGCAAGTTCCACAGCGACATGCGCGTGATGACCCCGTCGTTGGCGCCGCGTACTGAATCGAGGCATCCGGGCACGAACATCATCAGGGGCAGCGCGACGAGGATCGACGGCGCGGCGAGCCGGAGGAGCGCGCGCCCTCCGTGCCGGAGCCCGACCCAGACGAGGAGCGGAATCACGACCGCGGCCGCCGTGAGCTTCAGGAGCACCGCGGCGGCGAGGACCCAACCGGCTGAACGGTGACGGCCGCGCGCGACCAACAACACTGCGCCGAGCGCGGCGAGCGCGATCAGCGCGTCGTTGTGGCCGCCGTTCACGATCGGTCCGGCGACCATCGGTTGCAATCCGACGAGTGCGAGCGCGGCGGTGCTGCGGTTCGTGCGCCAGAGCACCCACAGTGACGCGCCGACCGCCGCCGCGGCCGCCAACTGGTACGCCAGCCGGTAGAGGAGCGCATGCGTGCCCGCGACGAGCGCGACGCCGGCCGTTTGCACCAAGAACAGGGGGCCGTACGGCGCTGTGCCGTGTCGCCAGCCGGGCAGGACGAGGTGCAGCAGTGGATCGTTGGAGAAATGGCCGACGGCGTGGAGGTACGGGCTCGCGCGATGGACGGTGATGAGCCGACCAACCATCGTGTACGACCAGACGTCCGTGCCGAATCGCATCGGCATGAGCACGGCAAGTGTCAACAGGCCGGCGATCGACCACACGATGGGGCGTGGGTCGCCCGGCCGTCTCGCCTCGACGCGCGCGAGATCGAACGCGATCGCCGCGCCGGCGATGAGCAACGCACAGCGCACGAGCGGTGCGAAGTCGGCCGGCATGACGAGCACCGCGCCGGTGCACGCCGCGGACGCGAGCGCCCGATTCCAGCGGGCGGGAACGACCGCGGCGGTGACGGCCGAGTTCGTGTTCTTCGATGCCGCGGGGTCACACGCCGGGGTTTGCACAGTGGCCTGTTGTCTACCCGCTGCACGCGGCGACCGCGCGCGCCCAGCCGTAGTCGACCTTGCCGGCCGGGTTCCGCTCGACCCGGTCGACGATCCGCAACGCGCGCGGCACCTTGTAGCCGGCGAGCCGCGGTCGACAGTGGGCCTGGACCGCGTCGAGGTCGGGCGCAGGCATGCCGGGCGTCGCGGTCACGATCGCGACGACGCGCTGGCCCCACTGTGGGTCAGCGACTCCGAGGACGACCGCGTCATCGATCTGTGCGTGCGTCTTGAGCACGGCCTCCACTTCCTCTGGATACACCTTCTCGCCGCCGGTGTTGATACACATCGAGCCTCGGCCCAGGAGGCGCACGGTACCGTCGGCGTCGATCGTGGCCATGTCGCCGGGGAGCGACCAGCGGGTGCCGTCGATCTCGACGAACGTGCGCGCGCCGCGGGCTTCGTCCTTGTAGTAACCCAGCGGCACGCGACCGCGCGTCGCCAGCCGCCCGACCTGACCCGAGCCGCGCGCGATCGGCCGCAGCTCGTCGTCGACGACCATGGTCTCAGGCTTGGCGGCGAAGGTCAGAGACTCCGACGCGAGGTGCGCGCGCGTCGTGAGCGCGACCGCTTGTGCCGGCGATTCCGACGAGCCGATGCCTTCGACGATCGCGAGGACCGACGGCAGTGTTGCCATCAATGCATCCTTGACGTCGCCGGACAGGATGCTCCCGCCCGAGCCCAGGAGCATCAGACATGAGGTATCCCAGCGATCGGGATCGGCGGCGAGCGCGGCGAGCAACGGCCGCGCGCTCGTGTCGCCGACGAGGTTCAGTGCGTTGACGCGCTCGCGCGCGATGAGATCGAGGACCTGCGTCATGTCGACGCTGGGCGCGTCGTACAGCACGACCTTGCCGCCCCCGAGCAGCGTGCCGAACGCCGACCACTGACCGCTCGCATGCATGAGTGGCCCGAGCGCGAGCGAGACGAATTGCGGTGGTCCCGCATCGCCGGCGGGCAGAAACGGCCGCAGTCGCTGCGCGGGATTGTCGAGGACCGACGCGACGATCTCCTCGGGACGAGCGATGGGCGGACCACCGGGATTGCCGCCCCCCATGGCCGCGAAGAAGATGTCCTCCTGACGCCACACGACGCCCTTGGGCATGCCGGTCGTGCCGCCGGTATACAGGACGTACGGGTCGTCGGGCGATCGGGCGTCGAACTCGCGCTTCGCAGACGCAGCGGCGATCGCGGCTTCGTAGCCGTCGCCTGCGTCCAGGGCGAATCGCAGTCCGTTGCACGTCTTCCGCACTCGCTCGATCGTCCCCGCGAACTCGGTGTCATGCACCACGCCGACGAGATCCGCGTCGTCGAACAGATACGCGAGCTCCTCGTCGACGTAGCGATAGTTCACGTTGATGGGGACCGCGCGCAGCTTGTAGCACGCGAGCATCGTTTCGACGTGCGCGATCGTGTTCCGCATGTAGCAGCCGACGTGCTCGCCCGGCTGCACGCCGGCGTCACGGAGTACATGAGCGAGGCGAGTCGCGCGCTCGTCGAGCGCGGCGTACGTGCGCCGGACGTCGCCGCTGACGACGGCCTCGCGCGCCGGCACCGAGTCGGCTACGGCCTCGAAGAGATCCGCGAGGTTGAACTGCACCGGCGGTCCCTCCGACGTCGCCACTACAGTCCGATTCTGACATGAACGATCTTTCGCGCATGCTCGTGCGCCTCGACGGCTTCCTCCCGAAGGAGCGGTACACCACGTCCGCCTTCGCCGAGGCGGAGCTCGAGTGGTTGTGGCCTCGGGTGTGGCAGGTCGCGGCGCGCGAAGAGGAGCTGCCCGAGCCCGGCGACTTCGTCGAGTACGGGATCGGTCGGGACTCCGTCGCGATCGTCCGAACCGAGAGCGGGGAATTGACGGCGTTTCACAACGCGTGCCTGCACCGGGGCACGCGGCTCGCGTATGACTGCGGCCATTTCGACGGCGAGATCCGTTGCCCATATCACGCGTGGCGGTACGCGCTCGACGGCCGGCTCGTCCACGTTCCCGACCGCGACGAGTTTCCCGGTCTGCCGTCTGACCTGGCGTTGACGCCCGTGCAGGTCGACTCTTGGGGCGGCTTCGTGTTCGTCAACATGGATCTCGACGCCGAGCCGCTGCTCGAGTTCCTCGATCCATTGCCCAAGCTGCTCGCGCCGTATCGCCTCGACGAGATGCGTTTCCGCGCGTACCGCACGACCATCATCCCCGCGAACTGGAAGGCCGTCGTCGACGCGTTCAACGAGAGCTATCACGTGCAGGGACTGCACTCGCAGATCCTCCCGTGGACCGACGACGTGAGCATCGAGTACGAGCAGTTCGAACGGCACGCGCACTACGGCCGTCTGCCGGGCGCGCGGCGCGCGCTGCGGCCGAGTCCACGGCTGAACCTCGCGCCCGAGGACTATGACGAGGGCGTGATCCTCGCCGGGCTCGTCGAAGGTCTCGGCGGCGCGTTCCTCGGTGAGGAGCGAGCGGCAGTGGAAGAGCTGCGCGCGAACGGGCCACCGGAGGGAAGCACGCTGCTGGAGGCGTATCAGGAACGGCGCATGGCGCTGTTGGAAGCGCGCGGCTTCGACCTCTCGGGACTCACGCCTGACCTTATGACGAGCGCCGACGACGTGTTCTGGTTCCCCAACATGGTCGGCCCGATCTATCCCGGAAGCGCCATCCTGTTTCGGGTCCGCCCCGACGGCCTCGATCCGGACCGGGCGATCAAGGACACGTGGGTGCTCGAGTGGCCCCGGCCCGGTGAAGACCGTCCGCCGGCGACGCGCCGGTTCGTGGCCGACTGGACCGAGCGGGACTGGGGCGAGATCACCGAGCAGGACTACGCCAATCTGGCGAACGTGCAGCTGGGCATGCAGTCACGGGGTTGGGACGGCGCACGGCTGAATTGCCGCCAGGAGGGAAACATCCTCCATATGCACCGGGTCATCGACCGATACTTGACGGGGGCGCCCGACACCGGGGGATGAGAACATGGCCCAACGAACCGAGAATCGTGACGTCGTCCGCATCGTCGCCGCCGTGGTGCTGGTGATCGTCTTGTTGGCGCTGGTCATCGACAACACGCGCAAGGTGAAGATCGGCTACGTGTTCGGCGACGCCAGGCTGCCGCTCGTCGTGCTCGTCCTGATCTCGGCCGCCTTGGGCGCGCTGGTGTCGTGGCTCCTCACGCGGAGGCACTCACACCGCTGAGCGCGCCGCCGTGCAGTGCCCGCCGCCGGCGAGGCAAATTGCCATCAAAGTCGAATTCCCCGCGAAAACGCAGGGGTTTCGTCATCAGAGTCGATTTGCGACGCGGCCGCTCACGACCGCGCGAACGTCCAGCGGGTCGGCGAACCGATGAAATCTTCCTCGGTGAGGCCGAACGCACGCTCGGGCAGCACTCGGAACGTGCGGTTGACGGCCGGATCCTGGAACGTCGTGTCGTAGTCGGTCCCGTACTTCTCGTTGAGCAGCCGCACGAACGTCTCGATGCCCGCGGCGTCGGTCACGAGCTCGACGGCGCCCTCGAGGATGACGGGTTCGAGCGCGTTGTCGGTGGTCAGCACGCAGCGCCCGTTACCGAGCAGATTCCGGGACTTCCGAGACCCGTTGCTCGTCGAGAACCACAGCGCCGAGCCGTCCCACACACCCCACACCGGCATGACGTGGGGACGGCCGTCCGGCCATACGGTCCCGAGCCAGAAGTCGTGCGACCGCCGCAGCCGCTCTTCCGCCCAGCTCCACGGGAGCAAGCCCGTGCCTTCCTCGGACGGCAGGATCCCGTAACCCGGCATGTGCGGACGGGCCGTGTCGGGAGGCGATTCCTCGGGCGAATCGCTCATCCCGCGATGCTCGCGCGTCACGCCACGAACCGCGCCCACTCGTGGTGCTCGCCGATCCACGACTCCAACTCCAGCCCGGCCGCAGCCGCCTCCTCACACAGCTGCGCGTCGTCGAGGATCATGGCCGTGAATCGCTGGGTCCACGAGTGATCGTCGATCCCGTAGGTGACCCCGGCGTGCAAGACGTCGCCGTCGCGCTGCAGGTCGTGCCATGTGATCGTGACGTCGCCAACGTGATGCACGCCGGGCTTCGCGTTGCGTGCCCATTCGACGTCGTAGCGCTCGATGAGCACGAGGCCGCCGGCGCGCGCATGCTGCTTGCAGACCGAGAGCAGGCGTTGGCGCTCGTCCAATTCCGGCGCGTTGATCAAGTGGCTCGCCAGCAAGACCGCGTCGAAACGTTCCGGGCACTGCAGCGTTTCGATGTCGGCGAGGACGGTTTGCGCGCCGTGAACATGGCGCAGCATGTCCGGCGAGTTGTCGACCGCGACGACGCGGTGCCCGAGCGCGACGAGCGGATGCGTGATGCGACCGACCCCGCAGCCCAGCTCGAGAATCGTCGCTCCTTCTCCCACGGCTCGGTGCACCAGTTGGGGAACATCGCCCGCGGGCAGCCGCAGATACACAGCGACCGGGCTGCCATCGGGCGCGACGTCGTCCACGAACGCCCGCTTACTGCGGGGGAGTGAGGAGCGCTTGCAGTTCGGCGAGGAGCTGCGCCGTCGGCGGCAACCCCGGCACGTCGACTTCCAATTCTGGGTTCGCACGCTCGGCGATGGCGTGCCAGCGGCGGATCGCGAGCTCGAGGAAGTCGTCATGCGGAATGATCCAGAAGCGGTTCTCTTCGATCGCGTCGGCGACGAGATCCGCGATCACCGTCGGCGGAGTGCCCTCGCTGATGGCGCGTTCGGCGTGCTTCACGACCACTTCTCCGATCGGATTCCGTTCCGGCTGCGCGCCGAGGTGGCCCGGCCAGTTCCGGTCGGCGTTCATGATCTGTGTCCGAACCCAGCCGGGGCAGAGGACGCTCACGCCGATCGGCAGTCCCGCTTGTTGCAACATGCCGTAGAGGTCGTCAGTGATCGCGACGACGGCGTGCTTGCTCGCGTCGTAGGACGGCCCGAATCCAGGCAGCAGCCCTGCCATGCTCGCCGTGTTCACGATGTGGGCTTCGCTCTGCGCGGCGAGCAGCGGGAGGAAGGCGCGGACGCCGTGGACGACGCCCCAGAAATTCACTCCCATGACCCACGTCCACGCTGACAGCGGCCCGAACCACGGGTCGGATCTCGCGGCGACGCCCGCGTTGTTACAAACGACGTGCACCGCACCGAAGCGCTCACTCGCGCGCGCTGCCAGCTGCTGGACAGCAGCTTCGTCACTGACATCGGCACGCACGGCGAGCGTGTCCACGCCGAGCGCGCCGATCCGTTCCGCGGCCGAGCCCAATGCCGATTCGTCGACGTCCACCAGGACGACGTGCATGCCGGCGCGACCGAAGCGTTCCGCGAGTGCGAACCCGATGCCGCTCGCGGCACCGGTGACGACAGCGACCTTGTCCGGTGTGAGTTTCACGGCACGACCCCCTTCGACGCCGGGACGGTAACCGC
>JBKPCL010000027.1:0-6906 GCA_046727335.1 Actinomycetota bacterium
ACCATGCCGACGGCCGGGCGAACATCAATCCGCCGGGAACGTCGAAGTGCCGCGTGAGGATGTTCACGACGTCGACGAGCCAGCTCGCCAGCGTCCCGAACTCCTGGTTGCACAACCCGATGCGGCCATAGACGACGGCCCTCGATGAGATCGGCGACCGTGCCCAGATCGACGAGCCCGTCGGCGAACAAGACGTTGACCACCGCGAGCAACAACGCGGCGTCGGTGCCGGGCGTGATCGGCAACCATTCGCTCGCGTGCTCCGCGGTGCCGGTACGACGCGGGTCGATCACGATGATGTTTCCGCCTCGCTCGCGGATCGCGTCGATCTCCCCCATGACGTCGGGACATGCAAGCAACGAGCCCTGTGACGCGTGCGGGTTCGCGCCCATCACGACGAGGAAGTCGGTGCGGCGAATGTCAGGGACGGGGATCGACCACATGCCGCCGTACATGAGATGCGAGCTCACGTTCTTGGGCCACTGGTCGACGACGCCGGGCGAGTAGATCATCGGGATCCCCGACATGCCGATGAGGATGCCGATGTACCTGCTGAGGTCCATCGCGTGCGCGAGCGGGTTGCCGACATACGCGGTCACCGCAGCGATGCCGTGCTCCGCGATCACTGGCAGCAGCAGTTCGCTGCAACGCTCGAACGCTTCGTCCCACGAGGCTTCGCGGAACGATCCGTCAGGCTCACGCACCACCGGCACCCGCAGGCGGTCAGGGTCGTGGTGCAGATGGCCGAGCGTCGTTCCCTTCGGGCAGATATAGCCCTTGGACCAGACGTCGTCGCGGTTCGGTCGGATCAACTCGACCTGCTCGCCGCGCACGTAGACCTCGAGCCCGCACATCGCCTCGCAGAGTGGGCACGTGCGCAGGTGCTTGGTGCGCGCTCCATTCGCCGTCGTTTGCGTCGCTGCCACGCGCTGATTCTGTCCGACCGGGCTGGATCCTCGCCTGCGCCCGATTGTGACAAATGAAACGTTGACGTATCGTTGCAGTACGAGTACGTTTCACAGCGAAACGAGACCGTATCGTTAGGTCCTCCACGGTCCCCCGCCGAAGGAGTCGCGAAGTGAACACCACATTCGCTCCCCCTGTTCCCGCGCGCCCGCTGCACGAAGATCCCCGGATTCACGGCCGGCGCTGGTTCCTGCTGGCGATGATGTGCCTGTCGCTCGTCCTCGTCGTGATGTCGGTGTCGGGCCTGGTCACGGCGATCCCGACAATGCAGGAACAGCTCCACGCGTCCGCGTCCGAGATCCAGTGGATCCTCGACGCCTACGCGATCGTCTTCGCCGGCTCGCTCCTCACCGCGGGCGCCCTCGGCGACCGGTTCGGGCGCAAGCGCGCGCTGCTCAGCGGCCTCGTCGTGTTCGGAGTCGGCGCCGTCATCGCCGGCGTCGCGTCGGGCGCGGGTCAGGTGATCGCGGGACGCGCGGTGATGGGCATCGGTGCCGCGTTGGTGATGCCCGCCACGCTATCGATCATCACGACGATCTTCCCGCCCGAGGAGCGGTCCCGCGCCATTGCGATGTGGGCGGGGTTCGCGGGTGCCGGCGGCGCGATCGGGCCGATCGTGTCCGGTGCGTTGCTCGAGCGGTTCTGGTGGGGCTCTGCGGTGCTCGTCAATCTGCCGTTCGTCGCACTGACGTTCATCGCGATCTGGACGTTCGCGCCGGAGTCGCGTGACGAGACGAAGACACCGCTGGACCCGGTCGGTGCGCTGCTCTCGCTCGGCGGACTGGGCGCGTTGGTGTACGCGATCATCCAAGGCGGCGAGGACGGCTTCACGAGTGCCGCGGTGATCGCGGCCGGCGCGATCGCCGCGGTGACCCTGCTCGCGTTCGTGCAGTGGGAGCGTCGCAGCGAGCACCCGATGTTGCCGCTGAAGCTCTTCGAAGACCGCCGTTTCAGCATTGGCAGCGGTGTCGTGACCATCTCGTTCTTCGTGATGTTCGGCTTCTTCTTCCTGGCGACGCAGTACCTGCAGTTCGCGCGTAGCTACTCGCCGTTGGAAGCCGGCCTCGCGTTGCTGCCATTGCCGATCGTGTTCGTCGCGCTCTCGCCGAGCAGCGCCGCATTGGCCGCTCGGTACGGCGCCGGCCGGGTCATGGCCGCCGGGCTTGCGATCGTTGGCGCCGGCTTCGTGATGCTCAGCATGCTGACGCCGGGTACGTCGTACCTCACGCTGGCGACCGCGTTCGCAGTGCTCGGCGCCGGGATGAGCGTGACGGCCGCGCCCGCAACGGGCGAGATCATGAGCGCAGTCCCGCTCTCGAAGGCCGGTGTCGGCTCCGCCGTCAACGACACGACGCGTGAGTTGGGCGGCGCGCTCGGAATTGCGATCCTCGGCAGCATCGCGAACAGCGCGTACCGGGCTTCGATCGACCTCTCAGGGCTCGGGCTCGGCGCGACCGTTCGCAGCCAGGGTGAGGATTCGATCGGAAGCGCGGCCCGCGTTGCGGCGACCGTGCCGGGCGGCGGCGTCGTCAAGGCGCATGCCGCGGCTGCGTTCACCGACGCATTCAACGTGGCGAGCGCGGTGTCGGTCGGCCTCGCGGTGGCGGCCGCGGCCGCGGTGCTCATCCTGTCCCGCCCGAAGCGTGAGGACACGGTCGAGGACTTCGTCGAAGACTTCCCGGAGGACGAGCCGCAGTTCGACTTCGCCGTAGTACCCGTGGGGTCGGGGCAGAGGCCAGAATGAGGACATGGTGGACACCGACCAGGATCCGCGCATCGAGCGGTCACGCCGCGTCATCCTCGAAGCGGTGCTCGTCGAGCTCGGCCTCGTCGGCTATGGCGCACTCACGATCGAAGCGGTCGCGGCGCGGGCCGGCGTCGGCAAGAGCACGATCTACCGGCACTGGTCGGGCAAGCTCGACCTCGTCGAGGACGCGTTCCGGACCTTGAAGGCCCAGGCCCTCGTTCCGGAGTCGGGGACGTTGCGCGAACGCCTCACCGCGTTCCTCGAACAGGTCGCGCAGCTCGTCGAGGAATCGACGTACTCGGCCTGTATGCCCGCGCTGATCGATGCGGCTGAGCGGGATCCCCAGGTGCGCGCGTTCCACACCAACTTCAGCGCTGAGCGCCGGGCGGTGCTCGTCGACGTCCTTCGCGACGCGGTCAAGACCGGAGAGCTCCCCAAGGACGCCGACCCCGAACTGCTCGCGGACGCGCTCGTCGGCCCGATCGTCATGCGCCGCCTCATGTTCTCGGAGCCGTTCGATCCCAAGCTGGTCCCCGCGCTGGTGGACCAAGTCCTTCCGAG
Source organism: Actinomycetota bacterium (assembly GCA_046727335.1). Lineage (GTDB taxonomy): Bacteria > Actinomycetota > Acidimicrobiia > IMCC26256 > PALSA-610 > JBKPCL01. Next base: position 3,275 of record JBKPCL010000027.1, read on the forward strand.
CTGACTTCCCCCCACCGAATTTGCGTCAGAAAAGCACACTGCGTGTGCACAAGTGACGCCAGTTCGGTTAGTCGAGGAACTCCTTCGCGAGTTTTGGCGGTGCGCATGCGAGCCAGCCGTCGATGATCGCTTCCTGCAACGCCCGCTTGCCGACCTTGCGCAGCTGGATCAGCACCGCCGCGTAGCCGTCGAAGTGCGGGATCGTGAAGAACGCCTTCGGATGCGCGGCGAGTACTGCCTCCTTCTCGCCGAGGTCGCTCACGCGAACGGCAACGATCGGCCCCGCCGGCGGCGTCGCGTCGCCGAAGCGTTTGACGTCGGCCTTGCTGAACGGCCGTTCCCACACGAAGCCCTTCCCCGCGACCATCCACGTACGGTTGCCCCACCGCTCCCCGACGGTCACCTCGGGCAGCTCCATCGCCATGCGCGCAACGTCGTCGACGGTCGGCACGCGCGACAACGTAGTTGGACGGCTTGACTCTCCCCCAGGGGGAGACCCGATGCTTCAGGTATGGCCTCGGAATCATTACTGCGGATCGGTGAGTTTTCGCGGGCGTCGTCGCTCTCCGTCAAGACGCTGCGCGCGTATCACGAAGCGGGCTTGCTCGTGCCGGCCGCGGTCGACCGGGACACGGGCTACCGCTCCTACACGGTCAGCCAGCTGACCGACGCGGCGATCATCCGTCGGCTCCGCGAACTCGACGTCCCGCTCGAGCAGATCCGCGCCGTGCTCGGCGCGCGCGATCCGGCCGTCACGCACAAGGTGCTCGCAGAACACGGCTCGGTCCTCGAAGCGCGTCTTGCGACAATCCAGCATCAGGTCGACGACCTCTACCGCGCGCTCGAAGCGCCGGCGATCCACACGCCGGCCGCTCGCCGCTTCGAACCGGTGCGCACGATCTTGCGCCACTCGGCGACGGTCAACGAGGACAGCTGGTTGGCGTTCCTCGCACGTGCACACGACCTCCTGTACGAGGCGGCGCGCGCCGCCGGCAGCGTCGTCAGCGGCCCGTTCGGCGGCTGTTATCCGACCCTGCTCGAAGACGACGCGCAAGACGTCGTCGCCTACCTTCCGATCGAGGAGGCGTCGCTGCTCCCGACCGCCTCTCGGGCGTCGGGCGTCAGCATCGATGAGCTCCCCACGACCGACGTCGCCGTGCTCACGCACCACGGCAGCTACGACGACCTCGCCGACACCTACCGCCATCTCGGCGCGTGGGTCGCCGAACATGCGGATCCCGTTGATTTGCCCGTGCGCGAGATCTACGTCGTCGGCGCCGCCGACACCGACGACCCGGACGCGTACCGCACCGAAGTCTGCTGGCCCATCCGATCCAGACACGAGGAGCAATAGATGTCGACGCTCATCAAGGAAGTTCACATCGACGCGCCGGCCGGCGTCGTCTGGGATGCGCTGCGCGACTTCGGCGCGGTGCACGAACGTCTCGTCCCTGGCTTCGTCGTCACCTCGAAGCTCGACGGCGACGTCCGAACCGTGACGTTCTTCAACGGCGCCGTTGCTCGGGAGATGCTGGTCGGCGTCGACGAGTCGGCGCGCCGACTCGCGTACTCAGTCATTGACAGTGCGCTCGGCTTCACCCTGCACATGGCCTCCGCCGAAGTGACGCCCGAAGGCGACGGCACGTGCAGGTTCCGGTGGATCGTCGACGTGCTGCCCGACACTGTCGCGACACGCGTCGATTCGCTCATGACGATGGGGATCGGCGTCATCAAAGAGACGATGGAATCGAGCGCTCTACGCGTGCGCCAGTAACCGGGTCTATCGCGCGGTCGCGCCGACGTTCGTGTCGAGTACGCCGAGGTCCAGTTGATACACCTGACCGACCAGGTCGACACCGAAGCTGTGATGCGTCTCTTCTTCCACGAGGCGAAAGCCGCGGGCGCGATACACCCTCGCGGCCGCGACCAGAGGGTGATTCGTCCACAGCTTCATCGTCGAGTAGCCGTCGCTTCGCGCGAAGGCAATGCACTCGTCGACGAGTCGGCCGCCCAATCCGGCGCCACGGATTGACGGATCAACGAGCAAGAGGCGCAGCTGCGCGGTCGTAGCGTCGGCGGCGACGCAGAAGACGCACCCGACGCGCCGACCGTCGACCTCGGCGATCCAGGCCGCTTGGCGCTCCGCATCGTCGGTGTTGGCGTAGTCGGCAACGATGCGCGCGACGAGCACCTCGAAGCTCGTGTCCCACCCGAACTCGGCGGCGTACAGCTCGCCGTGGGCCATGACGACCCATCCGAGGTCGCCCGGCTTTCCGAGTCTGCGGATGACCCGTTGGGGTCGACCCTTCATCGTCAACCTCCGCTGAAACAGTCGTTTCAGTAAGCTAGCGTCGGTGACCGCGACGCCGCACGAGAATTCACCCCGCCGCGAGGAACTCCTGGAGCGGGCGTACGACTACGTGCTCGAGCACGGACTGTCGGACATGTCGCTCCGTCCGTTGGCAACCGCGATCGGATCGAGCCCACGCGTCCTCCTCTTCCTGTGGGAGTCGAAGGACAACCTCCTCCGCGCATTGTTGGCGCGCGCCCGTATCGATGAGCTGGCGCTGCTCGATCGAGTGCGACCGACCCCGAACGCGACAGGCCTCGTGGACGTGGTGCGGACGACGTGGTCCTGGCTGTCGGCCGAAGAACACCGCCCGCTTCTCGGTCTCTGGGTGGAGGCGTACGCGCGATCGCTGACCGATCCGGAAGGTCCGTGGCGCGACTTTGCGCGCCAGACCGTCGACGATTGGCTGGCCATCTTGTCGTCCGCGCAACCGCCGGCCCGTCGTCGGACAAAGGCCGGCCGGACCGAGCGAAGCCTCGCGCTCGCGGTCCTGCGTGGCGCGCTTCTCGACCTTCTCGCGACCGGCGAGCGTGACCGGGCGACTGCGGCCGTCGAGCAATACCTTCGGGGCGCCTGACCTCGACTTCCACGTTCGCCGCCGTGCCCGGACAAGAGGTGATCGTCAAGAATCGGGGTCGTGCGGTGGGCGAGACGGCTAGGGGTTGCGGGCTTGGCAGTGGTCGCTGGCGCGTGCGTCGGAGGCCGTCCGATCATGTCGATGCCGGGACCGCATGTCGTCCACGTCGCGCAGTGGTCTCGCTTCGAGGCGACCTACGTGCCGAACCGGACGCCGCAGAATCCCTTCGATCCCAACGAGATCGACGTGCGGGCGCAGTTCGTCGGCCCGGGCGGCGAGCAGGTCGAGGCGCTGGGGTTCTGGTACCAGGACTACGACCGAAGCCTCGTCGACGGCCACGAGCAGCTGGCGGCGAAGGGGTTGCCGAGCTTTCGCATCCGCTTCACACCCGAGCGGCCCGGCCGCTGGCGCTGGCGGTGGGTCATCCGCACGCCGGGTCACACCGACGTCGAGGCGTGGCAGCAACTCCAAGTCATGGGCGCGCCCGGGCACGGGTTTCTCCGCGTCAGCCCGCGCAACCCGCATCTCCTCGCGTTCGATGACGGCGCGCCGTACTTCGCGATCGGCGAGAACACCGGGTGGTACGACCAGCGGGGAACGTACGCGTACGACGATTGGTTCGGTGCGCTCGCCGCGCACGGCGCGAACTATGCGCGCGTGTGGATGCCATCGTGGGCGTTCGGCATCGAGTGGGACGACACCGGC
>JBKPCL010000028.1:0-7129 GCA_046727335.1 Actinomycetota bacterium
TCGGCAAGGAACTGACCGCGCTCACGCGTCGGCGTGTCGAGGAACTGCTCCTGCACGTCGTACAGCGCTGAGTGCCGCGCGAGTTGCCAGACCGCCTCGAGCCGCCGGTCCGACGAGTGGAAGGTCGCGTCGTTGTGCTCAGGCAACGACGCGTGGCGAGCTGCCATGGCGACATCGGCGCGCGTCAACGGTTCCTCCGCGCCATCGATCTCCAGATAGCGAAAGCCCAGATACCCGAACGGGCGAAACTCTTGCGGACCTGTGCGTTCGACATACTCCCAGTGCATGTCGGTGCCCTGGTTGCCGTGTGTCGTCGAGACGCGGCCGTCGGATTCCAACAGGTCTCCGCCCACGACCCGCACCGCTCGGCCCGCCACGCCGTCGTGGAACCGCACCACGGGCGTCGCCGAAGTCACGGCGCCGAAATCCGCGACGTACGAACCGGAAGGCAGCCGCCGCACGGCGACCGGCCGGATCTCGTGCTCGACGAGGTGCGTGGCGGCCGCCCGGAGGTGGGTGAACGGCGCGACCGGATGCATGCCCAGCACCTGCGCGTGCTCCCATGCCGAGTCGTCGAACCCCACGCGATCCCATCCCGACGGCTCGAGTCGGGCATCGATGCGCTCCACCCACTCGCCTTCGTCGTTGCGCAGACCGTCCTGCAGCCACGGGCCCGCGTGCACCCGCCAGCTGCCGTCCGTCACGAGGACTTCGCGTGAACCGTCTGCGTGCACGACGGTGAGACGTGCGATGAAGCCCGGCGTCGACGGTGGCCGGCCTTGCGACGGCGTCGCCCAGTTCGTCACTGCTGCAATCGCGTTCAGCTGGCCGGCGTGCAGCAACTTCGTCACGTCGGTCGCTTCGTAGTACTGCTCGTCCGGGTACGAGTACGACGGCCCGTGCGCGGCGCGCACGCCGTTGACGCGCAGGTCGTACTGCTGACCGGCAGCGACGTACGCGCGAGCGCGAACGATCGGGCTCGGTGCGAGTCGTATCTCACGCCGGACGAGCGTGAAGTCCTGCACCGCGCTGGTGGTCTCGCGGCGGCGGATCCACGCGGCGTGCCAATCGCGATCGCCGAGTCCCGTGTCGAAGCGAGCCGGGTGCGCGAACGGCCCACGACGGCCGGCCCGATCCCACGTGCGGACCGTCCACCAGTAGCTGCGGTCGGGTGCGAGTCGAAGGCCGTTCGCGATGACGTACGCCTGTTGTGACGTGCGCACCTTCCCGCTCTTCCAGACGACTCGGGTGCTCGACGGATCACGCGTCGGTCCGCTCGCAACGAGTAGTTCGTACGCGGTCTGGATCTCGTTGCGATCCTTGTCCACCACCTCCCAGCCGAATGCCGGCGCCCCTTCCACCGCCAAGGGCGAGGCGTGGTCATCGACCGTCAGCGCGGTCGGGGACGACGGTGCATGCTCGTCTGCGGATCGCGCGGGCATTGCTCCGAGAAAGGATGCAGCCATGACCAACACCGCGGCCGCGGTCGTGCTGATTGGCCGCCGCACGAGCCGGAGTCTGTCACGGCTGACGCCCGCGACGGCACCGAAGGCGACGCGTGGCCCCGAGAGCAGCCGCGCGCGAGGCATCATGCAGGGATGCACCGGCTCGCCGACGTCCCGATGTGTCGTGTCGTCACGACCGCTGCGGGACGCGACGTCGGCATCTACGAATACGGTGATCCCGACGGCCGACCAGTCTTCGCCTTGCACGGAACACCGGCGTCCGGTGCGGGCTTTGCGTGGGCCAACGACGCCGCGCTCGAGCACAACGTGTACCTCGTCGCACCCGATCGACCGGGCATCGGATACTCCACGCGCGTGCAACTGTCATCGGTCGCCGACTATGCGCCCGAGCTGACCGCAACTGCCGACGCGCTGGGGTTCGACAGCTTCTCCCTTCTCGGCTATTCGGGCGGCGCGCCGTACGCCCTTGCGGCCGCGTGCGCGGTGCCACAGCGCGTCGACGGCGTCGCAGTGGTTGCCGGCGCGGGCGAGGTCGGAGCGTGGGCGTCGATGCGCGACTTCTCACCGACCGACCGCCGGATGACCTGGCTCGCACAGCGTCACCGCGCGATTGCACGCACGGCCCTCCACGTCGCGAACCGCACGGCCCGCGTTGCGCCTCGTCTCGCCGCGCGCTCCGCGTCCGCGGAGCTGTCACCGACCGATCGCGAGGTCATGGCGCAGTTCTCGTCCCCACAGGCCGCGCTCGCGCTCTTCACACAAGCGTTCCTCTGCGGCCCCGATGGAGTCATCGACGATTACGTCCTCACCGCGCTCCCCTGGGGCTTCCGGGTCGAGGACGTCACCGCCCCGGTGCACATCTGGCATGGCACGGATGACCCTCTGGTGCCGCTCGCTCATGGCGAAGCGCTCGCCCAACGCGTGCCCGCGTCGCAGCTCCGCACCTGGCCCGGTGAAGGCCACCTCGCGATCATTCCGCACATCGGTGACGTCCTTGCCGACCTCGCGAACCGCGCAATGTGACCGACGACCACACGGCTTGTCTGCCAGGCGGACGCGCTACGCGTCGGTTTGGCCATCACCTCGCGCGGTGTGACGTCAATCCTTGATCTGGCCCTCGCGCTGAACCACGCTCGGTGTGGAGACTCTCCTCGGCACCCTCGAGGCGAAGTCCCCTCGGTGCCCCAAGTTCGGCTCCGCCTCCCCCAGGGCGGAGCCGAACGATTTCACCCCCGCGCTTCCTCGGCCACTTCGGCCTGCGGCGCGGCGGGCCGCACGAGGTAGTCGTCGGCCTCGGGATCGAACTCCATGTCGATCACCCCGCGCGCCCGCCCGGCCTTCAAGAACTGGAGAAAGCCGCCGTACCCGAAGCGCTTCTCGTTGAAGTCCGGCTGGGCCCTGCGGAGTTGGGTCTTCAGTCCCGACAAGTGCTGCGCGCCCGATCGCTTGGCAAGCCGCTCGACCACCGCGCGGAGCAGTTCGAATGCGGCGGCTTCGTCGCCGGCGCGTGACGGGAAGCTGACGACGGGGTCGCCCTGCGCAGTCCCTTCGGACAGTTCCACGACTCCTTGCTCGGCGAGATGACCCATGAGCTCGCCGAATCCGCGAAAGCCATAGTCGGCTTCGTTGAACGTCGGATCCTTGCGGACGATCGCACGCTTCAGCTGTGACGCGAGGACCGGACCGTTGCTCGTGCGCTCCAATCCGGAGAGCGTGCGCGTCACGACCTCGCCGACGTCCACGTCCTCGGCGCGGGTGCTCGCCTCGTCGGTGCCTTCGCCGTCATCGGTCACCGCCGGTGCCGGTGTCGTCGCCGCGGTTGCCGCGCGACGGCTCGGGCGCCGCGGCTTTTCCGGCTCCACACCTTCGAGCCGTTCGTAGAACAAGAACTCGTCACACGCAGCGGGAAGCAGCGCAGAGGTCGAGGCCTCGACGCCGATGCCGATGACGCGCCGGTTCAACTCCCGCAGCTTGTGCACCAACGGCGTGAAGTCGCTGTCTCCGGTTCCGAGGACGAAGGTCGTGATGTAGTCCCGTTCGAACGACAGCTCGATCGCGTCGACGGCCATCTTGATGTCGGCGGCGTTCTTGCGGATCCCCATGCGCTGCGGGATCTCGATCAGCTCGACCTGATAGCGCGTCAGCATGCGTCGGTCGTCGGAGAAACGCGACCAGTCCGCGTACGCGCGCCGGACGACGACCCGGCCACGCTCGGCCAGTGCGTCTGCCACAGGTCGGAAGTCGAAGCCGGCGGTGCCAAGCCGCTCGCGCGCACCGATCGCGAGGTTCTCGTAGTCGAGGAAGAGCGCGATGCGTTCCTCGTCGCTCATTGCCGGAGGAAATGCTTGCTGAGCGTCTGTTCCTGTTGTTGGTACGACGAACCAATGCCTTGGCCGTAGAGGCGTTCGGGCGCGTCCAGCATGCGCTCGAAGGTCAGCTTGCAGACTCGCTGGCCGTGCTCGATCATGAACGGCACGTCGTGCGCGCGCACCTCGAGCGCGGCGCGCGAGCCGACGAAGGCGCCGCTCGCGTCGAATCCGAAGCCGGGGTCGAAGAAGCCCGCGTAGTGCGTGCGCAGCTCCCCGCTGGTCGGGTCGTACGCGGTCATCTCGGACGCGAGCATCGGCGGGATCGATACCGCCTCGTTGCTCATCAGCAGGTAGAACCGCTGTGGCGTGAGGACGACGCGATCGCCATCTTCGTGCTTGACCGCTTCCCAGTACTGCTCCGGGTCGAGCGGCGCCGTCTTGGTGACGTCCAGCAACGGCGCGTTGTCGCGCGCTCGATATCCGACCCGTCCCGACGAGTCGCCTCGCAGGTCGAGCCCGAGGAACAGGCCGTGGGCAAGTGCAAGACGCGTCGCCGCAACGGGCTTGCCGCGATCGAACAACAGTGGCTGACGCCGATGGAACGCACGGACGGCTTCGTCGTCGAGTTCGGCCCGTCCGGCCGAGAGGCGCAACTGGTTGAGTGTGAGGTCTTCTCGCACGCGCACCGGGAACGACAGCGGCACGACTTCGAGATAGAGCGGGCCTTCATATCCGGGAGCAATGGCGTCGAAGCGAAAACTCTCGTCGGTGATGACACGCGTGAAGACGTCGATGCGACCCGTCGAGCTCTTCGGATTGGCTTTGCCGTGAACGTCGGGCGGGAGTGCGAGCCGTTCCTTCAGCGGGATCAGGTATGGGCGCTTCGTCTCGAGGACGACGCCGTCCTTGCGAAGGTCGAGCTCGTCGATGACGTAGTCCTTGACTCGCCGCTCGACGGTCTGACGTCCGGGCAGGAAGCTGCAACGGATCCGGTACGCGACCTCGCCCAGGCGCAGGTCGAGGCTTGCCGGCTGGACGTTTTCGGCCGGGATCGTGAAGCGGCCGGCGTCGACGACTCCGGCGGCGATGGCACGTTCGAGATGCTGGCACGGCAGCACGCCGGCGGCATCGGCGGGAAGATCGAGCTCGGGACGGTCGCCCGAGGTGGTGCGAGGCACGCCGCATGCTATTCGCCGACCGCGCGACCCCTTCTCGGTATGCCCGCAGCATCTTCACAGGGATCTCTCACATGCCGTGGGCACACTGCAATCCGATGCGGAGCGTGGAATGCCACCGGGGGAAGACCCACGAGCCGCCGGTTGTTCGATGCAGAACGAGGTGCGCGAGATGACGAACCCCGGTGACGAGCCGGTTGCGGGTGAAGACCCCACAACTGAGACGCCTTTCACCAACGAGCCAGCAGCGAACGAGCCCGTAGCGAACGAGCCTGTCGCGAACGAGCCGGAGACGGCGCCGACGGCCGCGACCGAACCGCCCGAGACGCTGCCGCCGTGGCCCGCGCCGCCTCAGCCCGGCTACTCGGGTGCGGCCGGTGGCGGGTGGGCGCCGCCGCCCGGAAGCCCGTATCCGCCGTTCGGCGCTTCGAGTACGCCGCCCGGCCCTCCCAGCCAGCAGGGCTGGACGATCGGACGGAAACTCGCCGCCATCGTCGCGGTCATCGCCCTGGTGCTCGCGTCAGCAGGCATCGGCGCCGCGGTCGCAACACGTCTGCACGACAACTCGACGTCGTTCACGTCGCTTTCGCCGCGCCATTCGCCGTCGTCGGGATCGTCGGGATCGTCGAGCACCGGCAGCGTCGACATGTCCGCCATCACGGCGAAGGTCGACCCCGCCGTCGTCAACATCTACACGACGATCAACAGCGGGCAGGGTCAGGCTGCCGGCACCGGCATGGTGATCACCTCCAACGGTGAAGTGCTCACGAACAACCACGTGATTTCGGGCGCGACTTCGATCTCGGTCCAGATCGGCGGCACCGGGTCGCGTCACTCCGCCCACGTCATCGGCTACGACAAGACAGACGACGTCGCACTCATGAAGATCGACGACGTCTCGGGACTCAAGACGATCAGTGCCGGCAACGTCGCCTCGGTGAGCGCCGGTGACGCCGTCGTCGCGATTGGCAACGCGCTTGGCCGCGGCGGCACACCTGCAGCGGTTGAGGGCCGAGTTGCCGCACTCAACCAGTCGGTGACGGCCGGCGACAACAGCGGCGACGCCGAGACGTTGCACGGAATGATCCAGGTGAGCGCGTCGATCCAGCCCGGTGACTCCGGCGGTCCTCTCGTCAACAGCAACGGCGAGGTGATCGGCATGAACACGGCGGCGTCGGTCGGTCGCTTCTTCCAGGACTCGAGCTCGAATGTCGCCTTCGCGATCCCGATCGACAAGGCCCTCTCGATCGTGCACCAGATCGAGCGCCGTGACGAGAGCGGCAACGTCCACCTCGGCGCCCGCGGCATCCTCGGCGTGCAGGTGCAGAGCGGCTCGTCCAGCGGCGGCTTGTTCCCGTTCGGTGGCAATGGCAGCAGCTCGCAGAATGGCGCCACGGTTGCCGGTGTGGAGTCCGGAAGCCCCGCCGACAAGGCCGGTATCGCGTCCGGCGACGTGATCACTGCGATCAATGGCAAGAGCATCAGCTCGGCGTCCGCGCTCTCGGACGCACTCGCGAACTCGCACCCGAAGGACAAGGTGCGTGTGACGTGGAGCGACAGCTCGGGCCAACAGCACACCGCGACGGTGCGACTCGCCTCAGGTCCGCCCGCCTGAGCGCGGCAGGTTCCCCCGCCTGCGCCCGCCGCGTACGAGGCCCCGGCTCCCCCCGGCCGGGGCCTCGCCTAATTTCGGGTCGTGCCCCGAACCGTTGACCCGCTCCCGCGCATTCGGAAGATCTGCCTCGGGCTCCCCGAAGTCACGGAGCGGCTCAGCCATGGTGAGCCGACGTGGTTCGTGCGGGGCAAGAAGACGTTCGTGATGATGGACACGAATCATCACGACTCCGGGCACATCGCGATCTGGTGTGCGGCACCGCCCGGTGTGCAGTCGCAACTGGTCGGCGAGGAACCGAAACGGTTCTTCGTGCCCCCCTATGTGGGACCTCGCGGCTGGCTCGGTGTACGCGTCGACGTCGCCGTCGATTGGGACGAGGTGGCGGAGATCATCGAGGACGCCTATCGCTGCGTCGCGCCCGCGAAGCTGGTCGCGCAACTCGACACGCAATAGCGGCGGGTACCGTTCCACCGTGCCTCGCGCCGACTTCGTCGATCTCGAGATCGCCGGCCGGCCCGTGCGCGTCACGAGCCCCGAGAAGGTCATGTTCGACGAACGGGGCGA
>JBKPCL010000029.1:0-4329 GCA_046727335.1 Actinomycetota bacterium
GTCGTCGACGACGCCGTCCGAGTTCAACGAGACGACGGCGTCCGAGAACTTCATGTAGTGCGCGCCGAGTCCGGGGATGAACGGTCCGACGCGGTGGAAGCCGGCCGCCTCGATGTCCTTGACGGTCGGGTACTGCAGCGCAACCGTGCGCGTGATCGCGAGCTGGCGCGCGAGCTCGACGCGCGTCGCCGGGTCAACCGGCTTCTCGAATGCAGGTGTGTGCTGGTGACCGTTCTCGAGCAGCGAGAAGCCGCGATCGTCCACGGCCGCGGTGTGCGTGTGACCCGTTGCGGCGGCGCCGGCCGCCGTCGGTTGCGCCGACGCCGGCGTGGCCGCGCGCTGACCGACCGCCAATGTGTTCGGCGACGCGTCCTTGTGCAACGCACGACCGAACGCGTAGAAGCCCGCGACGAGCGTGACGGCCGCAACCAGCGCGATAGCGGCGGGCGCCGGCGAGGGCGCACGCGTCTGCCGAGCGTCGACGACGGCCACGGTTCCCCCCTTGCCCGGCTCCGTGCCGGTCCTCGAGGGAGAGCGTACGCCGCCTTCGGGGACCGCGCCGCGGACGCCGAGGGCGTCAGGGTCCGGCGATGGCGGCGGGACCGATTGCCGTGTCCTGGAACAGGGTTGGGCCCCAGAGCCGCACCGCGTGTTCGAACGTGAACGCTCGGAAGTCGGCGGTGCTCACGAGGCCGCGCTCGACCAGCTCCCACGCTTCGGGGAGCACGGCGCGGGCGTCGGGCACGTCCCAGTGGCCGAGATCCGACGCGAACATGGCGCGCAGGGGAGTGGCATGGAACTGCGGCGCGAACGCGAGCGCCCACATCGGATCGTCGGCCTCGCAGCCGAAGAAGCACCGCTCCGCGAAGGTCGAGCGAATCTCGTCGGCTGAGGTCACGCCACTGCTCGCGAACTCGTCGAGTGCCTCGCGATCCTCGTCGGGATCACTCAGCAGGCGGAGCGCGTCATCAAGGTCATCGAGCCGCGCGCGGACGTCGTCGCTCCCGAAGCGGTTGATGAACTCGCCGAGCTGGGGCCGGTCGACCCGCACGGGGTCGTACTGGCGGATTACGTCACTGTGACGTTTTTCCCAGTGGCCGATGAGGTCGGCGCAGAGCGTCGCGGCCCATGCGACGCCACCCTCGAGAAACGCGAACCGAAGTCGCGGGAAGCGGTGCATGACGCCGCCGAGGAAGAGCGATCGGCACAGCGCTTCGCCGGCCGCCGCAAATGAACCGAGGTGATTGGCGACGTAGCTCGTTGGCGAGACGCGGCTGCCCCAGCCCATGCCGGTGGAGTGGAACGTCGGGGCGATGCCGAGTTCAACGCAGCGAGACCAGAACGGGTCGTAGTCGTACTCGCTGTCGAGCCCGAGCCCGTCGAGCCAACGCGCGCTGCGGACGTTCTCGGCTCCGGCCGTCGGTCGGTGGACGATGCCGGTGCACATCACCGCGCGCAGACCGAGTGAAGTGACGGCGTGATCGAGGACGTCGATCGCCTCATCCGGCGTATACGTCGGAACGATCGCGACCGGTTTCAGACGGGCACGGTATTTCGCGTATTCGAGCGCGTAGTACGTGTTGAACGCGCGCGCGACCGGGACACGGACGTCGGGATCGTCGAGGCCCATCACCGTGAGCCCGTACGTCGGGTAGAGGACCGCGACGTCGATGCCGAGCTCGTCGAGCCGGTCGTGCATCAATCCAGGGAGCATCGCGGTCGCGCGGTCGAGCGTGTTCTCCGCCGGTAGTCCCCACCAGGACAGGCGCGACACGCCGAGTGCCCGGCGCGCGGCCGGGTCGAGCGTGCGCACGGCGGCCATGCCGCGCGCGACGGTGTCCCATCCATCGACCGCGTGCGTGCCGCCTTCGTCGCGTATCAGGTCGCGGACGTAGGGGAGGTACTCGATGCCATGCCCGTCGGCGTCGATGACCGGATGGCCGAGGCCGGCTCGAACGTCGGCTGCGGTCAGAGCCACTCAGCCCGCCGGCAGCTCACTGCGACCGCCGGTCGTCCACCAGGACGCGGTCAGCCGCAGGCCTTCGACGTTGCCGCGGGGCTGCAACTCTTCGAAGACGCGCTTGTAGCCGGTGCGAGCGATGCGCCAGGCGCCGTCTCGCTTGACGTACTCGTCGTCGTAGAACGAACAGCCGCGGATCGTGATGTCCCACTGGGTGTCGATGACGACGTCGTCGAGCGCCCAGATCCCGCGAGCCGTGCCGGGCCCGGTGATCTCGATCTCCGGATGATGCATCTTGTGGCTCGAGTGGAACGTCTCCGAGCCCATCGAACGTCGCAAGAAGCCGACGATCGCGTCGCGGCCCTCGAACGTGTATCCGCCGCCGCTATACGCCGCGACAGCGTCGGGCGTAAAACACTCCGCAATCTCGTCCCAGAGCTTCTGGTCGAGGCACCGGGCGTACTTGTACTTGAGTTGCTTGATCAGCTCGATCTCGACCAGGTCGTCCGGAGTCATGCGCGGGGAGCGTATCTGGAGGGCGACTTGACATAACGGGGATTATCGGCGGCCCGACGGGCGCCGATAATCCCTTCCCGCGCACTTCGCTCGGCCTCTTGTTGGCCTCCGTCCTGTTTGGACCTGGCGTGCACAGAACTGTGCACCACGCGTCCAAACGGGATTACGACGTCGGGATCCAGTAACGCAGCTTTGGCGGGATGGGGTCGTCGGGGACGCCGCCGTTCTTCTCGATGACCTTGCGGGACGCGATGTTGGTGTCGTCGCAGGTCACGAGGGCTGGGTCGATGCCGAGATCGTGCGCGACGGGCAGGGCTTGGCGCAGCATGTCGGTGGCGTGGCCGCGGCGGCGTTGAGACGGGCGGACCTCGTAGCCGATGTGCCCGCCGAGGCGGCGGAGATCCTCGGTGAGCCAGTGTCGTATTGAGAGTTCACCGATGAACTCGGTGTCGTCGATGTACCAGAGCGTCGTTTGCGGGACGAGCCGAGCCGGGCGGGGCGAATCCCGGCGGCTCTCGGCTTCGATCTGTGCGATGTGACGGGCGAAGCGTGTCGGGTTCGCCAGCGCGGCGCGATCGATTTCGAGGTTGCGGCCCTCGGCGTGGAACTCGGCTTGGGCGTCGAGGTAGGAGACGTGCACCGACGGCGTCGGTGGCACGAGGACGGGCACGCCTCAGTATCGCCGAGTCAGGAAACTGCGTGATTGGCGGCCTCGAGCAGCCACGCCAAGGCGTGGCGCAGCTCTTCGGGGTCGTCGGATGCGGCGCCGAGATCACGTTGGACGTCGTCGATCGCGCACTGCAGGACGTACAACCGGTCACGCAGATCTTCGAGTTCGTCGCGCGTAACGACGAGTTCGTGTTCGCCGAGGTCGAGTTCCTCGGCGCGGCGGCGCGCTTCGTAGTCGCGTTGACGGCATGACGGCCGGCAGTACACACGCGGGCGGCCCGGCCCGTCGGACAGCTCGAGCGTGCGCCCGCACCACTTGCACCGCCGCCTCGAAGTCTGCCGAGACGTCCGGCCTGCGAGTTTCGTCACGTGACGAAAGGTTACGACCGCATGAGACCGCGACCGGGGATCAATGGCAAGTCGAGCACCGACAACAATCCGGGCCGCGCGTCGCAGACCGCGGGTATCGCGTTGACGAGTCGGCCTGCTGTTCCCGCCAAGCCGCCGGTGTTGTGATCGCCGTCGTCGCCCATCATCTGGACGTCGCACGTGTAGCTCGGGTTGCCGGTGACGATCACGCGGTAGCCACTGTGCCCGACCGGTTGCGGCCACTCCGGAGCGAGCGCGTCGTCGAGGCGCGTCACGTGCTCGAGGACGATGCGCGGTTCGCCCCGCACGATCCCCTGCACTTCGAATCGCATGGCCGCGGTGGTTCCCTCCTCGACGACGCCGAATCCGAGATCGATCTTCGCCGGCGCCGGCTTGCGCTCGTGGACCTCGCGCAACTCTTCGATTTCGACGCCGAGCCCCGCGGCGATCACCTTGACGACGCCGCCCCACGCGAACGACAGCACGCCGGGCAGCAACAACAGTGGCGTGGCGTCCAGCGGCTTCCCGAATCCCATCGTGTCGAACAACACCGTCGGTTGCGCGTAGGTCGCATAGTTCACAACTTCCATGACGCGCACCGAATCGATGTATTCGCATGTGCCCGTGAGCACGAGCGGCAACAAGTCGTTCGCCCAACCGGGATCGATGCCCGACGTGAAGCACGACACCTGCCCCGTCTCGCATGCGTCCTCCAATGGACGCCGCATCTCGGGATCCACGTGCTCGGGCCACACGAGGGGGACGACCGAGCTCGACACGACGTTCTTGCCGGACTGCAGGATTCGCGCCATGTC
>JBKPCL010000030.1:0-2911 GCA_046727335.1 Actinomycetota bacterium
GCGCGCCACCTGCGCGATGGGCTTACCCGTCTCCCGGACAATCCGGACCGCGCCCTCACGGAACTCCGGATCGAACCGTCGTCGTGTCTCCGTCATGGCATCTCCTATAGAGGATGCCTCCACGGAAACGGGGGATGCTCAGACGTTCCCAACGAGCCGTCTGCCGACCGGATCGACGGCGCCTGCAAACACAGCACCGAATTCGGCCAAGACCTACAAAGTCGGCGACAAAGTCGCCTACGCGGATGGGTCGTCGATTCAGCTGTACAGCTACGAGCAGCCGGTCCCGCCGCCTCGATTCCAGAACCCAGATCCGGGCACGGAATTTGGGCTCATTGACGTGCAGTTCTGCGCAAGAGAACGCGAGTCCCTCATTGCAGGGACTCACTTCCCACATCCTGGGGCAAGAAGCAACTGGCGCACAAGGGTTAGGTAATTACGGTTGGGATTGACCCGTTCGCGGGACATCCTGACTATGCCGCAAGCGCGGCCGGTTGGTGGTGGATGGTTGCTTCGTATTCGGTTGGGGTCAGTCGAGCGACGAGTGCAGTCGCTGCCGGTTGTAGAACACCTCGATGAACTCGAAGATCGCGCGCCGGGCCTGAGCGCGTGTTGCCCACGAGTGACGTTCGATGAGCTCGACCTTGAGGGTGGCGAACCAGCTTTCGGCGACGGCGTTGTCCCAGCACTGGCGGGGACGTGACAGCGACGGGGTCATCTGGTGGTCGGCGAGCAAGTCGGTGAACTCCTTCGAGGTGTATTGCCCGGGTTCAAACCAGCGCGACCACCGCGCCCGGTGGATCATCACTGCCGATCTGCGCTCAGACCCGCACGTGGAGTTGTGACGTTCGGCGTGCGTGTTATGGCGCGTCCCAAGTGCCGCGATCCACGAGGCCACGAGCCTACGCAGGGCGGTTTGACCGCCTCCGAAGGTCGCGAGGTTGAGGTACTTCCAGGAGCACCAACGCGGGGTCTCGAGGACTTTGGTCGGCTGATTCCCCCAAACGATGCGCGCGCGCATCGTTTCGGCACCAGCGGCACCGCCGAGCGTGTGAGTGGGTGGTGGTTTCGTCGGCAGTCGTTATGTGCGTCGAGATCATACGTAAGCCAACGCCAGAGCCGTCGGTCTGTCCACCATTTCTTAGGGACAGGCGCGGCCCATTGGAACATCGGCCGTGAACGCAGTGGAGGGATGGTTGATCTGTACTCTCCCGGGAGCCGGGAGACTCGCCATCGATCGCCACGCCTGCTTGCGTCAGTCAATCCCGTCGACGATGTACATCCGTGACCGAGACGCACCTTCCCTGAGCTGGCGGATCTCGGTGTAGTCGTCGCTGAAGTACCACGCGCGGGCCGCCTGACGCGTGGGGAACTCTAGGATCGACGTACGCGGCGGAGGCGGGTCGCCTTCGAGCACTTCGATATCTCCACCCCGGACCACGAATCGGCCTCCCGCCGCCACAACGTTCGGCGCAGCCCTGCTCGTGTACAGCGCGTAGCGGTCGGCGTCGAGGACGTCGGCCTGATAGATGACATAGGCAGCCACCGGCGTCTCCTTCATTGCGAGGTGTCGTTCGCAGCGTCACACTCGTCCACACCAGTCGCTCGCACAAACGGTCCAGTGCTCGGTTCGTGTGCTGAGGCTCTCGGCGACGGAGGCATCATGCTGCACGAGCGATGGAAGGTCCACGGGCATCGCTCGAGGGTCCGATCTTCGTGGACGGGCCCGGTGAGCGCCTCGACCGTCATGCCGCTGGACGGATCGTGCGTCGCATCGCCCGACACGCGGGGATCACCAAGCGCGTCGGTCCTCACACCCTGCGGCACGCCTTCATCACGACTGCGCTCGACGCCGGAGTTCCCTTGCGTGACGTCGAAAGAAGCGGCCAGCCACGCCGACCCGCGCACCGCCATGCGCTATGACCTAGGACGCCAGTCGCTCGACCGTCACGCCACCTACATCGTGGCCACGTTCGCCGCCGGCGCCGCGCGTTGAACCCCTGCAATCCGGAGTTCGGGCGCCGGAAAGCGTCGGCGCTCGAGCTCCGGATCGGGCAATCTGTGCGGCGTTGAACAGTAACGATGGCGACCGCCAAGCGATTCGCGCAGAGTTCGAAGGGGCGCGGGCGACCTTCCATGCGCTGCTCGAAACCGCCAGCGAGGAAGAGCTCGCTAGGCCCAGTAACGGCACGCGGTGGACGAACCGACAGCTGCTCTTCCACATGATGTTCGGGTACATGGTCGTGCGCGCTCTCTTGCCCTTGGTCAAGATCATCAACCGCTTGCCGGACTTGGGCCGAGTTTTCGCCTCGGTGCTCGACGCTGCTACCACCCCCTTCAACGTCATCAACTACTGGGGATCCTGTGGAGGCGCCCGCTTCTATTCCATGCAGCGAATGGGTCGTAAGTTCGATGCGGTGATCGCTGCGCTCGAACGACGCCTGGCCGCAGAGCCGGAGGCGAACATGGACCGCTTGAGCGCTTTCCCCACGCGGTGGGATCCGTTCTTCAAGAGCAAGATGACGCTCGCGGACGTGTACCACTACCCCACGCAGCACTTCGAGTTCCACAAACGACAGCTGACACTTAGCGGATCGTGATGCGAGAGTCCTCGGCTTGTAGCCGCTCTGCTTGGGCGTGAACCGCGTACCACGGTGCCCACGGTGCGGTGAACGCCGATGGAAGTGCAGTTGGATGCCTCGGGTTTCGTGCATCCGATGCCGCGTATGTGGTGAGAAGGTGAAGGTTCTGGGGTAAGGAAGCCCGCCCCGAACTGATGCGATGAAGGAGCGGGGCCTCCGCTCCCCGTGAGGTCCGAGTCGGTTCAGACTCGGGGCTTCACACACCTGTTCCTCTTCGGAGGAAGGGAGGCCCCTATGGATTGACAGTATGTCGGGATCGACTTTCATCG
>JBKPCL010000031.1:0-12718 GCA_046727335.1 Actinomycetota bacterium
ACCTTGATGTTCCCACTCGCTAGGAGGGCATCAAAGGCTCGCGGGAACTTCGCGTCGCGATCGTGGATCAGGAAGCGCACCGTCCGGTCGCGGTCGTCGAGCTGCATCAGGAGGTTGCGAGCCTGCTGCAGCATCCACGCCGTGTCCGGCTTGCTGGTGAGTGCCAAGTACTCGATCCGCCGGCCGCCGATGGAGATGAAGGCGAGCACGTAGAGGCGGCGCAGCCAGACCGTATCGACCGTGAAGAAGTCACAAGCGAGGATCGACTCGCCATGCGCCCGCAGGAAGTTGCGCCACGACTGCGAGTCGCGCTGCGGCGCAGGCGGCAAGCCAGCCGCCACGAGAATGTTGCGCACGGAGCTCGCCGAGACGGCAACTCCGAGCTTGCGCAGCTCGCCCGCGATCCGCAGGTAGCCCCAGTTCGAGTTCTCGCGGGCGAGCCGCAGGATCAGCTCCCGTACGTCACGGCTGATCGACGGCCGGCCCGGGCGCCGGTGCTGGTAGGTCCAGCGCCGAGCCACGAGCCGGCGGTGCCAGGCTAGGAGCGTCTCGGGCTGCACGAAGAAGGCGTTCCAGGAGCGGCGCGGCAGCATGCGGCTGAACGCCGCTAACAGCAGCCGGTCCCGAGGATGCAGCCGCGGGCGATTCACCTGGCGGCGAAGAATCGACAGCTCGTGGCGGAGCACCAGAATCTCCAGCTCCTTGGCTCGATCACCGCGGGCGAGGAGAACGATCAACTCGAGCAGCCGGCAAACGACGACGTAGAGGGCTGACACAAGCAAAGGCGACCTCCAGCAGACGGGAGACGCCGACGCTACCGCCGCCGGAGCAGTGCTCCTATCTCACCCGATCGAGTTTTTGCACCCCACGCGTTCGGCACACAACCCAACTACCCGTCAACGCGGGACCGGGGAGCGAGGCAAGCGCATACGGACGATCGAGACACCGGCGGCGACACATCTTCGCTTCGCCGTCAGACCGAGCTCAGCGAGACGTCGGTCAGCGGCTCTCGCCCTGAGCTCGCGATCACCGGGGGACCGAAAATGTCCACCGCTCTACCGCACGGCAGTGGCGTCGTTGCGACGTAACTCGATCGCGACGAGGAGGTCGAGCAGATCCGCGATGCGTCGCGGACTTCGTCCGGTCCGCTCTTCGATGCGGTGTAAGCGGTATTGCGCGGTGTTCGGATGCACGTGGAGCTCCTTCGCTGCTGCGCGCAGGTTGAGGTCAGCACGGGCGAAGGCTCGGACGGTCGAGGTCAGTGCGCCGCCGCGAGATAGGTCCTCGTCGAGAAACTCCCTCACCCTGGGGTCGACGACCCGTCGCGCGGTCTCGTCGGCCCGCAGCACGAGGTACTCGAACGGCGCGAGGAGCGGTATCGCCACGACTCCCGTGTCGCCGCCGAGGCACTCTCGGGCCGACCGTGCCTCGAGGTAGGCGCGCGGGAGCTCGGTCACGCCCTCGGCGATCGTGCTCACGCCGACCGCGAGCGGCGTCCCGGCGGCGCTCAGACGCTCCTGCAAGGCTTGGATTCGCGCGCAGAGCTCGGCGGGATCCGTTCCGGGCCGGACCACGGGGACGGCGACGATCTCGCCCTGCCGTGTGACGACGAGCGTGCTTTCGCTCAGGCCGGCCCGCGAGATCGCGGTGCTCGCCGCCTGCGTCGCCTCAGGGCTCGAGCGCGGGCCGCCCGAGACTGCGGCGACGACGAGCGTGCGTGTGTGGGGGCCGATGCCGTACGCGCTCGCCACTGCGTGCAGGGGTCCGCGCGTGGGCAGCTGGCCCGCAAGCAGAAGCTCCAGGAGATCTCGGCGCTCGCGGTCGGCCTCCGCCACGGCCAGTTGCCGGAACTCGACGTACGCCTGTCCCGCATGCGTGCTCGCGAAATTGATGAAACGGATGAGCTGCGCTGCAAGGGTCAGGGCCGCTTCACGACCTGCGGATGTCTTCCCCGCGCACGCGACCATCGCGTCCCACAGGGCAAGCTGCCCGACGCGAAAGGCGGCGAGGTAGTCCTCGAGCGCGAAGCCGATCTCGGCTCGGCGCATCGCCGCGCCGCGGATGAACGCGATGTCCTCCGGCGTCACCGGCCGCCCCTCGAGCATCGCCGAGAGGAGGGTGCTGTAGACGAGCCGCACTTGGTTCGCGAGGTCGGTCAGGAACCGCTCGTCGCGTTGAGCGGCGTAGGCCGGTATCTCGGCTCGAATCGCTACGACGCCGGCCGCCGTCAACTCGTCGATCTGCCCGAGCAGCGTGGCGAGGATTCGCGCCCGCTCGGCGCTCACGGCCTCGGGGCCCGCCAAGGTCTGGACACCGCCGTCGATCGACGTATCTTGCGCCCACTGCTTGTGTCGTGTCAATGACGTGATAGGCGCCAGATCACGAAATCACGCCGGACATTGTGTTCTGGGCACAAGCCTTGGATCCGAAATTTGCCTCACGCCCACGATGACGCCGTGGCCGGGGCCGCGTACCGTCGCGCGAATGGTCACCGCGCAAACCGAAAGGCGATCCGGCCCCAGCGGTCTCGCGTCGGCGGCCACGCTACTGGACGTTCGGGACCTGACGCGCCGGTTCGGCGGCATCGCCGCCGTCGATCGCGTCTCGCTCGCCGTCGCCAACGGGCAGATCGCGGGCCTCATCGGCCCGAACGGAGCCGGAAAGACGACGCTCTTCAACCTCGTCACCGGCCTCTACAAGCCGGATGCCGGCGACATCCGCCTCCAGGGCGAGAGCCTCCTGCCCCTCGCCCCGCACGAGATCGCCCGCCGCGGCATCGGGCGCACGTTCCAGGCCGGCCAGCTCTTCAAGTCGATGTCCGTGCGCGACAACGTCCTGCTCGGGGCGCAGACCGGCCTGCGCCGGCGGGACGAACGTCGAGCACGGGAGCGTGCGCTCGAGATGTTGCGCTACGTCGGCTTCGCACCCTCGGCCGACCGGGCTGCGGCGAGCTTTCCGTTCGCTGCGCAAAAGCGGATCGAGCTCGCGCGTGCGCTCGCACGGCGGCCGACGCTTCTGCTGCTCGACGAGCCCGCGAGCGGCCTCAACCACGAGGAAGTCGAAGAGCTCGGCTCGTTGATCCGCCGCATCCGCGACGAGCTCGGGGTGACCGTTCTGCTCGTCGAGCACCACATGAACCTCGTCATGGGTGTTTCGGACGTCGTGCACGTCCTCGACTTCGGACGCACGATCGCGAGCGGCACGCCGCGCGAGGTGTGCACCGATCCGAAGGTGATCGAGGCGTACCTCGGCGTGGAGGAGAGCGATGGCGCTGCTTGAGCTCGAGCACCTCGAAGCGCGCTACGGTGCGGTCCCGGCCCTGCACGGACTCTCGCTCACCGTCGAAGAGGGGACGATCGTCGCTCTCCTCGGTGCGAACGGCGCGGGGAAGACGACGACGCTGCGCGCGATCTCGGGACTCGTTCGCAAGTCGGGTGAAATTGTCTTCGGCGGCCGGCGAATCACCCGCTATTCGGCCGAGCGGATCGCACGCTTGGGGATCGCGCACGTACCGGAGGGTCGTGGCGCAATTGCGGAGCTGACGGTGCACGAAAATCTTCGCCTCGGCGCGCACCTGCGCTACGGCCGCGCGGTCAAGCGTGACCTGGCCGCGGTCTACGCCTACTTCCCGCTCCTCGAGGAGCGGCAAGGGCAGCCTGCGGGTGCACTCAGCGGCGGCCAGCAGCAGATGCTCGTGCTCGGCCGGGCGCTCATGGCGCAGCCGAGGCTCCTCATGCTCGACGAGCCGTCGCTC
The DNA here is from genome assembly GCA_046727335.1 of Actinomycetota bacterium. Lineage (GTDB taxonomy): Bacteria > Actinomycetota > Acidimicrobiia > IMCC26256 > PALSA-610 > JBKPCL01. Next base: position 3,755 of record JBKPCL010000031.1, read on the forward strand.
GGGCTCGCCCCGCTCGTCGTCCGCGAGATCTATTCCGTCCTCGAACGGCTGAACCGCGAGCACGGCCTGACGGTGCTCGTAGTCGAGCAGAACGCGTCCGTCGCGCTCCAGACGTCGTCGAGCGCCTACGTGCTCGAGGTCGGCCGCGTGGCGCTCAGCGGGCCGAGCGCCGAGCTACGTCAGCAGGAATCCGTGCGACGCGCGTACCTGGGCTACTGATGCAAGCGTTCTGGCAACAGGTCGTGTCCGGCATCGCCTCGGGCGCGATCTACGCGAGTCTCGCGCTCGCACTCGCGCTCGTGTACCGAGCTAGCGGCGTCGTCAACTTCGCGCAGGGCGAGATGGCGATGTTCTCGACGTACATCGCGCTCGCGTTCAACAATCACGGGTTGAGCTATTGGGCGGCGTTCTTTGCGGCCATCGGCGTCTCGTTCCTCGGCGGGATCGCAGTCGAACGAGCGGCGATCCGCCCGGTGGAGAGCGCTCCCGTTCTCAGCGTCGTGATCGTGACGATCGGCTTGCTCGTCATCTTCAACGGCCTCGCGGCCTGGATCTGGACGCCGCAGGTGCAGTTCTTCCCGACCGGCTTCTCCACGCGAACGGTCGATGTCGGCGGCGTGACCATCGGCTGGGACCAGATCGGTGTCATCGGCGTGACGCTCGGGGCCATGCTTGCGTTCTTCCTCTTCTTCCGTTTCACGCGTGTCGGCCTGACGATGCGGGCGGCCGCGCTGAACGGTGAAGCGAGCAGGCTGCTCGGTATCCGCGTGAGCTGGATGCTCGCCGTCGGCTGGGGATTCGCGGCTGTGCTGGGGGCGATCTGCGGGATGTTGATCGCACCCATCGACCTGCTCACGCCGAACATGATGCAGAGCGTTCTCCTGTACGCCTTCGCGGCTGTCGTGCTCGGCGGCCTCGGCAGCCCGGTCGGAGCAGTGATCGCCGGACTTGGTCTCGGCGTGACCCTGAACCTGCTCGGCACTTACGTCGGCTTCGTCACACCCGAGCTCGAGCTCCCGCTCGCGCTCGGCATTCTGCTCACCGTCCTCCTCGTCAGGCCGTCCGGCCTGTTCGGGAAACCGGTGGTGCGACGTGCCTAGTCGCAACCACGCTGCGCTGCGTCTCGTCGCGCCGGCCGTCGCGGCGGTCGTCCTGATCGCGCTGCCCCAGGCGATCACCAGTTACCGCTCCTTCCAGCTCGTCTACGTCGGGATCTTCTTCATCGCCCTGATCGGCCTGAACGTCCTCACAGGCCACAGCGGCCAGATCTCGCTCGGCCACGGCGCTTGGGTCGCGATCGGCGCGTACACGACGGCGATCGTCGTCACGCACACGGGCGTGGACGCTCTCTGGACGATCCCGCTCGCGGGCATCGTCGCCGGCCTCGCCGGCTTCGCGTTCGGGTTTCCCGCCCTGCGGCTCGAGGGGGTCTATCTCGCGCTGGCGACGTTCGCAGTCGCGATCGCGACGCCTTCTCTCGCAAAGCGCTTTCCGGGCATCACCGGCGGCGGCACCGGGATCAGCCTCGACCAGCCGAAGGCGCCGTTCGCGCTGCCGGTGAGCGCGACGCACTGGCTCTACGCGCTGACGTGGAGCATCGGCGTCGTGCTGTTCGCGGCATCCTGGCTCCTCCTGCGCGGGCGCTTCGGCCGAACGCTGCGCGCCGTTCGGGACAGCGAGGTCGCAGCCGACTCGATCGGTATCGACAGCGCGGCCTACAAGCGCCTCGCCTTCGGCATCTCCGCGTTCTACGGCGGCATCGCCGGCTCGCTGATGGCGAGCGCAGTCGCCTACGTCAATCCCGATACGTTCCCCGCCACCCTTTCGATTCTGCTGCTGACGGGCGCCGTCGTCGGCGGGCTCGGCAGCGTCGTCGGCCCGCTCCTCGGCGCCTTCTTCGTCGAGTTCGTGCCGTTGTACGCCCAGGACATCTCGAGAGACGCGCCCGGCGTCGTCTACGGACTGATCCTGATCCTCATCATGGTCGTCGCCCCGGCCGGCGTGACCGACCTCGTGCGCCGCACCGGAACGTTCCTCGTCCACCGGCTCACGCTCAGCCCGAAGCCGTCGGGCGAGCAAACCCCATCTCTTAAGGAGGCGTCATGAGCGCGAGAAAGCTGCTCCTCACGTTCGCCCTGCTCGGGCTCACGTTGGCCGTGACCACCGCTGCGACCGGTGCGACGGGCTCGCCCGGCGTGTCGGCCCAATCGATCACGATCGGCGGCACGTTCCCCTTCAGCGGTCCGGCGTCGCTGTACGCGGGGATCGGCGCCGGCGCGGCGGCGTACTACGCGTATGTCAACGACCACGGCGGCGTCAACGGCCGCAAGATCGACTACATCACCCTCGACGACGGCTACAACCCGGCGCAGACGGTGCAGCTGACGCACAGGCTCGTGGAGCAGGAGCACGTCTTCGCCGTCGTCGGCAGCCTCGGCACCGAGTCGAACCTCGCGACGAGGCCGTACCTGAACGAGCAGAAAGTGCCGCAGGTCCTCGTCTCGACGGGTGCGAGCGTCTGGGGAACCGACTACAAGCGCTATCCCTGGACAATCGGCTGGCAGCCGAACTACATCGCCGAGGGCTACATCTACGGCCGCTTCATCCTCCAGAAGGTCCCGCAGGCGAAGATCGGCGTCCTCTATCAGAACGACGCCTACGGCTCCGACTATCTCACCGGGCTGAAGGGCGGCCTGGGCAAGCAACAGCGCAAGATCGTCGACCAGGAGGGCTACGAGGTCACAGCGTCCGACGTCGCCTCGCAGATGGCGAAGCTGAAAGCTTCCGGTGCGAACACGCTGTTCGTCGCCGCCACGCCCACCTTCGCCGTCCAGGCCGTCGCACTTGCGTACAAGCTCGGCTGGCACCCGATCATCTTCATGAACTCGGTCTCGGCCACGAATACGTTGATAGGCCTCGCGGCCAAGAACTCGAGCCAGGACGCGGTCAACGGGATGATCAGTGTTCGATATTGGATGGACCCGAGCGAGCCGAAGTTCGCGAAGCCGGGCTCGATCGAGCTCTACAAGTCGGTCCTGGCGAAGTACAGCCCCAAAGCGAATCCCAATGACGCGTTCAACGCTTACGGGATGGCATCGGCGTGGACGTTCGTCTATGCGCTCAAGCAGGCCGGCAAGAACCCGACCCGCACGAGCCTCATGAACGCCCTCCTGCACATGAGCACGAAGGACAACCCGTTCCTGCTGCCGGGGATGCGCATGTTCACGACGCCGTCGGATCACTTCCCGCTCAACCAGGCGGTGCTGGTCCGCTACCAGGATGGATCGTTCCACCCCTTTGGACACCTCCTCACCTATCCCCGCGCCCAGCGCTGACGATCCGGTGAACGGCAATCTCGCAGAGAACCTGTGTGCGTCGGCCCGACGCGAGCCCGAACGCGCCGCGCTCAAGCTCGACGACGTCGTCCTCTCGTACGCGGCGCTCGATGATGCGAGTGCGCGCGCGGCCGCGCTGCTGCGTGCGCACGGCGTCGGGCCGGGCAACCGCGTCGGGCTGATGCTGCCGAACGTGCCGGAGTTCGCGCTCGCGTACTACGGCGTGCTTCGAGCGGGGGCGACGGTGCTACCGATGAACGTGCTCCTGAAGCGGCGCGAGATCGGCTTCCTGCTCGCCGACTCGGGTGCCAACGTCCTCTTGACCTGGCACGCCTTCGAGAAGGAGGCGCAGCTCGGCGCGGCCGACGCCGATGCCGCCTGCGTGGTCGCCGATCCCGACGACTTCGAACAGAAGCTGTCCGCCGTCGAGCCACTCGCAAACGTCGCCGTGCGCGACCCCTCCGACACCGCCGTGATCCTCTACACGTCGGGCACGACAGGCACGCCGAAAGGCGCCGAGCTGACGCATGCGAATCTCACTCGCAACGCCGAGGTCGCGCAGCAGCTGTTCGGATTGCACGCGCGCAGCGTGATCCTCGGCTCGCTGCCGCTCTTCCACTCGTTCGGGCAGACGTGCGCCTTGAACGCGGCGGTGCGCACCGGCGTGTGCCTCACCCTGCTGCCGCGCTTCGACGCCGGCAAGGCCCTCGAGATCATCGAACGGGACGGCGTCACGATCTTCATGGGCGTCCCGACGATGTACAACGCGCTGCTCCACCACCCCGACCGGAAGCGCTCCGACGTCTCGAGCCTTCAGCTCTGCGTCTCCGGCGGGGCATCACTGCCCGTGGAGCTCCTGCACGGCTTCGAGGAAGCGTTCGGCTGCACGATCCTCGAGGGCTACGGCCTCTCCGAGACCTCACCGATCGCGTCCTTCAACCATCCGGATCGCGTACGGAAGCCCGGCTCGATCGGCACGCCCATCGACGGCGTGGAGATGAGGCTGGTCGACGTAGACGGAAACGACGTCGCGCACGGCGAGGTCGGGGAGATCGTGATCCGCGGCCACAACGTGATGAGGGGCTACTGGCGAAAGCCGGAGGCGACGGCTGAGGCGATCTCCGCCGACGGCTGGTTCCGGAGCGGCGACCTCGCCGTCATGGACGACGACGGCTACTTCTTCATCGTCGACCGCAAGAAAGAGATGATCATCCGCGGCGGCTACAACGTCTATCCGCGGGAGATCGAGGAGGTCCTGTACTGCCATCCCGCCGTGCGCGAAGCGGCCGTGATCGGCGTCCCGCACGACGAACTGGGCGAAGAAGTTGCTGCAGCCGTCGCGCTCAAGCCCGACGCGAAGGTCACGGAGGAAGAGCTCCGCGAATTCGTCAAGGAGCAGGTCGCGGCCTACAAGTACCCGCGGCTCGTCTGGTTCGTCGACGAGCTCCCGAAGACGGCGACGGGAAAGATCCTCAAGCGCGAGCTGCAGCGATGACGAGCGACATCGGAGAAAGAACCGTCGACGCCGTGCTCGGGGCCAATCCGTTCGTCCGCGCCGATCCGACCGAGACGCTGGCCGCGACGGGTAAGGTCATTGGACGGGCGCTGACGCGGCCGGACTTCGTATGGCGCAAGGCCCGGGCGATTGCAGCCGAGAGCAAGGCGATTGTGGCCGGTGACAGTGAGGCCTCCGCGCGGGACGACCGGCGCTTCGCCGACCCGAGCTGGCGCACGAACGCATTCTTTCGCCGCTGGCAGCAGGCGTACGGATTGCTCGAGCGCGAGCTGAAGAGCCTCCCCGACGCGGTCTCGGTGGACGAGCAAGCCGCGGACAAGGCGCGCTTCCTGCTCTCCCTCGTGGCGGACGCCGTCGCGCCCACGAACTGGCTCGTCGGAAACCCGGCCGCACTCAGGCGCGCACGCGAGACGCGGGGACGCAGCGTGATCGCCGGGACCCGGAACTTCGTCTCCGACCTGCGCCACAACGGGGCCATGCCCTCGATGGTGAACAGCGAGCCGTTCACGATCGGCGAGAAGATCGCATGCAGCCCCGGAGCCGTGGTCTATCGCACGGACGTCCTCGAGCTGATCCAGTACCAGCCGGCCACGTCCAACGTCCTGCGATCCCCGCTCGTCATCGTGCCGCCCCAGATCAACAAGTACTACATCCTCGACCTCGCGCCGGGTCGCAGCTTGATCGAGCACGCCGTCTCGCGCGGACAGCAGGTGTACACCATCAGCTGGCGCAATCCAACCGTCGAGCACCGCGATTGGGATCTCACACGCTACGTGGAGGAGACGGAGCGCGCGCTCGCCGTCGCCCGCAGGATCGCGCGCTCGCCGTCGGTCAACGTCGCGGGTGCGTGTGCGGGCGGAATCACGACGGCTGCCGTTCTCGCAGTCCTCGCTGCCCGAGGCGACAGCCGCGTCGCATCTGCGACCTTCCTCGTGACCGCTCTCGACGCGGCGTCGCCGAGCACGCTGCTGAGGTTCGGCACCGACCACGCGGTGGCGAGGGCGGTCAAGCGCTCCCGCCGGCGCGGGGTGCTCGCGGGGAGCGAGCTGGCACGCGCCTTCGCCTGGCTGCGCCCGAACGACCTGGTCTGGAGCTACTGGGTCAACAACTACCTGCTCGGGAACGAGCCTCCCGCGTTCGACGTGCTCGCCTGGAACGCGGACAACACGAACCTGCCCGCTGGGCTCCACATCGACTTCCTGCGCATGTTCGCCGTCAACGCGCTCGCGCACCCGGGTGTCTTCGAGATCGGAGGTGTGCCGATCGATCTGCGGAACGTTGCGCTCGACTCGTACGTGCTCGGAGCGTCGACGGATCACATCACGCCGTGGAGAGCTTGCTACGCCAGCTCGCTCTTGCTCGGCGGCGAGTCGCAGTTCGTGCTCAGCTCGAGCGGCCACATCCAGGCGCTCGTCAACCCGCCCGGCAATGGTCGCTCCCGGTTTCTCACAAACGCCGCGCTGCCGTCGGACCCGGACGAGTGGCTGGCAGGCGCCGCCGAGCGCGAGGGTACGTGGTGGGATCACTGGCTGGACTGGCTCGCGGAGCGGTCGGGAGACGAGCGGCGAGCGCCGCGCCGTCTCGGCTCGGCGTCGTACCCGCCGCTCGACCCGGCGCCAGGCCTCTACGTGCACGGATGAAGACGACCACGGTCGACTACCTCGAGATCGACGGCGTCAGGCTCCGCTATTCCGTGGCCGGGGCGGGCGCGCCGCTTCTGCTGACGAGCGGCATCGGGGCGAGCCTCGAGCTCACGCAACCGTTCCAAGATGCGCTCGACCGACGGTCGACAATTGCGTGGGATGCGCCGGGGGCCGGCGAGTCGGACGTGCCGCGCTCCCGTCCGTCCCTGCGGCGGGTCGCCGGTTACGCCGTCGACCTCCTCGACGAGCTGGGTTTGAAGCAGGTCGACCTGATGGGGATCTCCTGGGGCGGGCTCGTCGCGCAGGAGCTCGCGTACCGCCAGCCCTCGCGCATCCGAAGACTCGTGCTGGCAGCGACGGGAACGGGCTGGACGAGCGTGCCCGGAGATCTCCGCGTGCTTCCGATCCTGCTCAACACGCGACGCTACACGTCGCCGCGCTTCCTGGAGGCGATCGGCCCCAGGCTGTACGGGGGCGACGTTCGACGTGATCCCGAGATCCTGCGCCGGCAGGGTGCGCTCCGGCTGCTTCACCCCCCGTCCACCGCCGGGTACTGGTGGCAGCTCCTCGCCACGGTCGGGTGGACGAGCCTTCCCTGGCTCCACTGCCTGCGGCAGCGAACGCTCGTACTGGCCGGTGACGACGACCCGATCTCGCATGTTGCGAACGGACACGTGCTCGCTCGCCTCATCCATGGGGCCACGTTCGCCGCCGTCGAGGGCGGCGGTCACCTGTTTGCGATCACGCGACCCGAAGAGATAGCCCGCCTCGTCGAGCGGTTCCTGGCCGAGGAGGACTCGTGATCGCGGCGCCCATCGCGACACCCGCGCTCGAAGATTTCTACGGGCTCCGAATGCTCCTGCCCGACGAGGATCGCGAGCTGCTCGAACGCGTGCGCGCATTCATGGAGCAGCGTGTCGCCCCGGTCATCAATCGCTACTGGACCCGGGCGGAGTTTCCGTTCGAGCTCGTCGAGCCGTGGGCGGACCTGGGCCTCGGCGGGCTGCCGTACGTCGGCTATGGTTGCCCGGGGAAGTCGTTTCTGCTGGACGGCCTCGTCGCAATGGAGACAGCTCGCATCGACTGCTCGTTCGCGACGTGGCACGGCGTCCACTCCGGCCTTGCGATGGGAAGCATCTACCTGGCCGGCTCGGAGGAGCAGAAAGAACAGTGGCTTCCGCGGATGGCCCGCTTCGAGACCATCGGCGCCTTCGGGCTCACGGAGCCGGAGGTCGGATCCGGGGCCGCGCGAGGCCTAACGACCAGGGCGCGGCGCGACGGCGACGAGTGGGTGCTCGACGGTGAGAAGAAGTGGATCGGGAACGCGCCGTTTGCGGACGTCACCGTGATATGGGCGCGTGACGTCGAAGACAACCAGGTCAAGGGCTTCCTGGTCGAGAAGGGCACGCCCGGCGTCTCGACCGAGACGCTCAAGGACAAGATCGCGCTGCGCGTCGTCCAGAACGGCGTCATCTCGCTCGACGGAGCACGTGTGCCCGAATCGCACCGCCTCCAAAAGGCGACGAGCTTTCGTGCGACGGCCGACGTGCTGCGGATGACGCGCGCCGGCGTCGCGTGGCAGGCAGCCGGGTGTGCGCTCGGCGCGTACGAGATCGCGCTCGCCTACGCACGGCGGCGAGAGCAATTCGGGAGGCCGATCGCGTCGTTCCAGCTGATCCAAGATCTGCTGGTGCGAATGCTCAGCAACGTGACAGCGAGTCAATGCCTCCTCGTCCGGCTATCGCAACTGCTCGATGCGGGCGTGATGGACGACGAGCATGCGTCACTCGCGAAGGCGTTCTGTACCGTCCGGATGCGGGAGACGGTGGGCTGGGCGCGCGAGCTCTTCGGTGGGAACGGAATCCTGCTCGAGGAGAGTGTCGGCCGCTTCGTGGCCGACGCAGAGGCGATCTATTCGTATGAGGGCACGCGCGAGATGAACACGCTCATCGTCGGCCGTGCGATCACAGGCCATAGCGCGTTTGTCTGCTCGGAACCAATCAAAAGGCGTGTGAATGTGCCGAGAACTCGGGTTACGGCTTTCGGGGGGTGGCTTCTGAGATTCGCGGCCTGACCGGGTAGGGTCAGCGTCCGGGGCGGGTCGTCCTGAGCGCGTGCTCGTGTCGTTTCTCTCTTGGTCGCTGCGGCGGCTGCTAGAGCTGTTCGTGCTGTGCAGGCGCTTCGAGCGGGAGAAGGAAATCGAGATCCTGCTCCTGCGCCACCAGTTGCGGATGCTCGAGCGTCAGGTCGCCCTGTGGTGCCAAAAATAGCGTCCGGCCTGCAAATCACCGATTTCTCGAGGCGCGCACCGAGTTTTGGCACCCACACGCATCGCGCTCGGCCACCGGCCACCGCTCGCGAAACCGCCGCCGATAGACGAACGGGCGCCGAACGCTGAACCATTGCCGCTGTCTCTTATACACATCTGACGCTGCCGACGAAAACTGCAACGTGTTGTTCTCGGTGGTGG
>JBKPCL010000032.1:0-12694 GCA_046727335.1 Actinomycetota bacterium
CGTCGGTCGATCCGTTCTCGACGATGACGAGCTCGAACGGGACGGCGCGCCCGCGCATCGCCGTGACGACGTCCTTCACCGACGTCGTCAGGATCTCGGCCTCGTTGAAGGCCGGCATCACCACCGAGATCGCCGGCTCGATCTCGCTCATGCGAGGCGCCGATCCCGGAACGGCAGCTGTTGCCCCGGTCGGACGCGGGTGACGGCCGATCCGGCTCGAACGAGCGCGACTCGGCCGTGGCCGTCGAACGTGCCGTCGTCGCCGGCGACGCGCCGTTCTCCGTCGACGAACACCTTCACGGGTGCGTCGGACTCCGTCCGCCAGGCGTCGTACACCTCCAACGCAAGACGGCAGAGCCGGTCGACGGCGTTGGCGTCCTCGCGCAGCGCGAGCGAGACGTCGAGGGCCGGACGACCGTCGGCCAGCTGCACGACGGAGGAGTACATGGCAAACCGAGGTCCGTACACGACCTTCTCATCGGCACGCGCGGATTGCCACACGAACAGGACCAGGAAGGCGGTTTGCATTGCATTCTCCGCGTCCACGCCCGCGACCCGGCCCCCGCCGCGCTCGTCGATGCGAGCGACCGGCCGAGCGCGCTGGATCAGTCGGAGGGCCGCGAGCCCGGCTTCGGCCTCTCGCCGCGCGGCATCCGCCCACGGCGCAAGCTCGGCGCCGAGCGCATCGCCAGCGGCAAAGGCATCAGGAAGCGATCGAGCGGCACGGAGCTCAGCGGCGATTTTCTCGACGGTCGAGATCCAGCCGGGACCGTCCACCTCCTGCTCGAGCTCGTCGACGAGTCTCGCGAGCTCGAGCTCGTCGGGGGACGCGACGGCGCTGTCGGCGCAGGCGCGCGCGAGTACCGCGAGCGGTTGCGCGCGATCGCCGCCCACGTCGTCGATCGCGCGGCTCCACGCCGCCGCTTCGTCGTAGTCGTCGGGTGCGGTGAGGAATTGCATCGCGGTCGACAGCGCCACGAGCGACGCACGCGGCTGTGTCATCGGGTTGCACAAGACGCCCGCGACGACATCCACGAGCTTCGCATCGCGACCCCGATACGGCCCGAGGTGCAAGGAGTTCGCCATCGGCGCGTCGTTCACCGGATAGTTGTCCCAGACGATCACCCGACGATCTCCGAGCGCCTCTGCCCACGCGAGCGCGTCGTCCGCGTTGATCTCCGGCGAGCACACGGTCGGGCCCGTCCACATGATGTCGACGTCAGCGGGCATCCCCGCCCCGAGCACCGAGAGATACGGCGACGGCCGCGTGCCGACGTACTCGGTGGGGCAGAGAGCCATCGCGACGTCATCGCGCGCGGTTCGCAGCCGCTGCCACAGCCATGAGGCGAGATCGGCGTGCTCGGCGGCGAGACCCGGGCGCATGGAGATGTCATCGACGAGGAGCAAGAACCAGGGCACGCCGGCGTCGACGAGTGGGCTCAGCTTGTCGTAGAGCGCGGCGCGGTCGTCGTCCGCGGCATATGTCATGTCGAGACCGGGTGAGATCGCGAAGCCGAACTGGACGCCGTGTCGCTCGGCGTGCGCGGCAAGCGCTCGAAACCGGTCGAGCTCTTCGTCGTCGTAGGGCTCGCGCCACGCGGCCCGATGCTTGGCGTCGTCCTTGGGCGCGTAGACGTAGGCGTTCAAGCCTCGGGAAGCGAGGAAGGTGATCGCGTCCACACGAGCGTCGTGCGACCACGGCACGCCGTAGAAGCCTTCGACGACTCCGCGTACGGCGAACGATCGCGACACGAGACGAGCGTAATCGTGCGCCACTAGCCTCCGCGAACGTGAACGAGCCGCTCGCTGCCCCTCTCGACGCCATCGCCGTGCACGCACAGAGCGATCCCAATCGCAACGCTGTCATCGTCGACGCGAGCGGAGGTGCGCGGCCGTCGACCACCACGTTCGGCGAGATGAACGCGCTCGTGAACCGGCTCGCGCATGGTCTGCTCGCCGCGGGCGCGAGTTCCGGTGAGCGGCTCGTGTGGTGCGGCCCGAACTCGCTGGAAGTGCTCGTCACGATCCACGCGGCCCGCAAGCTGAACCTCGTCGCGGTCCCGTTGTCGTACCGCTTCAACGCCGAGGAGATGGCATACGTCATCGACAACTCCGACGCGACGGTCGTCGTCGTCGATGCCGAACAGGCCGCGGTGGTCGCGAGCATCAGGAACGCGATCCCGAAGGTGCGCGCTGTCATCGTCTACGGAGGATCGCCTCCCGATGGCTTCGTCGCTTGGGATGATGTCTGCATTGGCCGGCCCGAGACCGAACCGGACGTCGCCGCGACGACGGAAGCCGGCGCGGCGATGATCTACACGTCGGGCACCACCGGCAAACCGAAGGGCGCGCTGCGCACGCGCACTGATCGCGGCATCGTGTTCACGCTCCTCGGCGAGCTGAACCTGCTCCACGAGAACTCGGTGCACTTGACGACGGGACCGATGTACCACTCCGGGCCGCTCGCGTTCGCCTCGTTGTCACACACGCTGGGCGCGCCGATCGTCGTCCTTCGGAAGTTCGATCCGGTTCGCTGGCTGGCGCTGGTGCGCGACCATCGGGTGACGAACACGTTTTCGGCGCCGACGCAGTTGAAGCGGGTCGTCTCGCTCCCGGATGACGAGCTCGCCCGGGCCGACCTCTCGTCGATGATCTGCCTCATCGCGAACGCCGCGCCGGTGCCCTACGCGTTGAAGCAGGAACTGATCGCCAAGCTCGGCGACGGGTTCCTCTACGAGGTCTACGGCTCGACAGAACTCGGTGTCGACACCGTCCTGAAGCCGGAGGACCAGCTGCGCAAGCCGGGCTCGTGCGGCAAGCCGTACGGCGGGATCGAGCTTCGCGTCGTGAAGGAGGACGGCTCCGACGCGGCGCCGGGGGAGCCCGGTGAGCTCTTCGTCCGAACCGGTCTGGCCATGGACGGCTACCACCGCACTGCCGAACAGCTCACCGAGCTGTCCGACGAAGAGTGGAAGTCGGTCGGCGACGTCGCGTACCTCGACGACGAGGGTTACGTCTACATCTGCGATCGGCTCAAGGACATGATCATCTCGGGCGGCGTCAACATCTACCCGGCCGAGATCGAGGCGGTGCTCTACGCGCACCCGCAGGTGCTCGACGCCGCCGTCTTCGGCATCCCCGACGACGAGTGGGGCGAGCGCGTCCACGCCATCGTGCAGCCGAAGGTGGGTGAAACGATCGACATCGACGAGTTGCGTGCGTTCGTCGAGCCGCGGCTCGCGCGGTACAAGCACCCGCGCGAGTACGAGGTCCGATCGGAGCTCCCGCGCACCGATTCCGGCAAGTTGCTCAAGCGGGTGCTGCGGGACGAGTTCTGGGCGGACAAGGAGCGTGCCGTATGACGCCACTGCCGACCCGGCTCTCCGTCGTGACCCTCGGGGCACGCGACCTTCCCCGGTTGCGCGCCTTTTACAACAAGCTCGGCTTCCGAATCGGCATCGAAGACGGCGACGAGTTCGCGGCGTTCCTCGTGGGCGGCGTGGCTCTCGCGTTGTATCCGCTCGACCTGCTGGCCGCCGAAGCCGCGCCCGACGTCGGCCCACCCGAGGGTGGTTGGTCGGGGGTCACGCTCGCGATCTGTGTCGATACACGCGACGACGTGGACGCCGCCTACGCCGCCGCGATCGAAGCGGGCGCGACCGTCGTCGGCGAACCCGTCGACCGCGACACCGGCGTGCGGTCCGGGTACTTCGCCGATCCCGAAGGCAATCGCTGGGAAGTCGCGTGGGCTCCCAACATGGCGTTCGACGATCGCGGCGCGCTCACGCGGTTCGGCACGCCCTGAGCCCGACCCCTCGCCGAGCGCGCAGATAGCCTCGTGGGCCGTGCCCACGCTCTCGGAGGCGGCGTCGAAACAGCTGCTCGCGCGCTACGGCGTCCCTGTCCTCGACGAGCGACTCGCGACCGACGCGGACGACGCGGTCGCCGCCGCGGAGGCGCTCGGCTTCCCGGTCGTCGTGAAGCTGTGCGGCGCCGGCATCGCCCACAAGACCGAGCGCGGCCTCGTGCGGTTGGCGCTCGGCGAACCTCCGGCCGTCCGCGCCGCCGCGACCGAACTCCTCGCGGCCGCAACTCCAGAGGACGGCGAGGTCGCCCTGCTCGTCGCGCCGATGGTGCGCGGGACGCGCGAGCTCATCGCCGGCCTCGTGCGCGACCCGCAGTTCGGACCGTGCGTGATGCTCGGCGTCGGGGGAGTGCTCGCCGAGGCCGTCCACGACGTCGCCTTCCGTCTCGTGCCGCTGACGGTCGCGGATGCCGATGCGCTCGTCGACGACCTCGTCACCCAGCGGATCTTCGAGCCGTTCCGTGGCGAACCCGCCGTCGATCGCGGCGCCCTCCGGGCGGTGCTGCTGGGGCTCTCGCAGCTCGCCGAGGACCGGCCCGACGTGGCGGCCGTCGACGTGAACCCGCTGATCGTCTCCGGTGGTCGACCGCTGGCTGTCGACGCGCTCGTCGAGATCAGCGACGGCGCGCTCGTTGTCGACGAGCTGGCCGGGACAGCGCGACGCGCGCGACCGACCAACGAACAGTTCCGTGCGCTCTTCGAACCGCGCGGCGTCATCGTCGCGGGCGCGTCGACGCACCCCGGCAAGTTCGGCTTCGTCGCGCTCCACAACATCCTCGCCGCGGGCTACCGCGGCCGCGTCGCCGCGACGAACCTGGAGGGCACCTCCGTTCTCGGTGTCGAGACGGCGCGGACGATCGATGACGTTGCCGACGGACCATGGGATCTCGTGTTCGTCTGTACGCCGGCATCGGCGAATCTCGACCTGCTCAAGGCGTGCGCGAAGAAAGGTGTGGGCGCGGCGTTCCTCACGAGCGCGGGCTACGGCGAGGCGGGTGCCGACGGCCGCCGCGCCGAGGTGGAGCTGGTCGCGCTCGCGGAGGAGCTTGGCGTCATGCTCGCGGGTCCCAACGGCCAGGGCATCGTGTCGACGCCCGTGCGGCTCTGCGCGCAGATCGTTGCGCCGTATCCGCCTGCGGGTCGGATTGCGATCGCGAGCCAGTCGGGCAACTTCGTGTCGTCGTTCGAGAACTGGGCGGTGCAGTCGGGTGTCGGCGTCAGCCGGGCGGTGAGCGCCGGCAACGCCGCCGCGGTCACCATCGCCGACTATCTCGAGTGGTACGCGACCGACGATGCGACCGCCGTGAGCCTCGCGTACCTCGAGGGCATCGCGGACGGGCGCGACCTGTTCAACCGCCTCGCGCGCGGCGCGCCGCAGAAGCCGATCGTCGTCGTGAAGGGCGGCACGACTGCGGGCGGTCAGCGGGCGGCCGCGTCACACACGGGAAGCCTTGCGTCCGACGACCGCGTCTTCGACGGGATGTGCCACCAGGCCGGCCTCACCCGCGCGACGACCGTCGAGGAGGCGTTCGAAGCGGCTGCGACGTTCGCGACCCAGCCGTTGCCGCGCGGGCCGCGAACAGCCGTGATCACAACGGCCGGCGGTTGGGGAGTCGTGACCGCCGACGCGATCACGCGCAGCGGCGTGCTCGAACTGGTCGCGCTGCCCGACGACCTACGCGCCGCAATCGAGGAGAAGCTGCCACCTCGTTGGAGTCGCAACAATCCGATCGACTTCGCCGGTGGCGAGACTCGCGACACGATTCCGCAAGTGATGGAGCTCGTCGCCAACCATCCTGACGTCGACGCGATCGTCTATCTGGGGCTCGGCATCCAGTCGAATCAGGCCCGGCTGATGCGCGACGGACCGTTCTACCCGGGCCACGGCCTCGACCGGATCGTCGCGTATCACGAGCGGCAGGACGCCCGGTTCGCGCAGGCGGCCGCCGACATATCCGCCGCCAGCGGCAAGCCGATTCTCACCGCGACCGAGCTCGCAGTCGCATCTCCCGACAATCCGGGACCGGCGACCGTGCGTGCGACGGGACGACTCTGTTACGCGTCGGCGAACCGGGCCGTGACCGCGTTGGCACATCTCTGGCGCTACGCGCGCTTCCTCGAGACCCACACTCGCGCGTGACCATTCGTCGGCGAGTTGTGCTGCGCGTCGTCGCGTTGTTGTGCGCGATCGCTGCAGTCGCGCTGCTTGCGGTCGGCCTGCGCGACAACCGTCCGGCGCTCGCGTCGGCCACGAACGCGTTGGAGACGCACGCCGCGACGCCGCTCTGGTCCCCGCGCCGCACGCCCGCGTTGTTCATCGACGAGGCTGCGAAGACCCAGCTCGGTCGTCAGTTGGCAGCACTGGTGGCGCCGTACCGCTCGTGCGCGATCGTCGCGACACCGACGGCGAGTCGCATCGCGTCCGCTGGAAGCGATGAGGCGTTGGCGCCGGCGTCCAATCAAAAGCTCTTGACCGCGACCGCCGCGCTGAAGGTCCTGGGTGGGAGCAGGCGACTGGTCACGAACGCCGCGACGACGGCTCGCGTCGTCAACGGGACGCTTCAGGGCGACCTCTTCCTCGTCGGCGGCGGCGACCCGTTGCTCGCGACGCCCGGATACGAACAGCTCCGGGATCGGGCGCCGCGCTACCGGAACGCACCAGTCACTCGATTGGCCGACCTCGCGAACGCGATTGTCGCCGCGGGCGTGCACCACATCGCCGGCGCGATCGTCGCCGACGACAGTCGCTACGACTCGCTTCGGTACCTGCCCGACTGGAAGCCAAGCTACGTGCGGGACGGTGAGATCGGTCCGCTCGGTGCGCTCGCCGTCGACGGCGGCTTCGTCGATCCCCGCGGTCCGATCGCCGCACCCGATCCCGCGGTCCTCACCGCGCAACGATTGCAAGAGCTGCTCGGGGGAGCGGGAGTGACGGTCGACGGAGGCGCACGGCACGAGACTGCGCCGGCTCACACTCGAAGCATCGCTCACATTTCGTCGCCCCCGATCGGGGCGCTCGTCGACGAGATGCTCACCTCGAGCGACAACTACACGGCCGAGTTGCTGACACGCGAGATCGGATTCGCCGCGGCGCATTCGGGCACGACGGCCGCCGGCATCGAGACGATCACGCGCACGCTCGCCGCGCTCGGCGTCCCGACCCGAGGATTCGCGTTGCATGACGGGTCAGGCCTCGCGCCGTCTGATCGCGTGACCTGCAACGCGCTCGCGCAGGTGCTCGCGCTCATGCGGACGAAGCAGTTCGCTGACCTCGACCGCGGGCTTCCGGTTGCGGGGCAGACCGGAACACTGGCCGAGCGCTTCGTCGGCGATCCCCTCGCGGGCGTGCTGCGCGCCAAGACCGGCGAGATCGACGGCGTCGTCGGATTGTCCGGGATCCTCGACGACGGCCAACACCTTCGCTTCGCGTTCCTGGCCAACGGCGCGTTCTCCACCGCCGGCGGCCGCGCGCTGCAGACGGAGATGGCCCGCATCGTTGCTTCGTATCCCGACCTCGGAGCCGTCGGGGGCGTGGTTCCCCGGCCGGCGCCGGCGGTTCATGCCCTTGCAACGGGGTAACGCACACCGCGAAACTCCGGCGCCGGATTGAAGGGACGCCAGTGGCCGACAACCCGCAGCAAACGATCCGCGAACTCCGAGAATTGGTGGTCGCGTACGCGAGACAGGAGACGGTCGATCCGCTCAAAGCGCTCGGCAAGTACGCGGGCTTCGGGGTGCTCGGCGCGCTGATCTTCGGGATGGGCGTGGTGTTCTTGGAGATCGGAGTGCTCCGCGTTCTCCAGGAGCAAACCGGCGAGCACCTCACGGGCAACTGGTCGTGGGTGCCGTACGCGGTGGTCGTTGTCGTGTTCTTGGCGACGGCGGGCTTGATCTGGATGATTGCGAATCGAACCAGCCGCAGGAGGCGCGCATCATGAGCCGCAGACCGGCCGAAGTGCTTCCCAGCAAGGTCACGCGCGACGACATCGAGGCGAAGCTGCGTGAGCTGCGCGGCGAGGTCGACGAGCGTGCGGAGGCCGCGAGGCTGCCGACGATCGCGATCGCGCTCGCGATCGGAGTTGTGACCGTCGCCGCCGCGTACTGGATCGGCCGTCGCAAGGGCAGGAAACGGCAGACCGTGCTCGAGATCCGCCGGATCTGATTCGCGATTCGATGTTTTCGGTCCTGCTCCGCCGCCTCACCATCTTCGGCTTTCGCCGCGGTCTGGCCGGTTCGCGCGGCTGGCTGCTCGTCGGCGTTGCCGCGACCAGCGTCCGGTTGCTCCGGCGCCTGGCTCGTGATGACGAAGCGGTCGTGTACCGCACTGTCATCCGCGACGGCGACGTGCTCGAGGTCCTCGCGCGGCGCCCGCTTCGCAAATAGCCGCGTACGGCGTCCCGATAACCTGATGCCACCATGAAGGTGGTGTTGCGCAACCCGCGCCGGGAGCTCGACATGGTGGCGCCGCGCACGGTGGGTCAGCTGCTGCACTCACTCGACGTCGTGCCCGAAGCCGTGCTCGTGATTCGGAACGACATGCTGGTGACGCACGACGAACCGCTCGGCGACACAGACATCGTCGAAATCCGGCCCGTCGTGTCCGGTGGCGGCGCATGAGTGCCGAGCGTGGTGCGGCGTCGAGGTCGACCGAGTGAAGTGCCGCCGCTGCCGAGCGCCGGCCGTCATCGAGATCCGTCGCCATAACGCCAGCTTCTGTCGCGGCTGCTTCCTGCACCATTGCCGCGAGCAAGTTCGCCGAGCGATCGACGACTTCGACATGGTCGAGGCGGGCGATCGCGTGCTCGTCGCGGTGTCCGGTGGCAAGGATTCGCTCGGTCTCTGGCAGCTGCTCCGTGAGCTGGACGTCGACGCCGACGGCTTGTATCTCGGTCTTGGCATCGGCGAGTACTCCGACGCGTCCGGCGCATACGCGCGCGACTTCGCGCGCACTCGCGGCCTGCGTCTCATCGAGGTCGATCTCCGCGAGTCGTACGGCTTCGACGTTCCCGACGGCTCCCGCGCGGCGAAACGAGTGCCGTGTTCGGCGTGCGGGCTGTCGAAGCGCCACATCTTCAACGAGGTGGCGACCACGAACGGCTATGACGTGGTCGCCACGGGACACAACCTCGATGACGAAGCGGCGGTGCTGTTCGGCAACGTGCTGCGCTGGGAGGCCGGCTATCTGGGCAGGCAATCACCGGTGCTCGAGGCGGCGCCGGGCTTCGTTCGCAAGATCAAGCCACTGATCCGGCTCGGCGAACGCGAACTTGCCGCGTACTGCCTGTTGAGCGGCATCGACTACATCGTGGACGAGTGTCCGATGGCCGCGGGCAACCGCCACCTCGGCTACAAGGACGTGCTCAACGCGATCGAGGAACGCTCGCCGGGCACGAAGGCGGCATTCGTGTTCGGCTTCCTGGAGCGGGTGCGCGATCGCTTCGTGCCCGATGTCGAGGACGAACGCGCCGATCTGCGTCCGTGCGTGGAATGCGGGGCACCGACGACGAGCGATGTGTGCGCCTTCTGCCGGCTTCGCGCCCGAGCGGCCGGCGGGGATGTCGACGTGCGGGTGGAGTCGTGAGACGCCCCTTCGCCGCAGGCGACCGGGTGCTCCTGGTCGACAACCGCCGGCGGCGGCACCTCATCACACTCGCGGCCGGCGCGCAGTTCCACACCCACGCGGGCGCGGTGCAGCACGACGACATCATCGGGCAGGACGACGGCGCGACGCTTCGGACCTCGCGCAACGCCCGGCTGGTCGCCGTGCGGCCGACGTTGTCCGAGTACGTCCTCGAAATGCCGCGCGGCGCGCAGGTCATCTATCCGAAGGACCTCGGTCCGATCCTGATGCTCGCCGACGTCTTTCCGGGTGCGCGCATCGTGGAGTCAGGCGTCGGGTCGGGTGCCTTGACGACGGCGCTCCTGCGCGCCGTCGGTCCGACCGGTCACGTGACGGGATACGAGATCCGCGCCGATTTCGCCGAACGCGCAGTGCGGAACGTGCACGGCTTCCTCGGCGCGGACGTTCCCCTCGACGTGCAGGTTCGTGATGTGTACGAGGGCGTCGACGTCAGCGACGTCGACCGGATCGTGCTCGACCTCCCCGAGCCGTGGCGCGTCGTCAAGCACGCGACGGAGGCGTTGCGGCCGGGCGGAATTCTCTTGGCGTACCTGCCGACCATTCTCCAGGTCGGCCGGTTACGAGAAGAGCTGGCGGACTCGCCGTTCGGCATGGCCGAGACGGTGGAAGTGCTGCAGCGGGGCTGGCACGTCGAAGGCCAGTCCATTCGTCCGGATCACCGAATGGTGGCGCATACCGGTTTTCTGACCCACGCCCGACTGTTGCTCGCCGAGCAATGAAGCTCGACGGCGCAGAAACCATTCGCGAGTGAACGGTCTCGACGTCGCGATCATCGCGGCGGCCATCGGCGCCGCGGTCGGCGGCTGGCGCCTCGGCTTCGTGGCGCGCGTCTTCGCGTGGATCGGCGTCGCGGTCGCGCTCGTCGTGGGCGTCCACTTCGTACCGCGCATCGTCACGACGTTCGGCGGCACCGGTGCCGAGGATCGCGTGACCGTCGGCGTGCTGTTCATCCTGCTCGCCGCCACGCTCGGGCAGGCGCTCGGACTCACCATCGGTCTCTTCGTGCATCGCATCTTCCCGTCGACCCGGACCATGCCGACGTGGGATCGCGCCGCGGGCGCGGCCATCGGGGCACTCGGGGTGCTGGTACTCGTGTGGATGACGATTCCGTCGCTGGCGACCGCGAAGGGCTGGCCGGCCCGCATGGCCCGAGATTCCTGGGTCGTCGGCGAAGTCGAGCGTTGGGGACCCGAGCAGCCATCGCAGTTCGCGGCGTGGGGGCGGGCGGTGTCGGATGCGCCGTATCCCTCGGCACTCGGTCCGCTCGACGAGCCGCCGAATCCGGGCAGGCCTCCGCAGACGGCACTCAGCGCGGCGGTGGATGCGCGTGTGCGCCGTTCGGTCGTGAAGGTCACCGGTCGGGCGTGTCGCGAGATTCAGGAAGGAAGCGGCTGGGTTGTCCAGCCCGGACTCGTCGTGACGAACGCGCATGTCGTCGCGGGGGAGGACAACACTCAGGTCGAAGACGCGCAAGGCGAGCAGTGGGATGCGAACGTCGTCGTATTCGATCCCGTGCGCGATCTCGCGCTGCTCTCCGTGCGGGGCTTGACCGCGCCGCCGTTGCGGCTCGTCGCCGGTGCCGTCGGCGACACCGGCGCGGTCTATGGCCATCCCGGAGGCGGGCCGCTGACGGCCTCGCCCGCGCGCGTCGGTGACGAGATCCTCGCCGTCGGCAGCGACATCTATCGCACCGGCTCGAGCCGGCGGCATGTGTACGTGCTTGCGTCCGTGCTGAAACCGGGTGACTCGGGCGGCGCGCTCGTCGACACGAGCGGCGATGTCATCGGCGTCGCGTTCGCGATCGACCCCGCGCACAGCGACACGAGCTACGCGGTCACCGACGTCGAGGTACGGCCCGTCCTGAACGGCCTCGCCGCGCGCACCCCCGCACCGGTCGACACGGGCCCCTGCCTCGTCGAGTGACGTCTCGACGCATGCGGCGGCCGCGAACACGCGCCGGCTCATCGAATCGGACGCGCATGCACGCTGCTATGACGAGTCGAGAGAGTGCTCGGTTCCTGCCGCCGGCAGGCGGAGACGCGAAACGAGGCCCTGTCGGGCCCCGTTCGAAGGTCGACCGGACTGTGCCGGTTGCGTCACTCGGCTTCGATGAAGATGCACTCCCCGGGGCACTCCTCGGCGGCCTCGACGACCGCGTCGAGCTGACCGTCGGGGATGTTGGCGAGGCCCTCGGCGCCCCCGGGGTTCGAGAAGACCTTGTCGCCTTCTTTGACGTAGGCGAGCCCGTCGTCGAGGAGCGTGAAGACGTCGGGTGCGATCTCTTCGCACAGCCCATCGCCGGTGCAGAGATCCTGGTCGATCCAGACCTTCATCGCAGTGTCCTCACTTTTGCCCAGTAGTAGTCGAGTGGGTCAGTCGAGTGATGATGACAAGCGCCGGCGGAAAGGCTGGAACCGGCCTCCACCTCCGGCACAATTTATCACACGAACACGTGACAAATCCAGGTGCACGGAGCTCCGGCCCTGAAGACTCTCTGACCGATCGGCGCTGCGATCCGTTCGAAGACAGCCGTTCGGGGAAAGAGCGTCGAGCCGGTATCGGATGCGCCCGTTGGCACCTGAACACAGGACTAGGGTCCGAGAACGATCGAGGAGGTGGTCAGTCATGGCTTCCGAGCACGAGCGGCGACTGACCGAGTACGAGGCGCAGGTCGACCAACTGCAAGAGATGATCAAGGGCCTCGAGGAAGAGGTCGTGGTCCTGCGCCGCCGTCTCCAGGATGCGCCCAAGCGGGTCCGCACGCTCGAGGAACGACTCCTCGAGACCAAGGGCCAGCTCGCTCAGGCCGTCTCGCAGAACGAGAAGCTCTCGGCAACCCTGCGTGAAGCGCGCGAGCACATCGCCGCGCTCCGCGAGGAGGTCGAGAAGCTGACGATGCCCCCGTCGGCCTACGGCACGTTCCTCGGCACGAACGACGACGGCACCGTCGACATCTTCACGGCCGGTCGCAAGATGCGAGTTGCCCTCCACCCGGAGATCGAGGTCGACGACCTTCGGCGCGGTCAAGAAGTCGTGCTCAACGAGTCGCTGAACGTCGTCCTGGCGCGGACCTCCGAGGTGGCCGGTGAGGTCGTCACCTTGAAAGAGGTGCTCGAGGACGGTGCACGCGCGCTCATCGTCGGACGCGCCGACGAAGAGCGGGTGTGCGAGCTCGCCGACGAGCTCCT
>JBKPCL010000033.1:0-12877 GCA_046727335.1 Actinomycetota bacterium
CGCAAAGCCGCGCCGGCCATCATCTTCATCGACGAGGTCGACGCGATCGGACAACGGCGCGGCGGCGCGTTCGTGCAGAACGACGAGCGCGAGCAGACGTTGAACCAGTTGCTCGCAGAAATGGACGGCTTCGATCCGTCAGCGGGCGTGGTCGTCCTCGCCGCGACGAATCGTCCGGAGACACTCGACCCGGCGCTGTTGCGTCCAGGTCGGTTCGACCGTCAAGTCGAGATCCCGTTGCCCAACTTGCGCGAGCGGGCTGCGATTCTCGGAGTGCACACACTCGACAAACACCTCGCCGACGACGTCGACCTGGACGCCGTCGCCCGCGGGACACCCGGCTTCTCCGGCGCCGATCTCGCGAACCTCGTCAACGAAGCCGCCATCGTCGCGGTACGCGACGGCCGCACCGTGATCACTGCGGCGGACTTCTCGGCCGCGCGCGATCGGATCCTCCTCGGTCGCCGCGAAGCGACGAACGCGCTGCTGCCGGACGAGAAGTACGCGGTCGCGGTGCACGAGTCCGGGCATGCGCTCGTGGCCGAGCTGTCGCCGCACGCCGATCCGGTCGAGAAGGTCACGATCCTGCCCGCCGGACAAGCGCTCGGCGTGACCGAACAGCTCCCCGCGGACGAGCGGCACCTGTACCCGGAGAGCTACTTGCAGGACTCTCTTGCCGTGCGGCTCGGCGGCCGCGCGGCGGAACTCCTCGTGTTGGGCGAAGCGTCGTCGGGAGCGGCGAGCGATCTTGCCGGCGCGACCGATCTCGCGACGCGCATGGTGCGCGAGTACGGGATGAGCAAGCGGCTCGGTCCCGTCGGCTTTGCCGGCGGTTCACCCCAGTACCTGGGCAACGAGGAGATTCGCAGCCGCGCCTACGCCGACGAGACCCAGAAGCTCATCGACGAAGAAGTGTCGAGCCTCTTGCGTCGGGCGGAGGAGCGCGCGCTCGCCCTGCTAGGTGATCATCGAGACGCACTCGATCGCCTCGTCGAGGTGCTGGTCGCACACGAGACCGTCGACGGCGCCGCGGTACGCGCCGCGCTCGAAGGCAGTGAGGGTCCGACCGCGCCCGCCGAGAGCGGCGGTCCGCTGCGAGAGCCGCAATTCCAAGCGCGGGTCGGGCAGTCGGCACCTCCCACCGCGAACTGACGCCTCAAAGACCCGCCGCAACCCGGAGCACGACCCAACCCGTTACCGGCACTTCGACGCCGGTCCGCCAGGTCGAGTTCGTCGCGTCATATGAGATGTCGATGTGCTCACGTCCACCCGTCGGAGTCCATGTGCGCGCGGTCGGCGGACGCATCGACCATCCTGTGATGGTGATCCGCTCGCCGGGCGCGCCGAGAATGACGACGTTGGCGCCATCGTCATCCGAGGTGACGTCGGCGATGCGCGCATCGCCCGCGGTGGCGTAGAGGTGCGGATCGCCCACGACCGCGATCTCGCACGGGAGCACCGGCGCGAGTACGCGGAAATCCCAGTCGAGCCTCCCGAGCGTCACGTCGTAGCTCGCGTCGTGCGGGAGAAGCGCGCAGGTCCCGCGGTGCCAGTCGTACGCGATCGTGTCCGCGGTGTGCGGCCGATCAGTTCCGAGGGCCTGGAGGTCGATTCGGTGTTCGACGAGCTCATCGTGCCGGCCGACGTTGACCACGAAGGCGTACCCCCAACGTCCGGTGGAGTGCTGCGAATGGGTGGTCCCGATGATCGGTGACGCGGCCCCGACCGGAGGCGCCGCGAAGCTCCTGTCAGCCGCCGCGATCGGCACGTCAGGACGCACGAGGACTCCATCCGCGCGCGAAGCGCGGCGGACGATTCCTGGATCTGCGGCGCCGAGCGGATCGCCGATGCCGACCGGCCCGGCCGACAGCGCGGCGAGTAGCGCCTCGACGTCTCGGTGCGGAGCTTCAGTCGCCGAACGAAACACGTCCTTGTACGGCCACATGCCGAGCGCCCGGGCGAGCATGTTCGTGTAGAGGAACCATGCCCACAGCACGTCAGGGCCGACCAGATATCCATGGTCGCCGCTCGTACGGATCGAGGTGATCCGGCTGAGCCGGCTCGTGTTGGCGAAGTCGGCGGGCGTCGCCATGCACCATTGCGCGGTGAGCCCGCGCGCGGCCAACGCCGCGTCGATACCGCCTTGCCACGACGCCGCGCGGCCGTTCGCCTCGCGCAGTCCACGCACGCCGAGGAAGCATTCGACGAGCCAGTCGTGCTCGAACGTCTGCACGCCCCAAGCGACCGCTTGGTCGAGCAGCCGTTCGTACAGCTCCGGTGTCTGAGGGTGCGCGCGGTCGGCATCGACCCAACACGGGAAGGCATCGAGATACGGCGACGACGCGGAGAGATGCCGGCAATGCGTCACGAGCGGACGCCGACCCAGCCTCTCGTGCAGAGCGGCAACGCCGTCGGGCAGGACGTCGGGACGTGGCTCCCAGACGACCATGCCGCTCGGCGGCACGACCCAGTCATCGGTGTCGAAGGGGCGCAGTACTTCGTGCGGATACCACCACGAGTCGAGCTGCACCGCACCGATGTGCATGCCTCGCGCCTCGAGATCGTCGACCGTGGCGACGATGCCGGACTCGACGTCGAGGCCCGGTTGCGTGCGATACCAGTAGGCGCTGCCGTTGTCGGTCCAGTAGGAAAGATGCGTACCGAGCGCGTCGGAGTCGCGCGCGGGCGCGACCACTCCCGATCGCGCTCGGAGCAGCGCGGCCCAGCGCGTCAGGCATTCACGGGGACCGTCGCCGGGAATCACGGCGAGCTCGGTGGCGAAGCCGGCATCGACCTGATCGAGGTCGCCGTGCCAGCCGACACGAACTCCGGCGTCGAGATCGTCGCCACCGGCGGGAACGGCAATCGCCTGCTCGTGAAAGCTGTGCAGCGGTGCGAGCAGCAGGGTTCGGCTGTCGGACGCAACCAAACCGAGCGGCATCACCACCGCAGGGCGGAAAGGGAGCAGCCGCCAGATGGCAAGCGCCTCGTCCGCGAACACGGGATACGCGAACTCGGTGTACTGATAGGCGAAGCCGCGCAATCCCTCGGGCGCGTCGCCCGCAGCGCGCGATTCGGGGTCGAAGCGCCATGCGACGGCCGGACGCGCAAACTCTCCGGAGGCGATCCCATCCAGGCCGTCTCGCGCCTGGAACCGCAGCACTGCAATCCCGGCCTCAGGACACGCGCGGATCTCCGCTCGCAATGATCCGCAGTCCAGTGTGACGGCGACGGCGAGTCCTTCCGGCGTTGCGACTTCGTGAGCCGGCCGGAGTTCAGCGTGATCGGCGCGCCCAGGAGCGAGCAGTTCTCCCGGTCCGAGCCAGCTCGGCTCGGTCCAACCGATGTGGAGGCGATGCTCTGCTGTGAGCCGTACGCGCAGCGGCCCTGCCGACAACTCGTGCACGCCGGCGACCGATCCCACGCCGGGCATTGAATCAAAGTCCCCGCTGGCCGATGGTGGCTGGTCGCCCTCGACGCTCACCGAGGAGCGTCAACCTCTTGACCGTGGCGTAGCGCGTGCCAGGCGACCGCCGGCGCTCGCTTCCAGCCTTCCGCTTTGATCGCCTGCGCGAACTCGCTGCCCGCGATCGTGATGCCGACGAGGCCCAGCAGGATCTCGAGCGTCCACGCCACCGTGTACCACGCGCCGGACAGTCCGAGGATGATCCCGTAGGGCACCCACGAGAGCGCCCACAGCACGATCCCGACGCGTAGTTTCACGAGTGCGGCCACAGTCGGCTGGGCGACGTCATGCTCGCAAAGCATGCGGCCGATGCGTCGCGATCAGCCTCCCCCACATCGGATGAAATGCTGATTCGACGTGGGCGCCCTGCAGGCGCCCGCGTCTCATCGCATGACCCGCCGGGATGCTGCGACCCGCAAGGCGAGCCCGAGCCCAATCACGAACAGGGCGATGACAACCGATGTGGTCGACGTACCGCCGGTGCGAGGCAGTGTGCCGCCCGTGGACACTCCACCGGCGGACGTTCCCGAACCCTGTGTCCCGACCGTCGTGCCCACGGTCGTCACCGTGGTGCCTTCCGTCGAGACGGTGGTGCCGACTGTCGTCGTGGTGGTCGGTTCAGTCGTGCTCGTCGAACCTTCCGTCGACACCGTCGTACCGCCGACCGTTGTCGACGTTTCCGGCACCGTCGTTGATGTCGAGGTGGACGGAAGTGTCGTGCTCGCCTCGATCGTCGTGGACGTCGTCGATGCCGTGGTACTCGTGGTCGATGGTGCCGTCGTGCTGGTCGACGTCGATGTCGACGTCGACGTCGTCGTCGAAGTCGATGTCGTCGGTGCTGTCGTGCTGGAGCTCGACGTCGTCGAACTCGAGGTCGTCGTGGTCCCTTGCTGTGACGCACACGTGTGCGACAGGTTGAACGTCTCCGGGAACGTCGACGGGTCCTCCGTCGTCGCGCCGTCAGCGACGCCGCCGAGCAAGACGTCGTCGGTCGGCGTGGACACGTACGCGTGCATCGCGTCCGGAGGACCGAACGACGTCACCGTCACGGTGCCTGCGTTCTGGAAGAACAGCGTCAGCGACGTGAAGATGTACTTGGGGCCTCCGCCCCCGCCGCCACCGCCGGCGTTCTGCGGCAGCACGAAATGCCACACGACGCCGCCCTGTGGCACCGGAATCGGCAGACCTGAACAGTTCTGGGTGTACTGGCTGCCCTGAGCGTTCACGGCAGCCTGGTTCAGGCTGGCATCGGGGCTCCCAGGAACGTCCGTATAGGTCGCGGCCTGCGATACCGACGAGGCGATCACTCCTGCGACCGCGCAAATGACAAATGCCGCGACCGCGCTTGCGCGCGTCACGCGACGGCGAAACTGACCGTTCACAACGCCCTCCCGACCCGCCCGGCCCGTCCCGGACAACACAGTTTTAGCCCACGACGGCCGCCTGCAAAACGCATTCCGGTGGCATGGGAGTGAACTCTTTTATGCCGAGGGGCTCGAACAACCGCCTCCCGAAGGGCACGAAGTGCACCACTGAACAGGCCAGTCAACGCTTGTGATCTACTGAGCAGGGGAGGGTGTCATGGCAACCTCGATGCCAGACGCGGTCGTGGTGTGCGTCGACGGATCTGAGCTCGCGGCGCAGGCTGCACGCGCCGGTCTTGCGATCCTGCAACCCACGAAGCGAGTCGTCGTCGCAACGGTTGTCGAAGGAAGCGACCCGTTTCTGGTCTCCGGCGGCGGCGTCGCCGGCGGTGTCATGTCGGCCGAAGAGTTCGATGAACTGGAGAGCGCGCTCGCGTACGAGGGTCGACAGGTCGCGGAACGGGCGGCGGCCGCGATCGGCGTGACGGATGCGGAGATGGCCGTGGTCCGCGGCGAGCCTGGTCCTGCGCTCTGCCGACTCGCGACCGAGCTTCCCGCGCGCGCGCTCGTCATGGGATCGCGCGGGCGAAGCGGGATCAAGCGCGCTGTGCTCGGTTCCGTTTCGGACTATGTCGTTCGCCACGCGCCGTGCCCGGTCGTCATCACGCGTCCGGGCGATTGATCGCCAGCCCCCGCAGCCGGCGACCCACTTTGATGATGTGACGGCGCTCAGGCGCTGATCACCTGTGCCTTCAGGCGCTGGAACTCGGCGTCATCGATCACACCCTGGTCCTTGAGCACCGAGAGGCGCTCCAGCTCGTCGGCTGGACTGGCGGACGTGCCGGCGGCATCGCGGATGTACTGGCGTTGGGCGACGTCGATCGCCTCTGCGTCTTGCGTCGCGTGTTCGCTCATCTTTCGGCCTCGAGCGATCAGGTACACGAAGACGCCGAGGTACGGGAACACGACGATGAAGACGACCCAGAGGCCCTTCGCCCACCCGTTGAGGTCGTGGCTGCGGAAGATGTCTGCGAACACCGCGATCAACAGCCAGATCCAGATGAAGAACAACGTGAACCAGAGCAGGGACCAGAACACTTGGCCGACATGCCACGTCTCGCCGAGCATTGCGTCTCTCTCTCGCGTGAGGACACCGATCAGCCTCGGCGCCCGACAACATCGGTTGTCCCGGAGGACCTGCACAGCGTTGCCGGAGGAGAGTGTCCGGGCCTCCCCCGCACCGGGTGAGACGCGGAGCCGGTGCCCGTCGGCCCCTGGTGGGCAGCGCGTCTGATTGCTATAACGAGCCCGATGCAACCATTGCTCGGCATCGACGTCCTGCGACTGGACGCGTCGGCGGTAGTTGCCTTGAGCGGCGAAGCGGACCTGAGTGGCGCCTCGGCGCTCCGGG
The DNA here is from genome assembly GCA_046727335.1 of Actinomycetota bacterium. Lineage (GTDB taxonomy): Bacteria > Actinomycetota > Acidimicrobiia > IMCC26256 > PALSA-610 > JBKPCL01. The sequence continues at coordinate 6,242 of JBKPCL010000033.1, forward strand.
CGGCGCTGCACAACGCGGTCACCTGGTCATCGAGCATCGTCGTCGACCTGACGGCGCTCAGCTATATCGACTCGTCCGGCGTCCAGGAACTCCTGCGCGCGAAGCGCGATGCCACGGACGTCGGCGCCACGCTCGTCGTCCGCGGCGCGAGCGGGATCGTGCACCGGGTCTTCGAGCTCATGGAGGTCGAGAAGGAACTGTCGGTCGACTAATCCGACAGCGAAGCGACCATCGGGCGGAATCAATCCTCGAGGAGGACGTGTGGCCTTCATCTCACGTGGATTTCGAGGTCGACGTCCGGCCGATGTCGATCCCAGTCGCATCCCGCCCGGTCAGTACGTGGTGGACGGGTTCCCGGTGCTCTCCGCCGGGCCCACGCCTCACACGCCCCTGAACGAGTGGAGCTTCATGGTGACGGGCGTCGCGGAGCCACGCACGTGGTCGTGGCAGGAGTTTCTCGCCCTGCCGACCGAGCGGATCACCACCGACATCCACTGCGTCACCAAGTGGACGAAGCTCGACACCGTCTGGACCGGCGTCTCGCTCGACGTGCTGCTCGACGGCATCCCTTCTGACGCCGCGTACATCTCGGCGTTTTGCGACGGCGGCTACACGACGAACGTTCCGCGCGCCGAGGCGACCGGCGGCAAGGGATGGGTGGCGTACCAATTCGACGACCAGCCGCTCGAACCCGAGCACGGTGGTCCCGCTCGCCTGCTCGTGCCGCACCTGTACTTCTGGAAGAGCGCGAAGTGGGTACGCGGCATCCGGCTTCTCGACCACGACGAACCGGGCTTCTGGGAAAACCTCGGCTACAACAATCACGGTGATCCTTGGCGCGAGGAGCGGTATTGGAGCGACTAGCGCCGTCGCGCGCACCAATCACGTGGCGCATCGCGCGCGTCGTCGACATCCGCTCGGAGACTGCCGCCGCCAAGACCATCGTGCTGGACGTTCCCGAATGGCCGGGGCATCTCGCCGGTCAGCACGTCGACGTGAGGTTGACCGCCGAGGACGGCTACCAAACGGAGCGGTCCTACTCGATCGCGTCGCCGCCCGAAGACGCGAACCTCGCGTTGACGGTCGAACTCATCGAGTCCGGCGAGGTCTCGCCGTATCTCGCCGAGGAGCTGCGCGTCGGTGATGCCATCGAAGTACGAGGTCCTATCGGCGGTTACTTCACATGGCAGGTCCACGACGGCGGTCCGCTCGTCTTGTTTGCGGGCGGCTCCGGCCTCGTGCCACTGATGGCGATGCTTCGTCATCGGGTCGCCGCCGGTAGCGACGTTGCGGCGCAGCTGCTGCTGTCGGCGCGCACGCAGGCCGATGTGCTGTACCAGGAAGAGTTGATGCGCCAGACGGACGTCGGCGTCGACGTTCGCTACACGTTCACCAGAGCGGCGCCGCCGCAATGGACCGGCTGGGCGCGGCGAGTCGACGCCGAGATGCTGCGAGAGATGGGCGTCGATCGCCTCGCCAATGGCGCGCTCTACGTCTGTGGACCGACGAGCTTCGTCGAAACCGTGGCCGAGCTGCTCGTCGGTCTCGGCCACGATCCGCATCGCGTGAAGACCGAACGCTTCGGCCCGACAGGAGGATGACCGTGGACGCTTCCGACAAGCTCGCCGATGATCACCTCGACGGCAACGCCGAGGCCGGGTTGCTGCGCGAGATCTTCGCCACCGAATTCACGACCGTCGAACGGATCTGTCAGTCGTGCGGCGATCGCAACGCAGGCGGGGCACACAGGAGCTACCTCGGCGCAGGCGTCGTCTTGCGGTGTCCGAACTGCGGCGACATCGCATTGCGCGTGGTGCCCCGCGACCGCGATTGCGTGCTCGACATGCGCGGCACGTGGATCGTCGCCCGACCGGAGTAGACAGACGATCGGCCATCGAGCAGGGGTCACGTGTCCGCGGTCGAGGAGCGCTCGGCTCTCCAGGTGCTGATCGCGACCGCGACCGCGATGCATCCGACCGCGATCGCCGCGACGGGATCTGCCCAATGCCAATCCGCCCACGCGACCGCGGCGATCCCGGCGAGCGCAACCGCCGCCTGCAGCGCGCCGATCGCCGACAGCTGACCGTCGGCGCGCAGCGCGGGGCTGCCGACCCGAGCGGCGACGCGCAACTTCTGCAGCGCGAGTGTGCTGAGCACGACGACCGAGCTTGCGGCCAAGACGATGCCCGCGCTCGACATCCCGCCCGTCGATCCGGTGAGCAGCCGTAGCGCGCTGAGGATGATCGCCGCGAGCCCCACGACCAACAGTCCGAACAGCACCGTGCGATGCGCGATCCGTTCGAGGCGATCCGACAGCTCCTCATGACGCAGAGCATGGCGAAAGTGGTACACGAGCGCGACCGACCCGAGAAGATCGATGTATCCGATGGCGCCGACGGCGATCAACACGGCGCTGCCGTCGCGCGCGCCGATCACGATCGCGAGCGCGCTCGCAGCGAACGTCCACGCGACGCTCGCGAGCGAAACGAGCCACGCAGATCGCATCGCACGGGTCGCGCTCGACACGATCCTCGCCGGGGGAGCCGGATTCGCAGGTGCCGCCATGAACGCCTCCTCGGGCGCAGGCCGACCAGGCTTCCCGGCACTCCTCAACGGTGTGGTGAAGCTGAAACCCTAGCGCCCGTGTGCGCTATGGACACGTAACCGACGCGCGCACGTGGTATGACAGCCGCGGCATGACTCAACTTCCGATCGGCGACTACGCGCTGCTCTCCGACTGCCACTCGGCTGCGCTCGTCAGCCGCACCGGATCGGTTGATTGGCTGTGTTTCCCGCGCTTCGATGGTCCGTCCGTGTTCGCGCGGATCCTGGATGAGCAGGCCGGCCATTGGAGCATCAACCCACGTGGTGACTTCGAGGTGTCGCGGCACTATCAGCCCGAGACCATGATCATGGACACGGCCTTCCGCAGTGCCGAGGGGACGGTGCGGGTCATCGACGCGATGGCGGTCGGCCGCAACGAGCGCGGTCACGAGCTCGGATGCGGCGCGCCGTCAACGCTGTTGCGCGTGCTCGAAGGTGTCGCCGGACAGCTCGAGGTCGATGTCGAGTTCGCGCCCCGTCCTGAATATGGGCTCGTCTCGCCACTCTTGAGCGCGGTCGACGGTGGCGTGGGTGCCGCAGGCGGCGCTGATCGGTTGTCGTTTTCTTCGCCGATCCCGCTCGACATCGCGGGTGCAACGGCGCGCGGCAGTGTACGCGTGCGCGCAGGGGATCGCTTTGGCTTTGCGTTGCAGCATCGGAGTAGCTCGCAGCCGCCACCGGAGTTGTGGTCGCAAGCCGAGATCGAAGAGCGGCTCGCCGACACGGCAGACGCCTGGCGAACCTGGTCGGTGCTCCATCAGGCGTACGACGGCCCGGCGCGTGAACTCGTGCATCACAGTGGGCGGGTCCTGTATTCCCTCACGTACTACCCGACCGGCGCCATGTGCGCGGCCCCGACGACGTCGCTTCCCGAATCGGTCGGCGGCGCGCGCAATTGGGACTACCGCTACGCGTGGGTGCGCGACGCGTCGTTCACGCTCAAGGCGCTGTGGGTCGCGGCGTGTCCGGACGAGGCGGACAAGTTCTTCGACTACTTGTCCTCGGCAGCCGCGGCCCAGGTCGAGCCGGGAGAGCTCCAGATCATGTTCGGCCTGGGGGGCGAGCGCGACCTGACCGAACGTGAGCTCCCGCACCTGCGCGGGTGGCGGGGGAGTAGTCCTGTGCGAGTCGGAAATGGTGCGTGGCAGCAGCGTCAACTGGACGTGTTCGGTGAGCTGCTCGACGCCGCCGCCCGCCTTCCCGTCCAGGTCGCGCGCCTGGGCGCGGCCGGACACGCGTTCCTACGACGTCTTGCCGACGCCGCGGCAACGCGTTGGCGCGAACCGGACCAAGGCATCTGGGAGATCCGTGATGCGCCGCGCCACTTCGTGTACTCGAAACTCATGTGCTGGGTCGCGCTCGATCGTGCGCTTGACCTCGCGGGCATCATCGGCGCCGAAGACCGCGTGGAGGAGTGGAAACACGCGCGTGACGAGATCGCCGAGGCGATTCTCTCGCAGGGGTGGAGCGACAGCGCGGGTGCGTTCACCCAGTCGTTCGAGTCAGACGCCCTCGACGCATCCAACCTCATGATGCCGATTGTGGGCTTTCTGCCCGCCGACGATCCGCGGATGCGATCGACGATCGACGCGATCGCGGATCGTCTGACCGATCGGAGGGGGTTGGTGTTCCGGTATCTGTCCGAAGACGGTCTGGAAGGTGACGAAGGAACGTTTCTGCTGTGCACGTTCTGGCTCGTCCAGGCGCTGGCGCAGGCGGGGGAGACGGCACGCGCCCGCGAAACCTTCGAGCGCGCGATCAGCTTCGCGAACGACGTCGGCCTGCTGGCCGAAGAAGTCGACCCGAACTCCGGCGAGCTGCTGGGCAACTTCCCGCAAGCGTTCAGCCACGTCGGGCTCGTCAACGCGGCCTGGGCACTCGTCCAAGCGGGTGCCGGGGCCTGAGTGTTACAGCGCTGATCGCCTCAGCGCGAGAGCAGCGAGCCCGAGACCGATGAGCGGGTTATCGATGACCCCGGGCCCGCCTGCCCCGCGGTCACGGTAAGGGCGCCGGACACAACCGTCACGTCAAGTTCGCGCCAAACCTGTATCCCCGCGCGACATGGAGAAGCCCGCCGCAAGGCGGCGGGCTGGTGGGTGCGGCACTGGCTTCTCCGGTGGCTTCTCGCCAAGGCATCCGTGTACCTCGGCGAGCGCTTGGCGAAACTCGCTACTGAGTTTTCGCTGCAGGGTGTTCGCTTCGCTCGTTGGTGCTTCAGAAGACCCACGCGACGAGGGCGATGATCAACAGGATGAGTAACAGTGCTCCTAGACCGATGTACATGTGACCGAGCCTCCTGAGTTGCGTACGGACGCGACACGACCTCGATCCGCCCCGGCATGAGCGCACTGGCGCCGCTGCAGGACGCGTCGCGCGTATGTAGCTGACGCTGTACCCACGACGGGTGCGCCGTATGTCGTCGAGTCAGGCCGCGCCGACGACGAGTCCGTCCCGCTTCGAGGCCGGCACGACCGCGTCGGGAGGCGGGATCGGACCACCGGGGTTACCCGGTGTGCATGTGTCCGGACCGTGTGCGAGTGCCGGCTGCGCGAGCGCCGGCGGATCGAGGAAGGCCGGACGTCCGTGGAGGTCGAGCGAGTCCAGCAGGTCGTCAGCATTCGCGTCGCGGTACGTCATCGCACCGAGGTTCCACTTCGTCTCGATCAGCTTGAGGATGGACGTGTGATCGTGCAGTCGGCGCGAGATGTAGTGGCGGCGCGCAAAGGGCGACACGATCACCGCCGGGACCCTGAAGCCGTATCTGTCGTACGCACCGGGCAGATCGGGCGGCGACGTGATGTCGGGCGGGATGTTGTCCGGCTTGATCGCGGGCGGCGGCGCGACGTGGTCGAAGTATCCGCCGTGCTCGTCGTAAGTCCAGATCAGGACGGTGTTGGGCCATGTCGGACTCTGCATCACCGCGTTGATCGCGCGGGCGGCGAACTGCTCGCCCAGACGGATGTCTTGCGGATTCTCTTCGGATTGGGTGCCGAAGTTGGGATCGACGAGCGTCAAGAACGGGAGGCGGCCGGCGGCCGCGTCAGGAAAGAACTGGTCGATCTTCGAGAAGTTGCTCGGATAATCACCGAGTGTCTTCGGGATGACGGCCGCGCCCGGAAGATCGGTGTAGTAGTTGTGCCACGTGATGTTGTGCGCGTGGAGGCGATCGAAGATCGTGCCGTTCGGCGGCGGTGGCGCGGTCAAGGCCTCGGTTGTGGTACTCACAATCCCGGCGGCCGTACCCGCAACCAGGAAGCGCCGGTTCGGATACGTCTGCGCGAGCACGGAGCAGAACCAGCGATCGCACAGTGGGAATGTGCGCGCCAGGTCGTAATAGAACGGCAGGTCGGTCTCGTCCCAGTAGCCCATGGCAACAGCGGTGCTGGCTTTGACGAATCCATCGTTGAGGCCGTTGTTCCACGACGTGTGGCTGCGATTCCAGTCCTGACCGGGAAGCGCGTGGAGCTGACACGTCGACGGCATGTGAAACGCGCGAACGAGATTTCCGTTGCCGTCCGGGTTGGCGTTGCGCGGCAAACCGTTGTGTGACCGCTTGAAGCCGTCGCCGCGGTCGAGCATGCCGAAGTGATCGTCGTAGGAGTGGTTCTCCATCATGACGATGACGATGTGCTCGATCTGGGGCAGCATGTCGATACCCTCAGGACGGTTGGGAAACGGTCGCGAGCCCGGCGCGCGGATCGACTTGGCGGGAGCCGACGTGGTCGACGACCGCTTCGACGCCGTCCCAGCGCGGTCCGCTCGGCCGGAGCTGCTGCACGATGCAAGCGGACCGACGACCGACGCCGCGCCGAGCGCCGCCAACCCCTTCAGCAGCGTGCGGCGCGACAGCGTCTCGTCCGGGCCGGTCGGCTCCGGCTCCCTGTCCATCTAACCCTCCGAGGTCGCGGGAGCAAATGTCTACCGCGCGGCGGCGGGTGCTCGCGGTTCGAGCTATTCGCCGTCGTCGAGCGTCGAGAGCTCCGGCCCGTCGAAGACGACCGACCCGGACGTCGCCCGGTCGAGAGCACCGAG
>JBKPCL010000034.1:0-6416 GCA_046727335.1 Actinomycetota bacterium
GTGCGGCGTCGGTAGATTCATCAGCATCGCACGCGTCGGAGGAGCGCCCTCATGCCGGAACCGCCCGCAAGCCTCTCCTGGGACGGCAAACAGATCGAATTGCCGGTTGTGCGCGGCACCGAGGACGAAGTCGGCGTCGACATCTCGACGCTGCGCGCCCAAACCGGGCTGATCACGCTCGACTACGGATTCGTCAACACCGGCGCCACCGAGTCGGCAATCACCTACATCGACGGCGACGCGGGAATCCTGCGCTACCGCGGCTACGACATCGAGGCGCTCGCCGAGCAGGAGCATCCGTCGTACCTCGAGACCGCGTGGCTGCTCATCTACGGCGAGCTCCCGACCCAGGCCGAGCGCGAGTGGCTGAGCCACCAGATCCGCATGCACACGATGCTGCACGAGGATGTGAAGAGTTTCTACGACGGGTTCCCGAAGGACGCCCACCCGATGGCGACGCTGTCGGCCGTGGTGAGCGCGATGTCGACCTTCTACCAGCAGAGCGAAGATCCGCACGACCCCGAACAGGTCCAGCTCTCGATCATCCGGTTGATGGCCAAGCTGCCGACGATCGCCGCGTACTCCTACAAGAAGTCGATCGGCCAGCCGTTCCTGTACCCGGACAACTCGCTCGACCTCATCGAGAACTTCCTGCGGATGATGTTCGCGGTGCCGACGGAGCCGTACGACGTGTCGCCGACCGTCGTGCACGCGCTCAAGCAGCTGCTCATCCTGCACGCCGATCACGAGCAGAACTGCTCGACCTCGACGGTGCGACTCGTCGGCTCTTCGGACGCAAACCTGTATGCGTCGATCGCGGCCGGCATCAACGCCCTCTGGGGACCGCTGCACGGAGGCGCCAACCAGGCCGCGATCGAGATGCTCGAGGCGATCCGCGACTCGGGCGGCGACGTTCACGCCGCCGTCGAACGGGCCAAGGATCAGAACGACGACTTCCGTCTGTCGGGTTTCGGCCACCGCGTCTACAAGAACTACGACCCGCGCGCACGCATCCTGAAGGTGACGGCGGAGCGGGTCCTGAAGGAGCTCGGCAGCAAGGATCAGCTGTTCGACATCGCGCTCGAGCTCGAGCAGGTCGCCCTCACCGACGAGTACTTCGTCGAACGCAAGCTCTACCCGAACGTGGACTTCTATTCGGGCCTCATCTATCGAGCGATGGGCTTCCCCACCAACATGTTCCCCGTGCTCTTCGCCATCGGCCGTCTTCCCGGCTGGATCGCGCACTGGAAGGAAGGGCACGAGAACCCGAAGACGAAGATCGGACGGCCGCGCCAGATCTACACAGGCCCGACGGAGCGCAAGTACGTCCCCATCGACCAACGCCACTGATCCGGGGGAAGGCGCGGGTTGCCGTGAGATGGCGCGACTTCGAGCTCGACGCGCCCCGCCTCGGCCAGATTGCTCATCAGCGATTGATTGCGCCGGGTGTACTGCTGATCGTCACGCTGCGTACGGACGGCTCTGCTCGATTGAGCCCGGTCGAGCCGCTCGTGTGCGACGACGATCTGTGGCTGTCAATGCTCTGGAGATCCCAGAAGGCGGCTGACCTGCTTCGGGATGACCGCATCCTCGTACACAGCATCGTCACGTCCCGCGAGGGCGAGCCAGGCGAGGTCAAGCTGCGGGGAAGGGCGATTCCGATCGACGACGCCGGCCAGCGTCGACGCTACTGCGATGCCGTCGCCGCGCTCGGTTGGCGTCCCGAGGAGCCGTACTTCCACCTGTTCCGTATCGACATAGCGGACGTGACGTTCATTCGCTACGGGTCAAGCGGCGACCAGTACGTGGCACGCTGGCCGGCGCAGGTCGAGTACGTGCGGCGCGCGACGTCGGCCACGAGTGTCGGCGCACCGGAGACGCTGCTCGACGTGTTCACACCGACGCCGTGACCGAGCTACGCACGTCGCGGCACACCGTCACCAAGGGATGACCGTCATACTGACTTCGAGATCGGCGAAGAGGGTCGCGACGTCGTCTTCCACTGCGCGCTCACGATCGTCGGTCAGGTCCGTCGCGTCGAAGTACACGAGGTCGTAGTCCTTGATTCCGCGCGTGGGCTCGAAGCCGTGAAGCTCGTTCCACACTGTCTGCGTCACGCCCCCGGCGCCGAGGTACCACGACGACAGGCGCAGCTCGCGCCCACGCTCCAGCACCGCCTCGACGATCGGATTTCGGCGCAGCACGCGCTCCGTGGCCCGGATCTGCGTGGCGAGCGTTGCGTCGACGAACGAGTCGAGACCGGCGCCCTGGACACCGGCAGCCTGCCCGATCGCCGGGGTTGTGACGCCCGGGCGCTTGGGTAATACTGCGGAGAATGACGTTCTCCGAAACGGCGCACGAAGCTGCGGGCGGGTCCGGGCCGGCGTGGCGCGTGCCGCCGTGGCAGGACCGGGCGCTGGAACGGAGCCTCGCCGACGCCCGGGCGCGGGACGTCGAGCGGATGGAGCGGCTGGTCGACGCCGCCCGCCAGCTCGCCAACGAGAGCGGCAGCGCGGCGTTCACCGTCGCCCAGGTCGCGGAGCGCGCCGGCCTGTCGCTCAAGGGCTTCTACCGATGCTTCGAGAGCAAGGACGCGCTGCTCCTCGCGTTGCTGGAAGACGACAGCCGGCTCGGCGCCGAGATCCTCTCTGCGCGCATCGGTGATCTCACCGGTCCCGACGCGATCCGCGCCTACGTCACCGAGCTGTTCGACATGCTCATGGTGCCGGGCGCCGCGGGCTACGCGGGAGTGCTCGTGCGCGAGCACCGACGGCTCGCCGAGCGCTACGACGCGGAGCAGCGCACGGCGCTCTCACCATTGGTCGACCTGCTCGCGCGCCATCTCGCCGGCGACGACCACCGCCGCGACGCCGAGACAATGTTCTCGGTCCTCATCGAAGGCATCCATCAGGTCGTGATCGGTCGCGTCGCCGACGCGCACGAGCTCGGCGAGTACTTGCACCGCTTCTGCACGCGAGGAGTGGAGGGCTGAGATGGCAGTGAGTGACCAGATCATGCGCCACCTGCACGGCGCGCAGGGCGGCGAGACGCAGCAAACGGTGACGTTGTTGCCGGATCCCGAACCGCGCCGGCGCAGCTACACGATCATCTCGGTCGACGACCATCTCATCGAACCCGCGCACCTCTTCGAAGGCCGCATGCCGTCGCACTTGGCGGACCGCGCGCCCCGAGTCGTGACTCTCGACAACGGTCGCGAAACGTGGGTCTACGAGGACGGCTTCTATCCGCAGGTCGGTCTCAACGCGGTCGCGGGCCGCGCCAAAGAGGAATGGAGCATGGAGCCGGCGCGCTTCGACGAGATGCGCCGCGGCTGTTATGACATCGAAGCTCGCATCCGCGACATGGACATCGACGGCGTGTACGCATCGCTGTGCTTCCCCTCGCTCATCGCCGGCTTCGCCGGCACGATCTTCTCGAACAGCAAGGACGAGGAACTCGGGCTCGCGTGCCTGCGGGCATGGAACGACTGGCACATCGAGGAATGGGCCGGGTCTCATCCTGATCGGATCATCCCGCTGCAGCTGGCCTGGCTGCGCGACCCGGAGATCGCCGCCGCCGACATCCGCCGCAATGCCGAGCGCGGGTTCAAGGCCCTGAGCTTCCCCGAGAACCCCATCGACCTGAAGCTGCCGTCGATGCACTCCGACCACTGGGACGCATTGCTACGCGCGTGCGAGGAGACGGAAACCGTCGTCTGTCTGCACAACGGCTCGTCGTCGTGGACCGCGGCGCGCTCCCCCGGTGCGCCGCTCGAGCTGTACACGAGCTTGTTCCCGGTGAACGCGCTCGTCACCGCCGCCGACTGGCTCTGGGCACGGATCCCGACGCGCTTCCCGAATATCAAGGTCGCGTTCTCCGAAGGCGGCATCAGCTGGGTGCCGATGCTGATCGATCGCATCGACTATGTACTCGATCATTCGGCCGTCGGATCGCACGGCTGGGACGACCCGAACCTCTCGCCGACCGATGCCCTCCGGCGGAACTTCTGGTTCTGCACCATCGATCTCGGATCGACGTTCGCGCTGCGCGACCACATCGGGATCGATCACATCTCCATGGAAAGCGACTATCCGCACGCCGACTCGACCTGGCCCGACACGCAGACCCTCGCTCGTGTCGGCCTTGCCGGCCTCTCCGACGACGAGATCCGCAAAGTCACGTGGGAGAACGCGTCCAAGCTCTTCCGCCATCCCGTGCCCGACGAACTGCGAACTCCGAAGTCATGACCGTCGACACGCTGGTCAAGGGAGGGACGGTCGTCGACGGCACGGGCGCGCCTGCGCGCCGCGCCGACATCGGCCTTCGTGACGGTCACATCCTCGCGGTCGGCGCCGTCGACGAGAGCGCGGCGCGCACGATTGACGCGACCGGGCTTGTCGTCGCGCCCGGGTTCGTCGACCTCCACACCCATTACGACGCGCAACTGTTGTGGGACCCGACCGCGAGCCCGTCGCCGTTGCACGGCGTCACCACCGTCTTCGGTGGGAACTGTGGCTTCGGTCTGGCGCCCGCGCGCGACGAGAACGTCGACTACCTCGCTCGCCTCATGGCGCGCGTCGAAGGCATTCCGCTTCCCGCGCTTCAACACGGCGTTCCCTGGGACTGGCAATCGTTCGGCGACTACCTCGATCGAGTCGAGCGCGGCGGCATCGCGGTCAACGCCGGCTTCCTCGCCGGTCATTCGGTACTGCGTCGTCAGGTGATGGGAGCCGACGCCGTCGGCGAACCAGCAACCGAAGAGCACCTCGCCCAGATGGAGCGCCTGCTCCACGACGCGCTCGACGCCGGCGCGATGGGCTTCTCGTCGTCGCAGGCACCGACCCACAACGACGGCGACGGCAATCCGGTGCCGTCGCGCGCGGCGACGCGCGACGAGCTGTTGCGCCTCGCGGCGGTCGTCAAAGCGCATCCCGGCACGCAGCTCGAGCTCATCATCCCCGGCTGCCTGAATGGTTTCACCGACGACGAAGTCGTGTTGATGGCGGAAATGTCGCTCGCCGCCGACCGTCCGCTCAACTGGAACGTGCTCGGCGTCGCGGCGGGTGGGAATCACGAGCACCAACTCGAGGCGTCGACACGCGCGGCCGAACGGGGCGCGCGTGTGGTTGCCCTCACGCTCCCGCAGGGCATCCGCATCCGCCTGTCGTTCCTGAGCGGCTTCGTGCTCGACGGCTTGCCCGGTTGGCGCGAGACGTTCGCGCTTCCACCCGCCGAACGGATGCGCGCGCTGGCGGATCCCGAGACGCGCCGTCAACTCGATGAACGCGCACACTCACCGGAAGCCGGCGTCCTCGCGAACCTCGCCCGTTGGGAGCGGCTCGAAATCGTCGAAGGTTTCACGCCTGAGACGCGCGCACTCGAGGGACGTCGGATCGGTGACATCGCGCGCGAGCGCGGCGCGGCGGCATTCGACACCTTGTGCGACATCGTCATCGCCGATGGTCTGCGCACCGGTCTCAAGCCCGACTTCGGTGGACCGGAACCGGACGAGGTCTGGAAGATGCGCGCCGAGGTGTGGCGTGACCCGCGCGCCGTCATCGGCGGTTCGGACGCGGGCGCACATCTCGACATGATGTCGGGGGCTTCCTATTCGAGCTTCGTCGTCGGCGACGCGGTGCGAGGCGGCTACGTGACGCTCGAAGCAGCCGTGTCGTTGCTCACCGACGTGCCTGCGAGGCTCTACGGCGTGCGCGACCGCGGACGCATCGCGCCCGGGATGCGCGCCGACCTCGTCATGTTCGACGCCGAAACGGTCGGACCGACTGGCGAGCGCACGTACGACGACCTGCCGGGCGGCGCCAGCCGGATCGTCGCCCAAGCACGCGGCATCGAACATGTGCTCGTCAACGGCACCGAGATCGTCCGTGACGGCGAGTACACGGGCGCGACGCCAGGCATCGTGCTGCGCGCCGGGCGCGACACCGAGACCGTCTATCCCAAGGAGCGTTGATGTACACCGACCCGTCACCGAGCGCGACCGGCGACGCCCACCAGGATCCCTCGCAACTCGTCTTTTCGCAGCAATGCGCCGATGAACCACACGCGGTGTACGGAGCCGTCCACGAACAATGTCCCGTTCATCGTGGCGAGGGCATGTTCGGCGGGCACAGCGTGTATCTGTCTCGATACGAGGACGTGCTGTGGGCGCTCAAGCATCCTGAGGTCTTCTCGTCGCACAACGTCGTCGACCTCGGCGGCGAGTTCCCGCTCATTCCCCTGTCGGTCGACCCGCCGGAGCACGCGAAGTACCGGCGGCTGCTCGACCCCGAGTTCTCACCGCGCAAGATGGCCGAGCTCGAACCCGAGATGCGCAAGCTCGTGAACGAGGTCATCGACGGGTTCGCGGACCGCGGGGAGGTCGACTTCCACGAGGAGTTCGCGACGCCGCTGCCCTC
>JBKPCL010000035.1:0-10505 GCA_046727335.1 Actinomycetota bacterium
CGGCGACGGCCTCCGGTGTTGCGAGCCGGCTTGTAACCTTCGGCCACTCGCCTACCTTTCGCAAATCCCTCTCGGCGACGGAGACTCCGGCGATGCTCGCGACAACCGTCAAGGAAGCGTCTCGACGGTTCGCGCATCGTACTGCGTACGTGACCGAAGCCGGATGGGCGTTGTCGTATGCGGACATCGACCGCCTGTCCGACGAGGTCGCGGTCGGCTTGGCGCGCAACGGGGTACGTGAAGGCGACGTCGTCGCGCTCGTGTTGCCGCCCGGCGCCGAGTATCTCCTCGCATACTGCGCAGCAGCGAAGCTGGGTGCCATCACCGCGGGCGTGAACGACCGGCTCAGCCCACGGGAGCGGGCTGCGGTGTTGCAACTGGCCGATCCGGCACTGGTCGTGGCCGCTGCCGATCTCGCGCCCTCCGGGTATCAGTCGGTCGCAACCGACGCCGCACCGTCGGTGGACGACGTGCTCGGAGATCTGCGCGTCGCCGGCGAGTCGCCACCTTCCCGGCCCGAGAACCCGGATCGTCCGGTCGCCATCGTGTTCACCTCCGGGACAGCCGGCGTCCCGAAGGGCGCGCTGTATTGCAATCGTCAGCTCGACTTCATCACGCGCACCGACGTCGGTGACGTATGGGATGGCGGCGGGCGGTCGTTCACGGGGACGTCGTTCGCGCACCTCGGGTTCATGACCAAGCTTGCCGGCAATCTGCGACGCGGCGGTGTGAACTTCATCATGACCCGCTGGCGCGCGCAGGCCGCGCTCGAACTGCTCGCGCGCGAACGCATGACCTCGGTCGGCGGCGTCCCGACGCAGATTGCGCTGATGCTGCGCGACCCCACGTTCAACAGCTACGACTTGTCGAGCGTGCAGTACATCGTCGTGGGCGGAGGTCCGGTCATGCCCGGACTCGCCGAGGAAGCACGCCGACGTTTCGGCGCCAGGCTCGCGACGCGCTACTCCTGCACCGAGGCGGGCATCGGTCTCGGCACCGCGTTCGACGATCCCGAGGAAGACGCGATCGTCAGCGTCGGACGTCCGCACGCGAGCGTCGAGCTGCTCCTCGTCGACGATCAGGAACACCCTGTGGCCGACGGCCAGGTCGGCGAAGTGTGCCTGCGCTCCCCCGCCATCATGTCGGAGTACTGGCGCGACCCCGAGCAAACCGCCGCGGCGTTCACCGCCGGGGGGTTCGTGCGCACCGGCGATCTCGGCTGGGTCGACGACCGCGGCCGTCTACGGCTGGTCGGACGGAGCAAGGAGATGTACGTGCGCGGCGGCTACAACGTCTATCCGGTCGAGATCGAAGGCGTGCTGTCGACCCACCCGGACGTCGCGGCAGTTGCCGTCGTACCCCGGCCCGACGACGTCATGGGTGAGATCGGCGTCGCGGTTGTTGTTCCTCGTACGGCAGAGCGCCCGCCGACGCTCGACTCGCTGCGCGCGTTCGCGGCGCCGCACGTCGCGGCGTACAAGCTTCCGGAAGCGTTGAGGGTCGTCGACGTCCTGCCGCTCACCGCAATGGAGAAGGTGGATCGACGGGCGTTGGTCGAAGCTGTAGCGCAACCCGTAACCTGACGCCTCCGTCAGGAAACGGATGAGGCGGCATGGAGCTCGAGTTCACGACCGACCAAGACGAGCTGCGTGACTCGATCCGCGCGGTCCTCGCCAAGGAAAGCCCGGTCACGCTGGCGCGCGAAGTCGCCGAGACCGGCAAGCGGCCCGACGTGCTGTGGTCCACCATGTGCGAACTGGGCTGGCCGGCGCTCACCGTGCCGGAGCAGTACGGCGGCATTGGCCTCGGCATGCTCGAGGCGGGCATCCTCGCCGAGGAGCTCGGCCGGGTCATCGCACCGGGCCCGCTCCTGGCAACTGTCACGCAGTTCGTTCCGGTGATTCGGGAGATCGCGGACCGCGCGCAGGCCGAGCGGTTCCTCGGCGCCGTTGCAGCCGGCGAGATCACAGGGGCGCTCGCCGTCACCGAGCGAGGCAGTTCCTTCGACCCCGTCGACGTGCGTGCGACCGCAACCGTCGACGGCGACGAAGTCGCGCTCGGGGGCCAGAAGCGGTTCGTGATGGAAGGCGACGCGGTCGACGAGTTGGTGGTGGTCGCCCGTACCGCGGGAACGTCCGGCGCGGACGGCGTCGGCGCCGTCGTCGTGCCGGTCGAGTCGGTGCGCACGACGCCGGTGCATGCGATCGATGGCACCCGCCGTCTCGCACACGTCGATCTCGATGGCGTGCGCGTCCCGCGCGACCGGCTGTTGGTTGGCGGCGGCTCGGCGGCCGCGGCGGCGCTGCGGCGAGCGATCGAGGAAGCGACGGTCGCGCTCGCGCTCGAGATGGTCGGTACGGCGCAGACGATCTTCGACGTGACGCTCGAGTACGCGAAGCAGCGCGAGCAGTTCGGCGTGCCGATCGGCTCGTTCCAAGCAATCAAGCACAAGTTCGCCGACATGATGATCTCGCTCGAACGGGCCCGTTCGACGTGCTACTTCGCCGCCTTGACCATCGCGGAAGACGACCCTCGGCGCACGAGCGCCACGTCCGTCGCCAAGGCCGCGGCCGGCGACTGCCAGCGACTGCTCGGCCGGGACGGCATCCAGATCCACGGCGGGATCGGCTACACGTGGGAGCACAACATGCACCTCTACGTGAAGCGCATGAAGTCCGGTGAGGCCCTCTTCGGCACGTCTGCCGCGCACCGCGGCCGGATCGCCGACCTGCTCGGCGTTTGATCGCGCCGGTCAGGCGCGCAGGATGATCTCCGAGAGGATGTAGAAGAACACGATCAGGCCGAAGCCCGTGTACATCGCATTCTTGTGGGTCTCGTAGATCACGTTCAGGCCGTTGTTGCCGCGTCCGCTGATATAGCCGAGGGCGTTCAGTTCGAGCACCACGCCGATTGCGATACCGATCACCAGGAAGATGACGCACTTCGACTTGTCGAACGCGAAGTGGTCGAGCGCATAGAAGTGCGTCGCGCCCACCATGAAGACGAGGAGGGGGAGCGAGAAGATGGTGTTCTGCCGAGACGCCATCGCACCCTTACGCGCCGCAGCCGCAGCGTTGGGGTCGGCTTCGCCGCCGGCGAGCACGTTCCGGGCGTTGGCGATGACGATCTGCTGGTTCGGCCAGATGACGAGCCAGACATTGAGGAACATCGTGATGCCGAACAGGATGCCGACGAGGAGTGTCGAGCCAGAGGCGCTCTTGAACCAGTACTGGCCGTCGTAGAGGTGCGTCTTGCTGTCGGCGCCGACGGCGATGATCAACAGTCCGAAGAGGACGGTTGCGGCGGCCGACCATCGGAACCACCACAGTGCCCGCCACGTGACCTTGTCGAACGCACTGTTGCGGGCCGGCGGGTCCATCTCCGCGTAGGCGGGCGTCTGGACGAAGTTGAAGAACCAGAGCAGGCCGATCCACATGAAAGCGACGATGACGTGGGCTATCCGGAAGGCGCCGAAGAGCCCGGCCTTGTGAAAGATCTCCATCGACATTCCCCCTGCGTTGGGCGGGCGGAACGTACCAAACCCTGTAGGTTCCGTCAGGGACCGTTGGGTGGACGACGCGTCGGTGTTTCTCTCACGCTTCCGGGCGTGCCCGCCACCAGGCGAACAGTGCGCCGAGATCGCCATCGAGCGCGACGGCATGGCCGAGCACGCCGTCAGCTTGGTTCGTCCACCACATCTCGGCCCGTCCCGACACGAGCACACAGCGATACCGCCCGACGGTCTGCGTCGGGGCGGTCGGCCGCGACCAGGCCCTCTCTTCGGCTGCACCGTGCGCGCACGCCGCCGGGCCGGAGTATTCGGCAGGTGCGGCCACCCCTGCCTTCGACCGATACATCGAGGCCGCAGCCACGGCACCGAGCAGGCGGTATTGCACGGACACGTTGTCGATCCAACACCGCAGCTCGGCGACAGCACCGGGCACGTCACTGCAGTGGTCTGCGTCGGGAACGATGCGGCGGAGCGCGGTGGTGTCCGCGGGCCGCACCGTTGTCACTGTTAACGCGCCGGCGGAGACGCCGCGGGCAGGTGCGGCAGTCGAAGGGCTCGGGCTCGCACAGCGAGTGAGGACGAGCGCGCCGCCCAACACCGTGAGAAGCGCCACGGCCGCCAGGCGGCGGAGCTGCGTTGGGTTGTAACCCTCGCCGCGGCGGCGATCGCGCCGACGGATCAGGAAGCGCTCGGGCGTCATGACGCGGCACTTTACTGCTTGACACTACTTGTCACAACTTCATAGCCTGATCGCCCATGGCTCAGCCCTTCCGGAAACTGCTCGTCCTGACCGCGCTCTCGATCTCGACGGTCGCGGCGCTGGCCCTCGTGCGTCCGCATGTCGCCGGCCCTGCGACTCACTGGTCCGGTGACGACCTTGCGCTGGTGACGGCATGGTTCCTGGCGCTGGCGCTCAGCGCCTGGCTGACGCTCGTGTGCAGCGCCGGCTCTGTCGCGCTCGTGCGGCGAGATCGGCGATCGGCGATTCGTGTCGCGCGGTTCGCCCCGGCGTTCGTCCGTCGCGTCGTCGAGGCCGCGGTCGTGGTCATGTGCGCCGTTGGTCCGGCGACCGCTGCGCACGCGTCGCCAGCACCTCCGCGGCCGCCGGTCGTCGTCCATGTCAACGCCGACGGCACGATCGAGCTCGGACGCGACGGCGTGCGACACGCCGACTCGAGCCGGCCCCACGCGCCGATCGCCGACCAGCCGGTGGTGCGGGCGCCCGCACCGACCACACCGACGACGACACCCCGCCCGCCGCGGACAACCGCCGTACCGGTCGAGCGTGCGCTCGCGTCGCCGCCCGCGAACACCCGCTCGCCTCGTCAGCCGCACGCACATGTCACCACGCCGCACCCGGCCACGTCGCTGGCGGGCACCCATCATGTCGTGCAGCACGGCGAGAACCTGTGGAACATCGCGCGCGCCACGCTCATGACGGCCGGCCATCACGCCGTGAGCAGCGAGCAGGTCGCGCCGTACTGGCGAAGCGTCGTGGCGGCCAACCGCACCACGCTGCGCTCCGGCGACCCGAGCCTCATCTTCGCGGGCGAGATGGTGACGCTGCCCCCGGTCCCCGCCGCCTGACCCGGCTTGCCCTGACGCGCGTGTCAGGGAAAAACTCCGCGCGCATGGGTGTGCTCGAGGGCAAAGTCGCGATCGTCACCGGCGCCGCGCAAGGCATCGGGCGATCGCACGCCCTGCTGCTGGCGGCGCAAGGTGCCCAGGTCGTCGTCAACGACGTCGGAACTGCGACCGCAGGCGACGGCCGTGACCCCTCGGCCGCCAACGCGGTGGTCGACGAGATCCGGGCCGCGGGCGGCGAGGCGGTCGTCAGCACCGACGACGTCGCGACGTGGGACGGTGGCGGCGAGGTCGTGCAGCGGGCGCTCGACACGTTCGGGCGGCTCGACATCCTCGTCAACAACGCCGGGATCCTGCGCGACGCCATGAGCTTCAACATCACCGAAGCGCAGTGGGACTCCGTGCTCACCGTTCATCTCAAGGGTCACATCTCGACGTGCCACCACGCGGCCAAGCATTGGCGGGAGCTCGGCAAGGCCGGCGAGGACGTCGCCGGCCGGATCATCAACACCGCGAGCGAGTCGGGCCTCTATGGCCAGGCCGGCCAAGTGAACTACGCCACCGCCAAGGCGGGCATCGTCGCGATGACGATCGTCATCGCGCGTGAGATGAAGAAGTACGGCGTCACCGCGAACGTCGTGTGTCCGCGCGCACGAACGCGCATGACCGAAACCGTGGCGGGCGCCGCCGAATTCATGCAAGGGCCGGAATGGTCGCCCGACAACATCGCGCCGATCGTTGGGTTCCTCGCGAGCGACGCGGCTGCCGACGTGTCGGGTCAGGTGTTCGTCGTATTCGGCAGTCGCATCCATCTCATGGAAGGTTGGCACCTCGTCAACACGCTCGACCGGGGCGAAGGTCGGTGGACTCCCGAGGAGCTCATCGCACGCAAGGACGACCTGTTTGCCGGCCGGCGCAGCAAAGTCCCACCGATGGGCTTCGGCCAATGACCACGCCGGAGGCACCCGACGGCCCGTTGCTGGTCGATCAGCTGCGCTTCATGGCTGCCCGCTGGCCCGACGATGTCGCGTATCGCGACATCGACGCCGACGCTGCGATGACCTTCCGCGAGTGGGACGCGCACTCGAATCGCGCCGCCCGCTGGCTCGTCGATCATGACGTCGCGAAGGGCGATCGCGTCGCGCTCTACATGGACAGCGACCATTGCCTGCCGTGGATCACGACGTATGCCGCGATCCACAAGGCGGGCGCCGTGATGGTCCCGGTGAATACGAGGCTCGAACATGACGAAGTGCACACGATCCTGCGACACGCGGAGCCGTCGGCGATCGTCACCAACAATCGGCTTCTGAACATCGCGCAGGACGTCGGGACTCATCTCGGCGTCAAGAACATGCTGGCCGTGAACGCGCGCGACGCGGACGGTATCGACGACTGGTCGGTCATCGACGGCTACGACGCGGCCGAGATCCAGGTGCCACTGGACGCCGACGACATGGCCGACATCATGTACACGTCGGGCACGACGGGTCTGCCCAAAGGTGTGCTCGTTCGGCACCGCAACGTCGCGATGATGCCGAACGGCGTCCCGACGTGGACCGGCCGCGGTTGGTTGCACGGCGCGCCGCTGTTCACGTTCGCGGGAATGAGCTTCATCTACAACCCGATGAAGCTCGGACTCGCGGGTCTCTACATGCCGAAGTTCAATGTCGATCGCTGGTTCGACATCGTGGAGCGCGAGCGTCCGATGATGATCTTCCTGGTCCCGGCGATGGCCGAGCTCATCACTGCCAGCCCGCGTTTCGAGGACGCGGATCTGTCGGGACCGCTCGCAGTGTCGATAGGCAGCGCGCCGCTGGCGCCCGCGACGCTTGCGAAGTTGCAGGAGCGAATGCCGACGGCGTCGGTCGTCAACTCGTACGGTTTGACCGAGGCCGGTCCCGCCTACATCACCATGCCGCCCGAGGAGGCCGGCCGGCGCGTTGGCTCGGTCGGCAAGCCGATGGCTCCGATGGAAGTCCGCGTCGTCGATCCGGAGACCGATGACGTGATGCCGGCGGACGAAGTCGGCGAGCTGCTCGTGCGGCTGCCCGGGAAACGTCGTGAGTATTACAAGGACGACGGCGCGACCTCCGCGACCTGGACCGACGACGGCTGGTTGCGGACGGGTGACCTCGCGTACCTCGACGAGGACGGCTTCGTGTACATCTCGGGCCGCATCAAGGACATGATCATCCGGGGCGGCAACAACATCTACGCGACCGACGTCGAAGCCATCATCCTCGAGCATCCCGACGTGCAAGAGGCCGCCGTGGTCGGCGTGCCCCACGACGTCCTGGGTGAGGATGTCGGCGCGTTTGTCGTGCCCAAGCGCGGCGCGCAGCTCGATGCTGCGTCGCTACAACAGTTCTGCGCCGAGCGGCTGGCCGACTACAAGCGCCCCCGGCGCGTCTGGCTGGTCCGAGAACTGCCCCGCAACGCGACGGGCAAGGTGATGAAACACAAGCTCAGGGAGATGGCCGCGCACTAACGCCGAGTACGACGACTTCGCCGCGACTCAGCACGAGAATTGGCAATTCTGCACGCCGGTCAGCGTGTTGCCTGCCTCGATCGCGTACTGCGTCGCGCTGTTGCCATCGAGCACCGCTGGGCCGTCGCCGACGATTGTGTCGCCGGTCTTGGGCCAGAGCGTCCAATTGTGAGTGCCGGAGAGACAGAAGGTGGTGCCTTGGGCGTGCGTGTCGATATCGGCCTGACCCGAGGTCATCGGGACACCTGAGCACGATGACAGTGGGTCGCCGGACGCATCGATCAGCAGAGTGCCGGCAAACAGCACAACGACGAACACGATGAGCTGAGCAATCCGCTTGATCGCGACTTCGCCGGCGTCCGCGTCTCGCGCGCCGCGCACGACACGACGGGCAGGTGAGTGCCCGTGCATCCCGTCCCGGAGAGAATCGGCCTGCCCGGATGAGCGCGCCACTTGTTGTTCACCTAAAAGAGAAGATTTCGAACTTCTTGACCTGAGCGAACAACCGTCTTTATCCTCCGTTGACAGGACGGACGTGTTGCGCCCGAGCGGAGCGGGCAAGCCTGACGCTTCGATCTCGTCGCGGGCACCCTCGGCACTGACGCGCCGGAAGGGGGTGGTGGGCAGGATCCCTTCGCCTGCAAAGCCCGGCGTCGGGAACGTGTAGAACGACGCGTTCCCGGCGGAGTGGAGGGCGCGCTCATCCATTCTGCTGGTGGGCGTTGGACAGCACGTCGCGATCCGCTTGCGAGCGGCTCAGCGCCGGGCTGGTGCGAGCGAACGGGTCGCGAGCGTTTGCATCAATGTTGTGCGGCGCCACGTTCACGATCGCGCCGTGCTCGTCGAACCGGTGACGCGGGCTCGCCGTAGCTATGACTCGGTGCCGCGGCCTAGAGCCGCGGCGGAAGGCCGATCGTTTGTCACGGAGGATGGCATGGCGCGCCTTCGACGTTTCGCTCCAGGGCGTTCGGCTGCCGCAATGGCGAACGCTTCCTCGCGCACCGCGACGTCGTCGCGAATCACGACACGGCGACGCGTCGAGCCACCAGAACCGCACGTCGCTGGCGCGCAACGTCGCGCGTTCTCGCGGTCGACGAATGCGCGCGCGCGAGGAGTCGTGCCGCACGTCGGGGTGATGCGACGGGAGCTCACCCGCTACGAACGATTCTTCAAGCCGGCGTCTGACCACGTCCTCGCGCTCGCGCTTCTCGTCGTGGTCTCACCGCTCCTCCTCATCGTGGCGACGCTTGTTCGCCTGCGCCTGGGCGCTCCGATCCTGCTCCGCCAAGTGAGGGTCGGGCGCGACGAGGAACTCTTCGCGCTCCACAAGTTTCGCACGATGCACCCAGACCGCAGATGCAACCGCATCCCGTATGACGGCTCGGACCGGCGCCGCACGCACAAGGACCGTAACGATCCTCGTCTGACCTCGCTCGGTCGCTTTCTCCGCAAGTGGAGTCTCGACGAGCTACCCCAGCTTTGGGATGTGTTCGTCGGCAGGCTGAGCCTCGTTGGTCCCCGACCCGAGTTGGTGGACATCGTCGCCTGCTACGAGCCCTGGCAGCACGCGCGACACACGGTCAAGCCTGGCTTGACCGGGCTCTGGCAAGTGAAGGCGCGGGGCAACGGAGCGATGCACGAGCACACGGACCTCGACATCGAGTACGCCAAGCGCGTCACCCTGAGAAACGACCTCAGGATCTTGTTGCTCACGATTCCCGCGGTAATCGCTCACAACGGCTACTAGTCGGAGAAGGCTGACGATGGCGAGAGCAGTACGGACGCTCGTGACGGGAGCTGGCGGATTCATCGGTAATCACCTCGTGACGTACCTCAAAGAGCAAGGACACTGGGTGCGCGGCGTCGATATGAAGCGGCCCGAGTTCTTGGACAGCCAAGCCGACGAGTTTCTCGTTCTCGATCTCCGACACTGGGAAGACTGCGTCACCGCCACGCACGGAATCCACCACGTGTACGCGACAGCCGCGGACATGGGCGGCATGGGATACATCTCGGCAAACCACGGCACGATCATGCGCAACAACGCGCTGATCGACATCCACACCGTCGAAGCTGCGCGTCAGCAGGGCGTGCAGCGCGTGCTGTTCACGTCGTCGGCGTGTGTCTATCCGGAGCATTTGCAACTGCGTCCCGACATCGCGGGGCTTCGCGAAGAGGACGCGTATCCCGCGGCACCACAGGACGCCTACGGCTGGGAGAAATTGTTCAGCGAGTTGCTCTTCGGACACTACGCGACAGAGTTCGGTCTGGAGAGCAGGATCGTGCGGTTCCACAACATCTACGGGCCGTACGGCACGTATGACGGTGGACGTGAGAAGGCGCCTGCAGCCCTGTGCCGGAAGGTCGCGCTGGCACAAGACGGAACGTCGATCCAAGTCTGGGGCGATGGAGAGCAGACGCGATCGTTCTGCTACATCGATGATTGCGTCGAAGGCATCTATCGCTTGATGCAGTCCGACTACCACTATCCACTGAATCTCGGTACAGAGCGGATGGTGACGATCAACGAGCTGGCGCGGATCATCATGGAGATTGCCGACAAGCAGCTCTCGATCGAACACGTCGCGGGACCCGAAGGTGTCCGTGGTCGAAACTCCGACAACACGCGCCTGCGCGACATCCTGGGCTGGGAACCGAAGATCGATCTCGAGGAGGGCCTCAGCGAAACATATCGCTGGATCGAGAAGGAGCTTCTCGACTGGTGATGGCGGTGCCGACCCGGGATCGACCGCGCGCAGCTCATGCACGTGTTGATGTGCTCGGCGTGCGCGTCAGCGCGATCGACCCCGATGATGCGCTCTGCGCGATCACCGAGTGGATCATCGATGAAACGCAACACTACGTCTGTGTCACCGGTGTTCACGGTGTCATGGAGGCGCAGCGAGATCCTGAGCTGAT
>JBKPCL010000036.1:0-35678 GCA_046727335.1 Actinomycetota bacterium
CGCTCTCCTGTACTCGTATGTTCTCGGAGCTCCGGTGTACGGCGCGGTCTCGGTGGCGCGAAGCCAGTTCTACGTCGGCGCGACCGACGGACTGCTCTACGCGTTCGGGCTCGGCGCCGCGCCGACCGCGCCGCCGGCAGACCCGAACTGTCCGACGGGATTCACGTGCCAGGACGTCCGCAATCCTCTGCCGGGCAGTGAGCAGACGGCGAACGGGGTCCTCACGGTCACGGCGAGCGGCGCGGCGATCCATGGCACCGCCGACCAGTACCGATCGATCGGGAAGCTCGTCACGGGCGACTCGCAGTCGAGTGTGACGGTCGTCGCGCAAAGCACACAGAACAAACAGCCGCAGGCCGGCCTGATGGTGCGCCAGGCGTACGGCACGAGCACCGACCAAGGTGCGCCGTTCTTCGCGATCCTCGCGTACCCGAACGACCTCACCGAGGGACTCCCGCAGCCGATGGTCGTCATCTGGTACCGGTCCCAGTTCGGCAAGAACTCGATCGAGCTGACGAAGTGGTATCCGGCCAACAAGCCGGTCTCGGTCATGATCCAGCGCGTCGGCAACCTCTTCAGCGCGGGCATCTCGTTCGATGGAGCGAACTTCCAACTCATTCCGGGCGCGTCGGTCAGCATCGACATGCCCACGACGACGTTGCAGGGGCTCGCGGTCGACTCGGGATCGACCACGAATTACGGCACCGCGTCCTTCACCAATCTCTCGGTTGGGGGTCCGGTCGTCACGCCGATGACACTCCAGCTGCCGGTCCATCCCTGCCCCGCACCTTGGACGTGCCAGGACATCGGGAACCCGAACCCGCCGGGCGACACGACGGCAACCGGAAACTCGGTCAACCTCGCCGGCACCGGCACGGGCTTCGGAGGCGCCACCGACTCGCTGCACTACGTCTACCAAACCGTTTCCGGGAACCAAACGATCGGCGCGCAGGTCGTGACCGCGCCGCCCGCGTCGAACGCGCAGATCGGGTTGATGATGCGCGCGAGCACTGCTCCGTCGGCGCCCATGTACAGCGTGTACCTCAAACCGGGCGGTGCCGCGACCGTGCAGTGGCGGGCCTACGACGGCATCGCGTACCGCAAGAGTGTGCCGATCCCCACCGTCACGTCTCCGGCGTACCTCCAAATCCTTCGCTTTCAGGACACGCGCTTCAATCCGCCGGTGACGTTCTTCGGAACCATGACCTCACCGGACGGCGTTTCGTGGACGCCAGTGCTCGGGTCATCGGTCGCGATCGATATGGGCCCGGGTTCGTACCTCGCCGGTCTCGCAGCAACAACCGCGGTCGCGCGCGCCACGACACCCGGAACCTTCAACAACGTCACCTTTGGCACGCCGCAGACACCGCCACCCGGCGTCTGCCCCGACGAGTTCACCTGCGCAGACGTCGGCATTCAGAGCCTCCCGAGCAACGAGGTGTTCCTGAACGGAACATGGACGATGCAGGCGAGCGGCAGTGACATCTGGAGCAACTACGACACGTTCCATTTCGCCTACCAGGCCTTCCCGGACGACCCCGCGAACTCGAACAACGGCGACGGCACGATCAGCGCGCGCGTCGTCTCGCAGACGAACGTCGGAGGGCCGTGGATGAAGTCCGGCGTGATGATCCGCGCCGGGACCGACCCACAGGCTCCCTACTACGGCGTCTTCGTGACGCCCGGCAACGGCGTCGCCGTGCAATGGCGCGCCGGCCAGGCCCAGCAAACGACGCAGACACTTGCCCCGGGCGTGCACGCGCCGGCCTTTGTCCTGGCGTCGCGCTACACCGACACCGCTCACAACAACATCGTGTACTACAGCGCGTTCACTTCGCCCGACGGTGTCACGTTCACCTATGTCCCCGGCTCGACCGTGAGCCTCGATCTCCCTGGACCTCTCGTCGCCGGGATCGCAAGCAACTCGTACGACTCGGGCACCACCTCGGTCGCGACCTTCGACAGCGTCGCCCAGCTGCCGGGATCGCAGCCGCCGCCGTTCATCTGCCCGCCCGGCTGGAACTGCGCAGATCTCGGTGGCGCCCTTCCGCCTGGGCAAGACCAGCTCACGTCATCGGGAACTTGGAACGAGATCGGCGGAGGCGGCGACATCTGGGGGACCGCGGACTCGTTCCACTTCGTGTCGCAGACATTGCCCGTCAATGGGACTGCGAGCGCGCAGGTCACGGCGCAACAAGCGACGGACCCGTGGGCGAAGGCAGGACCGATGCTGCGCACGAGCACAGACCCCGGTGCGCCCTACTACGCAGCGTTCATCACGCCGAGCAACGGCATCGCGGTCCAGTGGCGCGCCGTACAAGATGGCGCGTCGAGCCAGCTGGTAGTCCCCGGTGCCGCGCCCGCATACCTCATGGTCAACCGGTTCACGACCACAGGCGCGAATCCGCGGACGTACCTGGCGGCATACACGTCGAACGATGGCAACACCTGGACCCCGATCGGTTCCTCGGTGATGCCGTTGAACCTCGGCGGCCCACTGCTTGGAGGCTTCGCCATCACGTCGCACAACCAAGGAGCGGGATCGGCGGTCACGCTCGATTCGGTCGCAGTCACCGCGACCGACCTCGCGCCACCCGGAGTGTGCCCGGCCGAGTGGCAATGTGCCGACCTCGGCGGAGCGACGCCTGCCGGCAGCCAGGATCTCTCCGGAGACACGTGGACGATCAACGGAGGCGGAGGCGACATCTGGGGAACCGCCGACTCCTTCCGTTACCTGTGGCAACCGATGGCGGGCGACGGGACACTCAGCGCGCAGTTCGTGTCGCAAGGCAACACGAACGACTGGGCCAAGGCCGGCGTGATGCTCCGGCAGACGACGGATCCCGGGTCGCCCTACTACGCCGCGTTCATCACTCCGGCAAACGGTGTCGTGATCCAGTGGCGCACCGCCCAGGGCGACGTCTCGTCCCAGGTGACGACTCCGGGCGCGCCCGCGCTGTATCTCCAGATCGTGCGGACCGGGACGACGTTCACGGCCGCGACGTCTCCCGACGGAATCACGTGGACGCCGGTGCCCAACTCTGCCGTTGACATACCGAGCTTGACCGGAGGTTTGCTCAGCGGGCTCGCCGTGACATCACACGATACCGGCGTGCTGTCGACGGTCGTCGCGAACTCGGTGGTCACGACGCCATGATGAGCAGAAAGGCACAGGAGCCGGCGCGTTCCGACGACGGCGCCAGGGTCTTCCGCCGCCGCGACGGGCGCATCCGGGTGGTGCGCGAATCCTTCATCGACCTCGCGGCCCTCGAACAGGATTCGGAGGCCGACGAGGTCGCGTACGTCGCGAAGCTCGAGATTCTCGGCCGTGCGACGCGCGACGAGGGACTGCTCTCCCGATCGCAGAAAGTCGCGGGACTCCTCGCGATCGCCGCGGGGGTCATCGCGTTGCTCATCGCGCCGGTGTTCACCGTCGTCGCGGTCAATGCGGCGCTCGTCATCTTCTTTTGCAGCGCGACGGTGATGAAGCTCGTGCTCACCGACCGCGGGATCAAGGAGAACTGCGCGGTCGTCATCTCTCAAAGCGAGCTCGACGCGATCGCCGACGAGGACCTCCCGATGTACACGATCCTGTTGCCCGTGTACCGCGAAGCAGGGATGCTCGGACAGCTCGTCGACGGCATCGGCGCGCTCGATTACCCGGCTGAGCGGCTCGACGTGAAGTTGCTCGTCGAGGAGGACGACGTCGAGACGCGCGAAGCCGCGGCCGCGATGGAACTTCCTCCGTACTTCGACGTGATCGTCGTCCCCGACGTGGGGCCACGGGGCAAGCCCCGCGCGTGCAACCAGGGGCTGGTCCGGGCAAAGGGCGAGTTCCTCGTCATCTACGACGCGGAGGACCGACCCGAGCGCGACCAACTACGGAAGGCCGTCTGTGCGTTCAGTCGTGCTCAACCTGACGTCGTGTGCCTGCAAGCGAAGCTCAACTATTTCAACCGCACCCACAACCTCCTCACGCGCTGGTTCACGGCCGAGTACTCCGTGTGGTTCGATCAGCTGCTGCCGGGACTGCAATCCGCCGACGTGGCGATCCCACTCGGTGGCACGTCGAATCACTTCATCACCGCGCGCCTGCTCGAGCTCCACGGCTGGGATCCGTTCAACGTGACCGAGGACGCGGACCTCGGTATGCGGATCTTCCTCCGTGGTTGGAAGACGGCAATCCTCGACACCACCACGTACGAAGAGGCGACGAGCCGCTACCGCAATTGGATCCGCCAGCGCAGTCGTTGGGTCAAGGGCTACACGCAGACGTTCCTCATGCACACGAGACGTCCGCGTGAACTCCTGCACCGTATGGGACCGAAGGCCTTCATCGTGTTCGTGCTGTTCTTCGGTGCGGGAACGCTGTGTCTCCTCCTCAATCCTCTCTATTGGCTGCTCGCAGCATGGTGGTTCGCGAGTCATCAACACTGGATCGAAACAATCTTCCCGAGACCGGTGCTCTACGCGGGCACCGTCGCACTGTTCATCGGGAACGTGGCCTGTCTGCTCATGATCGTGGTCGGAACGTTCAGCCGGCGTAACTACGACGATGTGAAGTGGGCGTTTCTGAGCCCCCTGTACTGGCTGCTGATGTCCGTCGCCGCCTGGAAGGCGGTCACGCAGCTCTTCTACAAGCCGTCCTTCTGGGAGAAGACCGAGCACGGCTTCTGCCGCTACGAGCCCGAGAACCTGGTCACCGTTCCTGCCCGCGCTGAACAGAGGGAGTCGGTCTCGTGACGTCGAGTGCTGTGGCCGCGCCCGACGCGGCCGCTCTCGAGCAGCCAGGATCGGTCGAAACGCGCGAAGCGGGTGACGCGCGTGCCCCGCGTCGCCCGCTTCGCCTGCTGGCAGCCTCGCTGTCGCCACGCAGGAGCACGCCACGGACCGCGGTCGCCCTCGCCTACGTCGCCGCGGCTGCCGCGACGATCTGGTCTGCCGCGACGCACTCGATGCTCCTCTATGGCGACGCGCGCGCACACCTCAACGTCGCGCGTCACGTGACCGACGGGCTCCAAACGGGATTTACGCAGCTCGGCAGCGTGTGGCTCCCGATGCCGCACCTCCTCCTAGTTCCTTTCACCGCGTCACGATTGTTGTGGCACAGCGGCATGGCGGGAGCAATTGTCGGCGTCGAGTGCTTCGCATATGCGTCCGTGAGGATCTTCAACATCGTCGACGACCTCACCGACAACCGACTGGCCGCGTGGTGCGGGTTCCTGCTCTTCATCGCGAACCTCAACATGCTCTACGTGCAGTCGACCGCGCTGACCGAGCCTGTACTGCTCGCGTTCATGATCGGAGCGACGTACCACTTCGTGCGATGGATGCGCACGTTGTCCGTGCGCGAGCTGATGTGGGCGGCGATCTTGACGATGCTGGCCACGCTCACCCGTTATGAAGGTTGGGCGCTGCTCATCGCAGGCGTTTGCGTCGTCGCCTATTGGGGGCTGCTCGCTGACCGTCGCCGCAAATCGCAGCAGGCGAACCTGGTGCTCTACACAATCGTCGGCGGGTACGGCATCTTGCTGTGGTTCATCTACAACCTGACCATCTTCGGCGATCCGCTGTACTTCCTCCACAGCCAATACAGCGCCCAGGTCATCAACGGATCGCAAGCTCGCTTCGGTCTGCTCGGCACCAAAGGCAACCTCGTCGAGAGCCTGCTCACCTACGGATGGGATGTCGCCGGTGTCGTCGGTCCCCTCGTCCTGATCGCGGCCGCTGTCTCGGTCGTCGTCCTGTCGACAGCTCGCGATGCCCGTCGTCGCCGGATCCTCTGCACGCTCGCGCTTCTCGGGGCGCCGGTTGCGTTCGAGGTCGTGTCGCTCTATCTGGGACAGACCACCATCCGAGTGCCGCAGCGCCTTCCGCACGGCATGTGGAACGACCGCTACGGGCTGGTGGCACTTCCCCTCTGCGTGGTCGCGATCGCGACCGTGTTCGGCCGTAAGCGAATCCTCGGCGCGCTCGTTGTCATCACCGGAGTTCTCGGGACGGCATCGTTGGCGTTCGGTACGCCGCTCACGTTGGCCGACGGCCGCACCGGCACCTCGAGCGCGGCAGCCGGTCGACCGGAGCGCGCCGCCGCGTTCTTGCACGCGAACTACCGCGGGGGCGAGATCCTCGCTGACGACTCCGCCGCTTCGGCATTCATGTTCGCCACCGATCTCGACCTCAAGGAGTTCGTCAGTCCCGGATTCGGCCGTTACTGGCGGCGAACACTGGTTGCTCCCGGGTCATACGTGCGCTGGGTTGTCGCCGTACCCGGTGACGCCATCTCCGCTGGTCGTAAGCATCATCCAGATCGCTTCAGCGCCTTCCGACTCGTGTTCACCGACAGGGACATCAAGGTGTACAAGTTCGTCAATCCGGAGCAACGCACGCGAGCATTCTGATTCTGGCGCGCACATCGCGCATTGTTCACCTCGGATCCTTCAACCTCTGAGCGTGTTTTGGCCGATAGCACAAGCTGACCATTCGGCCTGACGATCTCAGGGGGACCTGAAATGCGGGGAGCTCGGAAGCGCGAGCAGCTCCTGGTGGCAATCGTGGCGCTGCTTGCGCTCGTTGCTGGGCTGACGGTGTACACCTTCGCCGGCGCGGCGTCGGGTGGAACCGGCATCTTCCACACGAATTGTGACTACCACCACTCCGCAATGGACGACCCCATCGTCCACCCGGGTGTTCCTGGCTCGAGTCACATGCACGACTTCTTCGGCAACAAGACCACGAATGCCTTTTCGACGCTGTCGAGCCTGCAAGCCGGAACGACGACGTGCACGGTCGGCGTCGACAAAAGCGGCTACTGGGCGCCGCAGCTGATCTTCAACGGCACGCCCGTGCAGCCGACTCGCGTCCAGGCGTACTACCTCTCGAAGGCGGGCCCGGTCGTCACACCGCCGACCGGCCTCGAGCTGGTCGCCGGGAATGCCCATGCGACCGCGCCGTTGCCGACGAGCGTCGTCAGTTGGAACTGTTCAGGTATCTACTCCGGCCCGACCGCGTCGCAGACCGCGCCGCCGGTATGCCCGAGTGGTTCGGTGCTGAAGGTCGTCGTCTTCTTCCCGAACTGCTGGGACGGCTTCCTGCCGACCGGCCAGGACAACACGTCGCACACGACGTACGCGGTGAACGGAACGTGCCCCAACGGCTACAAGGCGATCGCCCAGCTGCGTGCCGAGTTCAAGTATCCCGCCGGCGTCGACGGGCGCGGCAACGTGGCGTTCTCGTCCGGCCCCTACTACACGATGCACGCGGACTGGTTCAACGCGTGGGACGCGACGGCGCTGAGCAACATCGTCTCGGGTTGCATCAACGCCAACGTCGATTGCGGGAGCGCGGTGCCGAGCGCTTCCTCGGGCACGACCGCCCCACCGGCGACGACGGCGACAACCGCGACGACGCTGCCGCCGGCCACCACATCGACCGTCGCCGGGTGCGTCAAAGTCTGACGCGTCGGTAGCGCGAGCGCGGCGTCGGGAGGCGCCGCGCTCAGCCGACGACGACGCTGTCCATGGTCACCGTGCACAGCGCACCGGCGTTGTGCGAGTTGTCCGCGAGGCCCGCGAGCAGCGTCGCCCCGACGTTCATGGTGAAGACGGATCCCGGGATGAGGGACCACGTCACCCCGTCAGCCGACGTGTACGCGCTGAACGTGTTCGCCGAACGACTGACCTTCAGGAAGACAGGCACCGTTCCGGTCGGGTTGGCGAGCTTGACGGTCGTGCCGCCCTGTGTTGCGCGCTCTTGCACCTTGATCCCGACACTGGGTGACACCAACACCGCGTAGTTGGGAGCACCGGCATCGCTACTCGCGCGGAGCATGACGCCGGCCTTGGCGTTGGTGCTGCTGTTCGTTTGGGTGATCACCTGCGCGCTGATGCTGCCGTCGCCCGTCAAGGACTGCGATACGAAATGGAACTGATCCGCGGTACCCGTGATGTCCGTGCCGCCACCGACGAGCGTCCACGTGCCGGTACCCGAATCGAAGGACTGAGTCCCCGCGAGCGCCGGGCTTCCAATGTCGGCGCAGGTCCACGGCGCCGGACATGGCAGCGGCGGCCCCGATGTGGTCGACGTCGTACTGCTGCTCGTCGTGCTCGTCGTGCTCGTCGAGGACGTCGACGACGAGCTTGTCGTCGAGCTCGTCGTGGTGGTCGTCGTGCTCGTCGGTGACGGCGGCGCCAGCGTTCCCGACAGCGAATCCATCGTCACGGTGCCCGCCACGCCGTTGTTGTGCGAAGTGACCGCGAGTCCCTCGAGAACTGTCGCGCCGAGGTTCATCGTGAAGGTCGAGCCGGCGATGAGGGACCAGTTCGCTCCGTCAGTAGACGTGAAGGACTTGAACGTCGAGCCCGCCCGCGTCACCTTCACGTACGCGGGGACCGTGCCTGTGGGGTTCGCGAGCTTGACCGTCGTACCACCCTGCGTGGATCGCTGTTGCACCTTGATCCCTTGTCCCGGTGTGACGACGACGCCGTAATACGGAGCGGCGGGATCCGTGCTCGCCCGCAACATGACGCCGGCCTTCGCCGCGGAGTTCATGCCCGCCATCGACGCCACGCGCGCCGCGATGTTGCCGTCGCCCGTCAGCGACTGCCACACGAACCGGAACTGGTCGTTGGTCCCGCTGATGTCCGCGCCGCCCGCGGTGATGCTCCAAGCACCGGTGTTCGGATCGAAGAACTGGCTCCCCGCGGGCGTGGGATTTCCGATGTCGGCGCAGGTCCACGGCCCCGGACACGGAATGGGTGGCGCCGGTGCCGGCGGCTTGCCGGAGAGCACGATCGAGTCGATCGTGGCCTGGCTCAACTGCGTGCCGTCGTTGGATGCGACGGCGAGACCAGCGAGCAGTTGTGATCCGAGCGCGGCCGGAGCCGACGATCCCGCGATCTTCTGCCAGACATAGCCGTCGGCAGAGTCATACGTCGTCAGCGTTCCTCCGATGTCGGCGACCCAGAGGTACGCGGGCGCGGCCCCCGCGAGGTTCACGAGGGAGACGGCCGGCCCTCCTTGAGTTGCTCGCTGCAGTACCGACACTCCGCTTCCCGGCGTGACGAACGCGGCGTAGTACGGCGCGCCGGGATCGGTACCGGCGCGCAGCATCACACCGGCCGGCGCCGCCGCGTTGGTGTTCGTCTGGGAACCGACGCGGGCACCGATTCCCACGTCAGGAGTCACGCTCTTCCACACGAAATGGAATTGATCCGACGTGTCGGTGACGCCACTACCTCCGCCCGCCACCGTCCAGGTGCCGGACGCCGCCGCGAAACTCTGAGCGCCAGCGGGCGTCGCTCCACCGATGTCGGCGGCGTTCCACGCGCTCGAGTCATCGGTCCACATCACCTCAGCGGTTTTGGACCGGAAGCTTCCGACCGACGTCACCGTCGCACGAACGGCGTCTTCGCCCTCACCTTGTCCCGAAAACGTGAATGCAGCATGACCGTTCGAATCAGTCAAGACGCTCTGCGTGAGTCCGGCATCGGGGCCGCTTGTCACGTCGAACCGGACGGCGACGTTCGGGAGTCCGCCACCGCCTCCATCGAGGAGGCTCGCCGTTTCCGTCACCGATCCGCCGGCGAATTGCGTCACGGTTGCGGGACCGAGCGTCAGCGTGGCGAAGTTGCTTCCGGCGCTGCCGATCGCACGCCACTGGATGGACTCGTTGCGCTTGGGAGTGCAGGAACCGGCATCGATACCCCCGCTGTCGAGGACGTGAGTGCTGTCCGCGAGGGTGGTCGGCACGCCGGCGATCGTGATCGTGACGGTTGGCGCGACCGTGAGCGGCGTGCAGTTCTTGTCGGGATAACTGCTCGTATCGAAGTTGTCGAACGTCGGATTGTTGTTCGGCGGGTTCTCGGTGAGGATCACGCTCTGTCCGGCGGGCACGGTGAACGATCCCCAGAGGTTCGTGAAGACCTTGCCGCCCGGAACCGAGGAGTGATCGTCGACGTCGACTCGATCGACGTGCACCGGCGCCGGCCCCGGATTATCGAGTCGGATCGCACCGGCGTCGTAGCAAACCGTGAGGGTGCCACAGTTGCCGGCGCCGGGGAAGGTGCCGCCGAGAAAGACGGTGTTCGGCGCGCCCGCCCACGGGACAGGGAAGGCGGGAGGATCCGGGGTGTTGATTTCCTTGTCCTCGGCGTATCCCACGAAGACGCCTAGTCCGGCCGGGGGTGTCGCGCGGGCCGTGCGGCTCGTCAGGGCGACTGCCACGGGGACACACAGTGACGCGAGCAACGCACTCGATGCGAGCACGGCTCGGGCGCGAATCGTTCGCTTCATCGACGACCTCACTCCGAGTCTCTGCCTCGCCCCGATGCAGGCGCGCCGATACGTCGGCGCAGCATCCATGTAGAGGCCGTCGGCTCCGACCTGATACGCCGATTGCTGCGAGAGCGAATCGTCGAGCCGTCCCTCCGCGTATCAGGGACCCCCGGCGACGCTCATATACGCGCTATGCGCGCCAGGGTGCTGCTCGCCGTCCTGGGGTGTGCAGCCCTTCTCGCCGCATGCCTTGGGCCGCCGCCTCCTCCTCCCCCGCCACCGCCGCCGCCCCCCGCTGCGGTCTCGATCTGCGGCATGAGTTTCTGCGCGGGCGGACAACCGTGGTCGATGTACGGCTCGACGATCTACAACCCAGGCCTCACCCCGTACCTCTCGGGCATCAACAATCCCTCGGGCACGATCGACCTCGTGAATCAGGCGCATCTCAACACGATCCGCATCACCAACTTCCTGGACAGGGAAGGTGATCCGTCGACTGCGCCGTATGACGCGACGCGCTGGGCGAAGGTGGACGCCATGATCGCCGCGGCCTATGCCGCCGGCCTGCACGTGATCCTGGGAATCTCGGACTATCGGTCGATGCTGTGGAACAACTGCATCAACCCCTACACAGCCGACTGGACGAACTTCATCACCTTCGTGGCGAACCGGGTCAACACCGTGACGCACGTCGCCTACAAGAACGATCCGACCATCGCCTTCGTCTCCATCGCTGGTGAGCCGCTCTCCGTCGGCGCGCACACGTTTACCGCGAAGGTCACCGGACACTCGTGCACGCTCAGTTACACGACGCAGCAGCTCACCGGCTTCTATCGCTCGACGACGACTGTCTGGCAGCACCAGCAGCCGTCGGTGCTCGTCAACTCCGGCGGCCTGACCTATCTCGACCTCGACGACTCCGGTATTGACTGGCAAGCGATCTTCGCGCTTCCCACGGTCGCCTTCTGCGACATC
The DNA here is from genome assembly GCA_046727335.1 of Actinomycetota bacterium. Lineage (GTDB taxonomy): Bacteria > Actinomycetota > Acidimicrobiia > IMCC26256 > PALSA-610 > JBKPCL01. The sequence continues at coordinate 11,251 of JBKPCL010000036.1, forward strand.
AAGACCTATGGCGGGATGCTCGCGTGGGCGCCGAACGCGGTCTCCTACTGTCAATCGCTGGGCAAACCGATCGTCGACGAGGAGTTCGGCTGGCGCCAAAGCGTCGGCGACCGTGTGCGGAGTCAGAAGTTCGCGGACACCTACTCGGCATTGAGGTCGATGCACTTCGCCGGAGTGGCGTTCTGGAATCTTGGTTACCAGCTCGGCGGGTCGAGTTATGAGGTCAATCCCGCGACGCACTACACGTTTGCGGTCGTGCGGAGCAACGCGCCGTGACCGTCGATGCGGCCGTCGCCACAACTTCTCGAGGTTCCGGCCCGGCCCGGCTGACCGCGGCCGCGAAGCGGATCCCCCTTCCTGAGGGCACGTGGGCGATCGGCACCGGGCTCGTGATCATCGGCGTCACGACGTACGCCTTCCAGGTGCTTGCGGCCCGGCGCCTGTCGGATTCGGACTACGCCGCACTCAACGCCCTGTGGGCGATCGTGTTCGTCGTCACGCCCGGATTGTTCCTGCCACTCGAGCAGGAGGTCGCGCGCGCCCTCGCCCGCCGGCGCGCGTGCGGAGCCGGCGGCGCGCCGATCGTCAGGCGCGCCGCCGTGCTCGGTGGCGCGCTCGCAGGCGCGGTCATCGTGGGCGCCGCGATCTTCGCCAAGCCCATCGTGAACGAGCTCTTCAACGGCAACGCCGGCCTGCTGGTCGCGCTGATCGTCGCCGTCGCCTTCTACTACGTGGCGCATCTCGTGCGCGGCACGCTGGCCGGGAACGGCCGCTTCGGGTCGTACGGGTTGTACCACGGCACCGAAGGCACGGCACGCGTGACACTGTGCTTCGCTCTCTTCGCGATCGGCGCAACGGCATCGGGTCTCTATGGCTTGGCGCTCGCCGTCCCGCCGCTGCTCGCAGCGTTGATCGCGCTACGCGGGGAGCACGGTCTGCTGGTGCCCGGTCCCGACGCGCCCTACGCTGAGCTGTCGAGCGCGCTCGGACTCCTGTTGCTCGCGTCACTGCTCGCGCAACTCCTGTCGTACGCGCCCGTGCTTGCCGCGCAACTGCTCGCGGCACCGTCACAGAAGGATCTCGTCGCCAAGTTCGTGACCGGGTTCTTCGTCGCCCGCATTTCTCTGCTGCTCTTCCAGGCCGTCCAGGCCGCGCTGCTCCCGAAACTCTCGCGGCTGGCGGGCGAAGGACGGCACGACGACTTCCGGCGTGGCTTACGACAGCTCCTCATCGTGGTGATCGCCGTGTGCACGATCGGCACGCTCGGCGCCGCGATTCTCGGCCCGACCATTGGTCGAATGCTCTTTCCGACCAAGTGGGTGTTCGGTTCGCGCGACCTCATGCTGCTGACGCTCGGATCGAGCCTATTGATCATCGCCCTGACGCTCGCGCAGGGACTCATCGCACTCGAGGCGTTCGCGCGTGCGGCGTTGGCCTGGGCCGTCGGCGTCGCGGTGTTTCTGGTACCGCTCGCCCTCGTCCACGACTTGTTCCTTCGCACGGAACTTGCGTTCGTCGCCGGTTGTGCCGCGGCGACGATCGTGATGGCCGCGGCACTCGCCGTGCGCATGCGGCAGACTCGACCAAGGCTCGACGAGCTCGTCGAAGTGCTCGAACACGAGCCCGTGGAGGTCTAGGGGCGAGGGGTCAGCCGGTCGAGGCGATTCCGACGATGGACGCGGGAAGTGCATGTCCCGCGAGACTTCCGACAAAGGCGAGATTCGAGAAGTCGAACACCCCGCCGTCCGACGACACCATGAGATAGCCGTTCCCGTAACGGACCATGCCGACGATGGGACGGTTGAGCCGCGTCCCGCCCATCGAGCCGCGGTACGGCGCGTTGAAGGCGAAGATGCCGCCGTCGGACGCGACGAGCCAGTAGCCGCCCCCGCTCGCGGTCGGGACGAGATCGATCACGGGCCGGTTGAGGTGGTGACCGCCCATCGAGCCGTAGTAGTGCGCGTCTCCGAACGTGAAGATGCCGCCGTCCGCTCCGACCATGTAGTAGCCATGGCCGGTCGACGTCGCAACCGAACCGACGATCGGTGCGTTGAGCCGAGTTGCACTCATGTCGCCGTAGCGATGGGCGTCTCCGAACGCAAACACGCGGCCGCGGGACGTGAAGAGCCAGTATCCCTGTCCGGTTGCGGTCGACGACAGGCTTCGCACTGATTCCCCCGCACCGAGGGCCGGCGAGTTGCCGTGCCACGCGGCATTGCCGAAGCCGAACACTTGACCGGCCGCGTTGACGATCCAGTACCCGCGCCGATTCGGCGTCGGCTCGATGTGCACGACCGCGCCCGTGCGCGCACCGCCGTAGTACTGCACGACGCCGAACGCGTAGACCTGGCCGGTCGCGCCGACCATCCAATAGCCGGTCGTCGCATGTGCAGGCGGCGGCGCAGGCGTTGATGACGGGACTGTGTTTCCGCAGTCGATGCCGGCGTTGATGCAATGGGTGACGAGCAGGTTCAACGTGGCGGGTGTCCACGCGTTGAACCAGTCGCCGTGCTCGCTGTAGTACGAGCCCGACGACAGCGTGATGCTCCCGCGACCATCGATGCCGGGCGGATACTTCACTTCGAGGTTGACCTGCGGGAGCGGAACCGGATGGCCGGCCGGGCATGCGTTGTTGATCGACGCCGCCATGTGCGAGAGATGGTCAGCGGAGTCGAGATGCACGCCATCCCAACAATCGGGGAATCGGATCCGCATCTTCAACACGCTGCCGGTCGGACACACTGGAGGCGAGGCGACGCCCGGCATGCTGGCGCCGGAGCACGCCCATGCGATGTGCGCGAGATCGTTCTGGAAGCTCGTCGCCTTGGCGTTCCCCATCACGATCCTGAGCCCGGCCGGCGGCGTGGCGAGCGCACCGCCGACCTTGTCGCGGTAATACACCTGCGCTGTGGTCGGATCGACGGCTGAGCCGTTGAAGAACAGCGACGGCACCCAGTAGCCGGAGCGATCCTGAGCGATGTCACACGTCGTTCCATGCGCCGACAATGACGCGAACGTCGAGAACGCGTTGGTCGACGTGTTGCCGAAGAAGTTGTGCATGTGCGACGCGCCGGGAACTCCCGGATGCACAATCGGATCATCGGGAAGCGAGTGCGAGAACACACAGTTGGTGTGGAACACACCGCCGCCGGGACCCGTCGCAACCAATTGCGCGGGCAACGTCGATTGGACCCGACGATCGACGCGAGTGGTGGTCGATGACGCGCACGCGCTCAGTGCGAACATCGCAAGGGCAACGACACCTGCAATGTGAAGACGAAATCGCATCGGGTCTCCTCGTGATGAACGTGTCGACCGAGCGGGATTCCGTTCCCTAACTGCAGTGCGCAACCGGCGCCGGAAGATGCAAGTTTACGACTCGAAGGCCCACACAGGCTGGACCAATCCGCGGAAAGTTGACCCACTCTTCACTTGTCACCATCGCGCGCGCACCGCTGTTCGTCTCCCACGCGAAGACCGTTGGGACGTGGGATACGTGCGGTTCACCTTCGTTCCGTACGTTCGAGATGCGACCCCTACGTCGAAGGGAGTGCATCCTTGAGGCCGATTCACAAAGTTGCGGCCGCGTTCACAGCGTTGAGCGTCGTCGTTCTCGGAGCCGGCACTGCAGTGTCGCATGTTGCCGGAGCGTCACCGACCGCGAATGACACGGCGACACCGATCAAGCACCTCGTCGTGATCTTCCAGGAGAACGTCTCGTTCGACCACTACTTCGGGACGTATCCACTTGCGGCCAACACGTCCGGCGAGGCTTTCCACCCACGCGCGACAACCCCGACAGTGAACAAGCTCGCCGACAACCCTGGCGTCGGTGGTACCGGAACGCTGCTCACGAACAATCCGAACCGTGACAGCGGAGGCAATCAGGTCAACCCTCGCCGCTTGGACCCCGCGAACATCAACGACGTCCTGACGTGCAGCCAGGACCACGCGTACAACGACGAGCAGAAGGCGTTCGACGGCGGCGCGATGGACAAGTTCGTCACGTCGGTCGGTACTGCGACCGGTCAGAGCGGCACCGGCCAGTCGTGCGCAGCATCAGACGTCATGAACTACTACGACGGCAACACCGTCACGGGCTACTGGAACTACGCGCAGCACTTCGCGATGAGTGACAACTCGTTCGGTACGACGTTCGGCCCGTCGTCGCCAGGTGCGGTGAACCTGATTTCCGGCAACACGGGCGGCGTCGGACTCATGATCAACGGCGCCGACACCAACGGCGACACGGTCAGCGACGGCCAAGGCGGCCATTCGCTGATCGAGGACGCCCAGCCGTACTACGACGACTGCTCGACTCGCGACGCGGTCACCTTGACGGGCCAGAACATCGGCGACCTGCTCAACACCGCCGGCCTCAGTTGGGGCTGGTTCCAGGGCGGGAACCGGCCGACGACGTCGTTCGCGACGGCCGCGCCCGGCCAACCGACGAGCACGTTCATTCCCGATCAGTTCAAGGGAAAGTTCGCCGGCAAGCCCGCGTCCGACCAAGGACTGTGCAACGCGGTGCATCCGGTCGGGGCTGCGATCGGTGGCACCGGAGGGCTCGTCGCGGGTGGAACCAACTACGGGAACAAGGACGACTACATCCCGCATCACGAGCCGTTCAACTACTACGCCTCGACGGCCAACCCGCACCACCTGGCTCCGACATCGCTCTCCGCGGTCGGCACCGATACGCAGACGATCACGGGTGGTGTCCCGCAGTTCGACACCGCGAACCATCAGTACGACATGAGCGACTTCGATGCACTCGTCGGAGCCATCACGCGCGGCTATCTGTCACCCGATCACCTTCCTGCGGTCAGCTTCTTGAAGGCACCGGGGTACGAGGACGGACACGCCGGGTACTCCGACCCCTACGACGAGCAGCAGTTCGTGGTCAAAGAGATCAACGCCCTCGAGCAGACGCCTGACTGGAGCAGTACTGCCGTCGTCATCGCGTACGACGACTCGGACGGCTGGTACGACCATGCCTTCAGCGGCGTGCACAACCCCTCGAACACGGCGTCCGTGGCGACGCCACCCGGCCCCCAGGACTTCTTGAACGGAACGGGCTTGTGCGGTGACACGACGACCAACGCGCCTCTCGCCGGACAGAACGGTCGTTGCGGTTATGGACCGCGGCTTCCGCTCATCGTCGTCTCACCGTGGGCGAAGCAGAACTTCGTCGACCACACCCAGAGCGATCAATCGTCGATCCTGAAGTTCGCCGAGGACAACTGGCATCTCCCCGCGATCAGCGGCTCGTTCGACGGCATCGCCGGGCCCCTTGACAATCTGTTCAACTTCCGCGGCCAGCACTCCGGCCGCGCGGTGTTCCTGGATCCCGCGACCGGCCGGCCGTACCCCGGTAGCGGCAGTTAGCAAGACCAGCCGATAGCGAGCGCGCGGCGATCGCTCTCCCACGAAGAGAGGGATCGCCGCGCGCAAATTCCTTCGCGCGACGTGTCGCAATCCGCGTCCCTCGTTCGTCGTACACATGCCGAAAAGAGAAGGGAGCGCGCATGCACTCGCCGATCGCGACCGCGGGGCGAACCCTGAGGCGGCTCGGGGGAAAACCGGACTGTCGTTGTCACACGCGCGGCGTATGTTGCGTGCACGCTCCACGCGCGACACGCGTGACACATGTCACTACACCGGGCGCTTGGGATTTCGGTGAAATCGCGGGGAGTTGCAAGTCGTCATCATTGCTCGTCGACTCCGGCGAGCGCACCGTCACTTTCGTCCTCACCCCCCGGAGGGACGTCAAATGTTGACCAGGATCGCCCGCACCTCGTATCGCCACCGCCGCGCCGTCGTCGCGATCTGGCTCGTGGCCTTCGCGCTTGCCATCGTGGGCGGATCCGCGCTCGCCGGCGAGAAGGCGACGTCCGGCCGGCTGCCCAATACTGATTCGCAGCGCGCGTACGACCAGCTCGCTCGCGACTTCCCGCAGCGTCACGGCGACGAAGGACAGATCGTGTTCGCCGACGTTCGCCAGGACCGTCCGGCGATCGACGCGTACCTGGCGAAGGTTGCGACGACGTCGGGCGTGATCGAGGTCCAACCACTCCGAATCTCGGAGGCGGGATCGGTCGCGGTCGCGCCGATCACGACCGCGAGCGGATCGGGCTCGCATCCCAAGGCGACCGCCGATCACATCAAGGAACTCGCGAAACCGCTGGAGCGAGCGGGTGTCGACGTCCAGTTCAGCGGGAACTGGTTCGGTGACACGAGCATGCCCGCGAGTGAGATCGTTGGGGTGCTCGCCGCAATCGTCGTGCTGCTCATTGCTTTCGGCTCGCTGATCGCGATGGGCCTTCCTATCCTCACCGCGCTGATCGGTATCGGCATCTCACTTGCCGGCGTCGGGATCATTGCAAACGTGTTCACGACTCCGGACTTCGCGCCGCAAGTCGCAGCGATGATCGGCATCGGTGTCGGGATCGACTACGCACTCTTCATCGTGACCCGTTACCGGAACGCGCTCCATCGCACCGGCTCTCCGGAGGCGGCCGTGATCGAGGCGATGAACACCTCGGGCCGCGCCGTCGTGTTCGCCGGCTTCACCGTGATGGTCTCGGTCCTCGGCATCTTCCTCATGGGTCTGCCGTTCCTGCACGGGCTGGCGGTCGGCATCTCGCTCGCCGTCGTGATCGCAATGCTCGCCGCGATCACGCTGCTGCCGGCCCTGCTCGGGTTCGTGGGCTTCACCATCGACCGGTTCCGCGTCGGCCGGCGCACGGTCAGCGGGCGGGAGACCATGTGGCATCGCTGGGCTCGCACGGTCCAGCGGCGCCCCGTCCCGATCGCGCTCGCCGGGTTTGCGGTGCTCGTGGTGCTCGCGCTGCCGACGCTCGGCCTGCACTTGGGCAACGCCGACGCGAGCAACGACCCCAAGGGCAGCACGACGCACCGCGCCTACGACCTGATCGCCGACGGCTTCGGCCCGGGCGCGAACGGTCCGATCATGGTCGTCGCGGACACGTCGACTCCGGGCTCGGCGCAGTCGCTGCCGCGATTGGTCAGCGCGCTGCGGGCGACCCCGGGCGTGGCGTCCGTCACGGACGCGCGTCCCAACGCTTCGCGGTCCGCGGCACTGGCGACGCTTTATCCGACCACCGAGCCGCAAGCGCGGGCGACGGAGCATCTCGTCCACCGGCTCCGTGACCACGTCATCCCGGCGGCGACCGCCAACACCGGATTGCAGGTGCATGTCGGCGGACAGACAGCGAGCTCCGTCGACTTCGCCGACGTGATCGGACGGCGTCTGCCGATCTTCATCGGTGCGGTGCTCGCGCTCAGCTTCCTGCTGTTGCTGGCGGTGTTCCGCTCGCTGCTCGTGCCGCTCAAGGCAGTGCTGATGAACCTGCTGTCGATTGGTGCGGCGTACGGCATCATCGTCGCGGCGTTCCAGTGGGGCTGGGGCTCGAGTCTGCTCGGCGTGAGCGCCGCGCCGATCGAGCCGTGGGTCCCGATGATGCTGTTCGCGATCGTGTTCGGGCTCTCGATGGACTATGAGGTGTTCCTGCTGAGCGCCGTGAGGGAGCACTACGACGAGACGCACGACAACGGCACGGCGGTGGCCGAAGGCTTGGCGAGCACGGCTCGGGTCATCACTGCGGCGGCGTTGATCATGGTGTTCGTCTTCGGCAGCTTCGTGGTGTCCGACGTGCGCGCCCTGAAGCTGATCGGCCTCGGCCTGGCCGTGGCCGTCGCGATCGACGCGTCGATCGTGCGCGTCGTGCTCGTCCCAGCGACGATGGAACTCTTGGGTGACGCGAACTGGTGGCTGCCGAAGTGGCTCCAACGTGCGGTTCCGCGACTCCGCGTCGAGGATCGCTCGATCGAAGCCGAACTCGAGCGCCTCCGGGAGGACGAGCTCACGAGTGCGGATCGCTGACCGGCGAGACACGGCACAGATGCGAGGCCCGGTGGACAACCACCGGGCCTCGCTTGACTTTTCCAGCTAGGAACCTCTAAGTGAGCTGCGATCGTCGCCATCGCTGATTGGGACCGTGTTGTGACCACGCAGTTCGCCGCCCACGTTGTGGATGGCATCGACCCGGCGCAGGTCGACCGCGATGACGCGGCCTCTGCCTCGGTGCGACAGTTGCTCGTCGAGCATGCTGTTCTCTGTATCCGTCTCGACCGCGCGCTCAGCGACGATGAGTTGCGATCGGTCGTCGAAATGTTCGGACCGATCAAGGAACCGGTCGGCCGAGATCGCGACGGAACACCACTTCGTTACGGCGAACCGCGTCAGGTCATCGATTCCGGATTCGTGATGACCGACGAGCTGCGTGAGCAGTTCAGCGGGTCGCTTGGTGGTGACGCGGTTCGCCCCGGGTTGTTCGAGTTCTTCCACACCGACGACTCCTATACCGAGCAGCCCGCCGCCTGCACGGTCCTGCACGCCCGCGCGCTTCCGGAAAGTGGGGGTGGAGCGACGTCGTTCCTCGACATGCGAGCGGCCTATCGCCTGCTCGATGAGGGCATGCGCGAGGAGTTGCTTGGACTCGTCGCGATCCACTCGTACAACAATCACTCGGCATTTCCGCCTCGAGCGTCGGCATCCGGCCCGCTGGAGGCGCTCGTCGATGTTGCGCATCCGATCGTGCGCGCTCATCCCGCTTCCGGCGAGCCGGCGCTCTATTTCGACCTCGACCGCGCGACTCGCATCGAAGGGCTGCCGATCGAGGAAGGCCGGGCACTGCTGCGCTCGCTGCAGGAGCATGCGGAGTTGCGCGCGCCGCGCTACGCGCACGAGTGGCGCCGACACGACGTGCTCGTGTGGGACAACGCGTCAGTACAGCACAAGGCCGGCGGCGACTTTCCGGTCGGTGAGCAGCGTCGGTTCTGGCGCTACATGGTCGAAGGACAGACACCGACGGCCTTCGCGCCGTAATGGAGCCCGAAGCCGCGACGCTGCTCGAGTTCCTCGACGCCCAGCGGGAAAGCGTCTTCGCGATCGTCGCCGGCTTGTCGGACGAAGCGCTGCGCCGAGCCGTGTTTCCATCGGGCTGGACCTGCCTGGGCCTCATCCAGCATCTCGCGCTCGACGACGAGCGGTACTGGTTCCGTCGGATCGCAGCGGGTGAAGCGATCGATCTTCCCTCAGACGAAGCCGACGGCTCGGCATGGATCGTCGACCGCGACGTTTCCGCGGAGGCCGTCTTCACCCTCTACCGCGACGAGATCGGACGCGCCAACGCGATCATCGGCGGCGTGCCGCTCGAGAGTCCGCCGCGGGGTCAGCATCTGCATTTCTCGTCGTCGTGGCCGGCTCCCGATGGCGTGGTTCCGAACCTGCGATGGATTGTCGTGCACATGATCGAGGAGACGGCCCGCCACGCCGGACATCTCGACGCCGCGCGAGAACTCTTGGACGGCCGTACGGGTTTGGGCTGAAACGCAGGAACTGCCGTCGTGAGCCAAGTGGCTCACACTCCGGGAAAGACGCGTCGCAGTTCGTCGAGCTCGACGTTCCCCGCGACCGGTGGCGTGTGGGCGGGATCCAAACGTCCGTAGACGAGGCGGATGAGCGCCTCGGCGGGAAGCTCCAGGTCGGGCGGGTGCGACTCCGCGCAAGGCTCGAGGGACACGCCTTCGGGCCCCATCGACAGTGTGAAGTCGCGGGCCGGCTCGGTCGTGCGGATGTGAACGTCGCGCGGCGAAGCCGGCGGCTTTCCCGCGAATCGAGCGATCAACCCGAGGTTGTCGAGGACGAAGCCCGTGACGTCGGGCGGAATCGTCGCGGTCGGCGTCAGCGCAACTTCGACGTCCCACGTATGCAGCGCGTGCTCGTTGAGGCGGAGGCCGACGAATCGGTCGAAGTCGAGCGGGAGCGGTCCGAGCGACAGGTGAAGCGCGTTCCGTTGCTCCGGACTCAACGACACGAGGCGATCGACGAGCGCGCGGTCGGCCTGCACACCGTCAGTTGTCTTGGCTCTCGGGGACTTTGCGTTCCACACGTCCCACACTCGCGGCGCGACGTCGTCCGGAAGGTCGCGGTCCGCGAGCGCCGCATCGAGGCGCAGGGTGTGGATCTCGGCGCCGGAACCAAGATGCGACACGACGTCGGCGATGCTCCATTCCGTCGGATACGCGCCCAGGCTTAGTTGATCATCGGTGAGCGGCTCGACGATGGCGCGCAAGCGCGCCACGGACCCTTGGAGTGCGTCGAGCCGATCGGTCATCGTGTCCTCAATAGCATGTGGGCGCACAGGTGTCGGTGACGCGGTGGTCGTCGTCGGCGGCGAGGTACGCCTCGAGCGCGGCGCGGACGACGTCGAGGTTGTCCGGGCCCACCTGCGTCGCCCACTCGTCTTCCAGCTCCTTCCACCGTCGCTGCCCGTCTGCGAGCTTGGCGGCTCCCGCGTCGGTGAGGAGAAGTACGCGCGCGCGGCCGTCCCTCGGATGCGGTGCCTTGCGGACGATTCCCGCCTGTTCGAGGATCGCGACAACTTCCGAGGTCGACTGCTTGGTGATTCCGAGGTAGCGGGCAAGCTCGACGGCCGTCACGTCATCGCGGCCGAGGAGATACCGGGCGGCCAATCCGTGTACGACCGTCATCGGCGACGACCCTCGGTCGGCACGCGCCGCGCGGAGCCGGTCCACCATCGCCTTGGCCGTGCGAATCACGAGAATCACGAGCTCATCGGCGTGGCCCGCGCTACGAGCTGTCCGCAGACCGCGCACTCCGGGGCTCGCTCCCTGACTCACTTCGGTGGTTCCCACGGCACCCGACTATAGTCAGGCTCCCTTACTAGGTGAGCCCGCCCGACCCAGTCCCCCCGGAGGTCGTCTTCATGTCGCTGCGCGGGCTCGCCCGCTTGTGTTATCGGCGGCGGCGCGTCGTCGTGGCCGCGTGGTTGGTCGTACTCGTCGGCATCGTCGCCTTGTCCTCGGTGATCGGCACGAACTTCACGACGAACTTCAGCGCGCCCAACACCGAGTCGACGCGCGCATCAAACCTCCTCCGTGCCGACTTCAAGGCTCAGTCCGGTGACGTCGTGCAGGTGGCGCTCAAAGGCACGCCTTCGATACGGCGCACGGATGTGCGCGCCCAAGTGGAGGCCTTCACCGCCGCCTTCGCTGGGGTGCGCCACGTCACGAACGTGAGCGACCCGTACGTGACACCGGGCGGGATCTCACGCTCGGGCGCCGCGGCCGCGATCATGTGCACGTTTTTCCTCTCGTTCGTGCTCGGCGACAACATCATCATCAAGCTTTTCGGTATCGGCTTCGCGAGCGCGATCTTCATCGACGCGACGCTGATCCGGCTCCTGATCGTCCCGTCCACGATGGAGCTGCTGGGTGACGCCAACTGGTGGCTGCCCGACTGGCTCGATCGGATCCTTCCCCACGTCGACGTCGAGGGTCCCGCAGCCGTGCCCGACGCCGGCCGGCGTTCGACTGACGAAGACGAGGGCGAGCGCGACCTCGCGCCGGTTGGCGGAGCCCCCGAATGACGGTCGACGACGCCCTCGCGACGGAGTCGCGCGTGTACGCGCGTCGATGGTGGACGCTCGCCGTTCTGTGTCTGAGCCTGCTGATCGTGTTCGTCGGCAACTCGAGCTTGAACGTCACCATCCCGACGCTGTCCCGGGAGCTCGGCGCGTCGACCTCACAGCTGCAGTGGGTCATCGCCGCATACTCGCTCGTCTTTGCCGGCCTGCTGTTCTCGACCGGCGCGCTCGGCGACCGCTATGGCCGCAAAGGTGCGCTGCAGTTCGGACTCGTGGTGTACCTCGTCGCGTGCACGCTCGCGAGCTCGTCGAACGCGATGTGGCAGCTCATCGCGTGTCGAGCCGTGATGGGTGTCGGCGCCGCGTTCATCATGCCGTCGACGCTTTCGATCTTGGTCAACGTGTTCCCGCCGCACGAACGAACCAAGGCAATCGCAATCTGGGCCAGCGTGACCGGGGCCGCCGGGGCCATCGGTCCGGTCGCGAGCGGTTGGCTCCTCGGACATTTCTGGTATGGCTCGGTGTTCCTCGTCAATGTCCCGATCTTGCTGACGGCGCTCGTCGCCGGATGGTTCCTCGTGCCGAAGTCGCGCGATCCCGAGCAAGGTCAGCTCGATCCGGGCGGGGCACTGCTGTCGATCGTCGGGATCGGTTCGTTGGTGTACGGACTGATCCAGGCTCCGCAAATCGGTTGGCACAGCACCCAGACGCTCGCCGCGTTCGCGATTGCCGTCGTCGTGCTCGTCTTGTTCGTCGCGTGGGAGCTGCGGGTGCACGAGCCGATGCTCGACATGCGGTTCTTCCGCAACCCGGCGTTCAGCACCGGCACCGGAGGCATGATCCTCATCTTCTTGTCGATGTTCGGCGTCATGTTCCTCATCACGCAGTACTTCCAGCTGATCCTCGGCTATTCGCCGCTCAGCGCTGCGCTGCGCTTGCTGCCGATGGCGCCGATCATGATCCTCGTCTCGCCGATGACCCCGCGACTGAGCGCCCGGTTCGGCGCCAATCGCGTGGTCGCGGCCGGCATGGGTGGCGTCACGCTCGGCCTGTTGATGTTCCGGGCCCTCACACCGCACACGCCGTACTGGTATGTCCTCCTGTCGATCGTGCCGCTCGTCAGCGGCATCGCGCTCTCGATGTCGCCGATGACCGCGTCGATCATGTCCGCCGTGCCTGCTCGTCGCGCCGGTGCCGGATCGGCGATGAACGACGCGACACGCGAGCTCGGTGCCGCGCTCGGTATCGCGCTCATGGGCAGCCTGGCGGCGTCGCAGTACAGCTCACATCTCGCCCCGGTGACGGCGCACCTTCCGGTCGCGGTGCAGCGCCAGGCGCGTGTCTCGCTCGCCGACGCGTTGGGCGCAGCAACGAAGCTCGGCGGATCTGCCGGTCAGGCGCTGACTGTCGGCGCGCAACACGCGTTCATCGATGGCATCCAGCTCGCCGTCACCTGTGGCGCGATTCTCGCCGCGACGGCGGCCGTCATCGTGTTCCGGTACTTGCCGCACCAGGCTGCGCACGGTGCCGGCAAGAGCCCGGTCGAGGCGATGGAAGAAACCGCCGAACTCGCGCTCGCGGGCGTCGAGCCGGCATTCGCCGAGTCCGGCGACGCTCGCGCAGCCGACGCACGCGGAGCTGAGGTCAGGCAGCTACCCGCGTGATGGCCTGAACCTCCTGCGGGCCCAAGTCGAGCCCGGCGGCGGCGACATTGCTCTCGAGGTGCGACACCGAACCCGTCCCGGGAATCGGAAGGACTGCGGGTGAGCGCGCGAGCAGCCAGGCGAGCGCGACTTGCCTCGGAGTCGCGTCGTGACTCGCCGCGATTTGCTGCACGGCGCGGTTGTGGTCGAGGTCGAGGATGGGCGCCCACGGCAAGAACACCATCTCTTCTTGCTCGCAGAGGTCGATGATCGAGTCCGACGCTTGATCAGTCGCGTTGTAGCGGTTCTGTACCGAGACGATCGCCGCGACCTGTTGTGCGTCGCGCAGCTGCGACTCCGAGACGTTGCAGACACCGATGTGGCGGATCTTGCCTTGGTCCTTGAGCTCGGCGAGGGCGCCGATGGAGTCAGCGAGCGGTACCTCGGGATCCGGTCGATGGAACTGGTACAGCGGGATTTGGTCCAGCCGCAGCCGACGCAGGCTTCCGTCGCACGCGTCACGGAGGTGTTCAGGTCGACCGTTCGCGGGCCATCGTCCAGGGCCGGTGCGCACGAGGCCACCCTTCGTCGCGATGACCAGGTCTTCGGGATACGGAGAGAGCGCCTCCGCAATCAACGTTTCGCTCACATCGGGACCGTACGAATCAGCGGTATCGATGAAGTTCACGCCCAGCTCGACGGCTCGTCGCAGCACGGCCTTCGCTTCGTCGCGGTCGGGTGGCTCACCCCAGATGCCCCGGCCGGTGATGCGCATCGCGCCATATCCGAGACGATGCACCGTCAGGTCACCGCCGACGTCGATGGTCCCCGCTCCTGCGGCGGGCGTACTCGATTGCGACACCACCGTCCCCTGTCGTTGTCGTTGCACAGGTTCTTCAGGCGCGGCGTGAGGCTCGTCGCTTACGGCGAGACGATCGGGAACCGCTCGGCCAGCGCTTTCGGAAGCTCTTCCGGTTGATCGAGCGGCAGCAGACGACCGTTCAGGAAGACGGTCGCGGTCGTCACAACGCCGCTACTCACGCCGCTTCGCTGATCGCGGCGCACGGCATCGGCGAAATTTCCGTACGCCAGATCCTCGTCGAAGCGTTCCACGTCGAGGCCGAGCGTCTGCGCATGCGTAGCAAGGTCGGCGACCTCCAACGCGTCCTGATGCTCGAAGAGTCGGTCGTGCATCGGCCAGAACATGCCTTGGTCGTCGGCAGCTTCCGCGGCTTGGGCCGCCGCGAAGGCATGAGGATGCGCGCCCGTGAGCGGGAAGTGCCGGAAGACCTCCTCCACGGTCTCGTTCGCTGCCCGGAGGTCGCGCATGACGCGCCACAGACGGCCCGACTGTGGACACTCGTAATCGCCGAACACCGTCAAGACGATGTCGCCTGCCGCATCGCCGCGCCGGTGATCAGCTTCCGAGACGGGCGGCCGCAGTTCGGTACTCACGGCCGTCGCTCGATGAACAGCGGTCGGTCCCTCGTGTCCACCCCACCATTGTGGACCCGTTGGCCCGGCGTTCGCGTTCCGCGAATTCCCGGGTCGGCAGACGCCGCTGTTCTTCAGAGCGCGACGACTTGTCCTTTCATCCCCGAGACGGCCGCGACAGCAGCCTTCCTCCGCTCTACAAGGCCTCGGCCCCGATGAGCACCGTTCTGAATGGTGCTTTTCCTTGGCGGCACGGTGAGCGGACGGCGCAGCGGCGAGCCGTTCGGCCAGCTTCCCGACGGAGCCATCGTCGAAGCGCTGCCCGGGCTGCGAGTCAAAGGCAAAGAATCGCTCGTCGACGCCTACATTCTGCGTGCCCTTCCCTGACGAGAAGCTGTCGGGCTTCTATGCCCGGATCCCGGCAGTCGGCGCGCAATGCGGTCGGTGTTCGCCGCGAGCAACGGCGCAGCGAGAGCGAGCACCAGTACATATCCGGCGACGAACGGTCCGATGCGCGCGTCGAGGCCGGCGCTGACCGCCAATGACGCGAGGATGAGCGAGAACTCACCGCGGGCAAGCATCGTGAACGCGACATTCGCCCCGGCAGCCGCCGTGAAGCCGTAGATACGGGTCACGATCGCCCCGGCAATGATGCTCAGCGTCGTGGTCATCGCAATCGCGGCGGCTATCGGAGCCGCGACGGCCGCGATATCGCCGGGATCGACACTGACACCGAACGCGAAGAAGAACAGAGCCGCAAACGTGTCGCGAAGCGGGTGCACGAGATGCGTGATCCATCCGCGCTTGCGGCTGCCGGCGAGCACGAGGCCCATCATGAAGGCGCCGATGGCGTCGGACACGCCGACTTCCTCGGCGACGCCCGCGGTGAGGACCGCCAAGCCGACGCACCCGGCAATGAGCAACTCATTGTCCTCGGTATCGACCATTCGGCTGACCCAACGAGCGCCGTGACGCGCGAGTAGAGCGAGCGCGACGAGAAACGCGAAGGCCTTGCCCGTCGAGAACACGACATCGACCGCGCCCTGGTTGTGATGGAGCACGGGCTGCAACAGCGCGAGGTACAGCGCGAGGAAGAGATCTTCGACGACGATGATGCCAAGGATCGCCCGCGTTTCGTCATTGGCGAGCCGGCGGAACTCGATGATCAGTTTGGTCACGATCGCCGACGACGAGACGGCGACCGCGCCTGCGATGACGAGCGCTTCGCGGCTCCCCCATCGGAGCGCGAACCCAAAAGCGAGTCCGGCGCCGACGTTGCAGAGCAGGACCGCGGCACCTGCGGCAACCAGGCGGCGCCCACCTCCGATGAGTTCGTCGACCGAGAACTCGAGCCCCAGGGAGAAGAGCAGCAGCACGAGACCGAGTGTCGCCAGGAGTTCGAGCGCGCGCGGATCGTGCACGAGATCGAGGCCGGGCGTGTGCGGTCCGAACGCCAGCCCAGCCAGCATGAACAATGGGATGGTCGGGAGGCCGATGCGGCGCCCGACGCGGCCGAGAATGCTGGCCGCGACGAGCGCCCCACCGATGGCTACGAGCGAATCGCCCATTGCCGGCTACTCGGGATAGAGCACGAAGACCGCGACGAGCAACGCGATTATCACGAGCGTCGCCGTCACACTGAGGATCAAGTAGTTGCGACGTGCGGCGCGGCGCTCAGGCGCGCGCGAGCGCGACGATTCCTTCATTGTTCCGATCTCCTCGCGTTGATTACGAGGCGCGCGCCGCGCGCCTCGTGCGTCAGAAGGAACTTGGAAGAACCGCTGGCGGCCCGCGCACACGGACGATGCGATGCGATCGCCACGCGGACGCGGCGCGCCGGCGCTGTACGCCCGCATAGCACAGGAGCGTGGCTGCGAGTGCAGTTGCAGTAGCGAGCAGTGCCCATGCCGCGAGAACAGCCGACTGTCGAGTGGGTGCGGCGGTGGTGATTGCGAAGTGCGGGGCAACGTCCGCCGCCTCGATCGTGGGTCCGCGGGACTCACCCGCCCCGATGCGAGCGCGCGCGGCGGAGGCACCGAAGGTGCAGAGCAGAACCGCAAGGAGGACGGCCGCGGAGGCTCGGGCGCGCCTCATTGCACTGAGCTTACCAATGCCATCGCCGGGAGCTTCGTGTCGTTGACCATCTTCGATCATGCGCGCTCGAACGCGTAACCGGTCTCCGAATGCTGAGTGATGTCGAGACCGACATCCTCGTCGTCTTCGGCCACTCTCATGCCACCGGGAAGCACCGCGCGCAGCACACCGGCAATCAGCCCAGAGGTGACGAACGAGAACGCCAGGACGACGACGACCGCGAGCAATTGCTCGCCGAACAGTCCCCAGCCGCCGCCGAAGAACGCACCGTCGTTTCCGGCCGGATTGACCGTCGCGTCGGCGAACAGTCCGAGCAGTAGGGAGCCGATGATGCCGCCCACGAGGTGCACAGCGATGACATCCAGCGAGTCGTCGTACCCATATCGGAACTTCAGTCGAATCGCCATGTAACACACCGCGCCTGCAATGCCTCCGATGACGACCGGCGCGAGGCCGCCGACGAACCCCGCGCATGGTGTGATCGCGACCAGCCCGGCAACCGCGCCCGACGCCGCACCGAGTGTCGTCGCATGCCCGCTCTGGATGCGCTCGACAATGAGCCATCCGAGCATCGCCGAGGCTGCCGCGACGAAGGTGTTGAGGAACGCCTGCGCGGCGACTGTGTTGGCGGCGAGCGCCGAACCGGCGTTGAAGCCGAACCAGCCGAACCAAAGGATTCCTGTGCCCAACAAGGTGAACGGGAGCGAATGGGGCGTCAGCGGTTCTTGAGGCCAGCCCCTCCGCTTGCCGAGCAGCAGCACCAACGCCAGCGCGCGGCACCGGCGTTCACGTGCACCACCGTGCCACCCGCGAAGTCGAGCGCGCCCCGCTTCGCGAGCCAGCCACCCGCGAAGACCCAGTGCGCCACTGGGAGGTAGACGAGCGTTGACCAGAGCCCAAGGAACCATACCCACGCGTGCCAACGCATTCGATCGGCGATCGCACCGGTGATCAGCGCGGGAGTGATCACGGCGAACGTCAGTTGGAAGGCGACGAAGGCGAGCGTCGGGATCGTTCCCGACACGGCGTTGGTGAGGTCCTTGAGACCGATGTAGTCGAAGTTTCCGATCAGTCCTCCGTTTCCGGCGCCACCAAAGGCGAGGCTGTATCCGAAGAAGACCCACAGCACGGTGACGAGCCCCATCGCGAAGAAGTTCTGCATCAACATTGCAAGAACGTTCTTGGCCCGGACCATGCCGCCGTAGAACAAGGCGAGCCCGGGCGTCATGAAGAGAACGAGCGCGGTGCTGCAGAGCACCCACGCGGTATCTCCCGCGTCGATTTTCGGCACGTGGCAACTCCTGATGCGTGTGGGCACGCGCGAGCGCGCCCGAGCGACAGTGGACGTCAGATCAGGGTTGCGTGGTGCGGGGGTCCGCGCCGATTGACATTGCCGTACTGGGCGCGGACAGAAATGCGGGTGCGTCGAGCGCCGGCAGCAAGCATCGCAGCCGCCAGGGCAAGCGCGAGGCTGAGTGCCGGGATCCACGGCGAGAAGACGCGCGAACGTGTTGGTGCTGCTGGGGTCAGTGACGCGAGCGTGGCGTGTCCCTGGGAGATGGCGGACACCGACGCAGCCCGGGGAGCTCGACGGTCGTCGTTGCGGAGGCTCTCGCGCACGCCGAGCGTCGCACCCGCCACGAACACGACGGCGAGTGCAAGCATCCTTCGCCCGTGGTGGATCGAGCACATGATGACGACAGTCTGGCGACGAACTGTTACGACGACGTTTCGACTCGAACTCAGGTGGTTTCAGCCCCGCGGGTGCTGACGTCGGAAGATGGTGCACAACCTCGTCAACCCAGCGAACCGTGGAACTTGGCGTTGCCGAACGCGAAGATCCCACCGTCGGAAGCGACGAACCAGTAGCCACCACCGTTCGGCGTCGATGCCATGCCGACGATCGGACGGTTCAAGCGGATCGCGCCGGTCGAACCGTAGAAGTGCGCGTTCCCGAACGCGAAGATCCCGCCGTCAGACGCGACCAACCAATACCCGCCGCCGGTTGGTGTCTTGCTCATGCCGACGATCGGTCGGTTGAGTCGGATCGCGCCCGTCGAGCCGTAGAAGTGCGCGTTCCCGAACGCAAAGATCCCGCCGTCAGACGCGACCATCCAATAACCGCCGCCGTTCGGAGTTGCCGCCATGCCGACGATCGGACGGTTCAAGCGAATCGCGCCCGTCGAGCCGTAGAAGTGCGCGTTCCCGAACGCGAAGATCCCACCATCGGACGCCACCAACCAATAGCCGCCACCGTTGGGCGTTCCCACCATGCCGACGATCGGACGGTGCAAGCGGATGGCTCCGGTCGAGCCGTAGAAGTGCGCGTCGCCGGCGGTAAAGATTCCGCCATCGCTCGCGACCTTCCAATAACCCTTGCTCGTCGGTGTCGCCGCGATACCGACGATCGGCCGGTTCAGATGCGTCGCGCCGGCGGCGGCGCCGCACGCAGTCGGGCCGCAGGTGTAGACGCCACCGTTGTTCGCCGCCAGCCAGTACGCGCTTCCATCGGGCTTCGCCGCCATCCCGACGATCGGAGGCGGCGACGGCGCGAAGCCGGTGAGATGTGAATCGTGGTGGAACATCGGCCACGACCCGATGCCCCCGACGCCCGAACCACTGGAACCGCTGATCTCGTAATGACCGATCACGCCTTGGTTGCCGCTGGTGTATCCGGCCACGGTGATGCCGATGGTGCCGTTCGGGTCGCGCGTCACGAGCGGCGAGCTTTGGAACCCTTCGAAGTTCGTTCCGGGAAGAGCTCCCAGGTTGGTGCCGGTGCGGCCGTCGAACATGTACACACCGGCGGTGGTCGGCACGAGCACGTCTTGGCGGCCGAGATTCCGCAGGTCCGCGGTGACGACCGAACCGATCACCCGGCCCGGCGCGCCGCGGTGCCAGATCGTCGTACCGTTCGCACCGTTCAGCGCCCACACCGCGCCGCCGACTCCGTTGTCGGTGCCCTCGATGACCTGAAGTTGCCGATTGCCGAGCACGTCGGCCAGCGCCGGACTCGACGTCGTGACGCCATCGAGCGCGGCGTTCCAGAGCAATGCGCAGTTGCTGAGATTCACCGCGAGCAGATGGTTCGTCGTGCCGCGGTGGTAGTACGCGCCGGTACCGAACACCGCCGCCATCGTCGCGGTGGCCGTGAACTGGCCGACTGCCGGTGAGGACTGGACCACTTCGTCGGTGTTGAACTGGCACACCAGACCGCCGTTCGCCTGCGGCTGGCCGAGGTTGCCCGTCCGGCGCAGCACGCGCAGATGCCCGCCGTTCTGGTACTGGTAGCCGAAGGCGAGGCCCGCGGTCGAGTCACCGCCTTCGATGATCTCGAGTTGCCCATCGTGGAAGACGTCGGCCAGCGCGGGCGTCGTGAAATTCGAGTCGGCTTGGAACCACGGGAAGCCCGCGAGCGTGGCGCCGTTGACCGCGTTGAACACGGATTGCCACTGCCCCATCGAGCCGCTGACGACGTCGACGCCGCCCTGCAGGTTGCCGACCGCGAGCGACGAGCGAACACCGTGGGGATCGGCACCTCCCGGAGCGGTCGCCGGGACGAGCCACTGGTTCGCGCCGTTGGGCCGAATGGCGCGATAGCCGCCGAGGTTCGGGTGGTCCGGAGCGCCGGTGCCGATGAACACGGAGTCGGTGCCGCCCGCGTTGATCGCAGCGACCGACGGCGTGGAATCGACCGCGGCGCCCGCGTTGAACGGCCAGCCGCCCACTGCCGAGCCGTCCGCGAGATGGAAGGCGTAGACGCGTCCCGCGTGGTCGCCCACGACGACCGACGGCCGTCCGTCGAGGTTCGCGACGTTTGGTGACGAGAGCCCGACGGGTGCACCCGCGTCATTGAGCGCGTGGGACCAGATCAGCGTCGGTGTGCCGGCCGCCGCGACGCCAGCCCGAGGTGCGGCATTTCCGACAGCCGGCGAGGTGAAGGGCATCGACGCCAACGCCACGAGCACGCTCGCTGTCAGCACGCGTCGCGTCGCGCGCTTGAGGCACCAGCTGAGCCCCACAGTCACCCTCCCGATCAGCACCGGCGGAAAACCGTAACAGTCCAACTGCCTCGGCACGCGGAGGCGCGCGCCGCCGCAGTGCCGAGTCAGGAAAGGGAAAAACGCGAGCCGGCGGCCTTGCGCAACGCCGCATTCGGCTGCTCTGGGAGACGTGTCAACGGTGTTGCGATCTCGTCGACCGTCGGGCCGTATTTCGCGGCGAGCGGTGCGAGCGCGTCGAGGTCGAAGTCGTAGAGCTCCGCGGCGTTGCCTCCGAGCACCGCGCGCAGTTCATCTTGGCCGACGGCGTGGAAGACCGCGCGCAGACTCTCCTTCGAGTACGGCGCGGTCCCTTCGTCGTGCGGATAGTCACTTCCCCACATGAACCGACCGGGCGCCATCACGTTGCGTGCTTCCCAATCGTCGGGACCGGGGAAGCTCGCGCCGACCCAACAGTTCTGCTGGAAGTACTCCGTCGCCGAGCGCGGGAGCGCGTTCTCGGCCGTGTACTTCAACTCGCCGATCGCACCCTTGCGCACGCTGGCGATGATGCCGTCGAGCTGCTCGAGCAGCGGCGGAAAGGCGGCGGCTGAACCCTCGGTGATCACGAACTTGAGACGCGGGAAGCGTTCGAAGACACCCGACAAGAGCATGTGGACGAAGGGTCGCATGCCGTAGAAGCCGACCTCGCTGATCATGATCATCGGGACCGACGGGAACTTCCCGTAGTCCGGTGAGCCGGTGCCGGAATGAAGGTTGACCGGCACGTCGAGATCCTGG
Organism: Actinomycetota bacterium; assembly: GCA_046727335.1. Lineage (GTDB taxonomy): Bacteria > Actinomycetota > Acidimicrobiia > IMCC26256 > PALSA-610 > JBKPCL01. The sequence continues at coordinate 32,677 of JBKPCL010000036.1, forward strand.
AGCGCGGCCCACAAGCGGTCGTAGTCAGGGTGGTACAGCGGCTTCACCCATTTGACGTCGGGCGCGACCGTCGGCAGGAGCACACCACCGCGCAGCCCATGCTGCTTGATCCACGTGGCGTCTTCGATCGCGTCGTCGACGTCGTTCAGGAAGATCTGGCCGATGCCGGCGCGCTGCGCGGGCTTGCGGGCACAGAAGTCGACGAGCCACCGGTTGTGCGCATGGATGCCCGCGCGGCGATGCGCGTACTCCTCGGGCTTCGGTGGCCCGGCGAAGAGTACGAACCCCGGGTAGAACGGCGGCACGGTGTTCGGGAACAGGACCTCACCGACGACGCCGTCGGCGAGCTGATCGGCGTCGCGTCGCTCGTCATCCCAGTTGCGCACGCGCAGGTTGGTGTCGCGCAAGTCCTTCCACGGGTTCTTGTACTTCCCGCGCCAGGCGTCGAAGTCGTCGCGGAACGACGGGTCGAGATACTCCCGGTACGTCTCGTGGTTGGCGCCGGCGTGCGTGTCGGCCGAGATGATCGTGTATCGGGACTCCGTCATGAGGGTGCTCCCAAACGGATCGAGGGGCGAGAATCCGATTCTAGTATGAGATTCTGGTTCTCGTCTAGGCTGGGCGCCGTGGTCGACTCGTCTGTTGCGCCCGCGGACCCGCAGGCGCTTCCCCGCACCCAGCAAGAGCGGCGCCAGCGGATCATCGCCGCCGCCATCGCGCTGCTCGAAGGCGGCGAGTACGACACGATTCAGATGCGGGACGTCGCGGAGCGCGCCGGAGTGGCCCTGGCGACGATCTACCGGTACTTCACGTCGAAGGAACACCTCTACGCCGCCGCGCTTCTGCTCTGGGCCGCCGACTACCCGCTGGAGAGCCGAACGTTCGATCGCACGAACGACAACGACGAGACACGAATTCGCGCGCTCATGCGGCGCGCGGTGCGCGCCTTCGAACGTCATCCTCAAATGATGCGCGCCCTGATCGTGCTGGAGAGCTCGAACGATCCCAACGCGCGAGCGCTGTTCCAGGAGTTCGCCAAGCGCAACGTCGACACGCTGATGGCGGCACTCAGGGGTATGGATCCGGACACCGCCGGCGCCGTCGTCGAAACCGCGAACGCAGTGATGGTCACCCGCCTGCGCTCGTGGGCACTGGGCCGCTGCTCGATACGCGACGTCGACCGATCAGTGCAGCGCGCGCTCGACCTGATCTTCGTGTAGCTCGCGCGTCAGAGATTGTGATGGGGCGGCAATTCGCCCGCGGCGATCGCGTCGGCGCGCGCGTGCAGGAGTGACCCTGCGTCCTCCAGGTTGTGCCCGATGACGAACCGGCCTTCCTTGACCTGCGAGACGACGAAGCGGCCGAGCTCGCCGAGGTCGGCAAGGTCCGCGTTCATGCCCGCCGCCGCGAGTCGCTCCCGGAACTGCTCGAAGGTGAGTACGGGGCCCGGCGTGTGCTCCCACACGCGCTGCAGGTCGGCCGGACGATTGCGTTGTGCCGACCACAAGCCCGTGTCGAGCAGGCCACCAGACGGATAGAAGACCGCGGCGCGCAGGTTCGTGTCGTTGTCTGCAAGCTGATGCGCGAGCGACTCGGTGAAGCAACTGATCGCGGCCTTGCTCGCGGCGTACACCGATGCATACGGGACTGGCGCAATGCCGCCGTCTCCGGAAGACGTGTTGACGATGACCCCCGGCTCACCCGACTCGATCATGCGCGGGACGAACGCCAGCACTCCGTTGGCGACTCCGAACACGTTGACGCCGAAGCACCACTTCCAGTCGTTCGGCTCCTGCTCCCACGGCACTCCGCCGCCGCCGGACGTGACGCCGGCGTTGTTGAAGAGCAGGTGACACGCGCCGTCGCGATCGAACACCGACTTCGCGAGCGAGTCGACCGACGCGAAGTCGGAGACGTCGGTACGGATGCCACGTACCTCGCCCCGGCTCGCGAGCTCTTCCACCGTTCGGTCGAGCACCGGCCTTTCGATGTCCGCGATGACAACGCGCACGCCTTCGTCGAGCAGCGCTTCGACAATCCCGCGCCCGATCCCGCCGGCTCCGCCGGTGACGACTGCCACCCTCCCGCGCAGGTCGTGCAGGCCGCGCGCCTCACCCACTCCAGCGCACCTGGTACTCGTCCTTCCACCACTCCGCGGCGCGGATCTCTTCCGGCGTCGTGACGCGCGTGACGTCCTGGCCGAGGTCGGCGGGCGTCGGTCCGATGCGGTTACCGATCGGCGCCAACGCCGCGAGGTCGAAGCCGTAGCAACGCGCGGCGGTGTCGCCGAGCATCTTGCGCGTGTCCCCCACCGGTACGTCGCCGAAGTCCTTTCGTAGCCGTTCGACCGTGTTCGGCCACGTGCCTTCGGGATGCGGATAGTCGGTGCCCCACATCGCAACGTCGCATCCGATGCTGTGACGCCGGCGGATCTCCTCCTTCGACATCGTCGACGCGCCGACGAAGATGTTCTCGCCGAAGTACTCCGACGGCAACTTCGAGAGAATGCCTTTCATCAGCGCCGCCATCTTCTTCGTGGTGTGGCCGCCGCCGAGGTACTGATCCCACTTCCACTTCATGTCGGCGACCCAGTACGACGCGCCCTCCGTGACGACGAACTTCAGACCCGGATAGCGCTCGAACGCGCCGCTGAAGAGCAGGTGCGCGATCGGGCGGTGCGTCCAGAACACGACCTCGGCCAGGTAGATGCCGATGAACTCGTTCATCTCCTCGCGCGGCGCCTCGCCGGAGTGCACATGCACCGGGAAGTTCGCGGCCTGGCACGCAGCCCACACCGGGTCGTAGGCGGGATCGTTGTACGGCGTGTGGTCGCGCCACATCGTCGGGATCATGATTCCCCGGATCCCGGGGTGCTCGGCGAGCCACTCGACCTCGGCGACCGCGCGCTCGACGCCGTGCGTGATCGGAACGAGGCCGACACCGGCGCGACGATCAGGGCTCGAGGCGCACAGCTCGACAAGAAAGCGATTGTGGGCGCGCGC
>JBKPCL010000037.1:0-7412 GCA_046727335.1 Actinomycetota bacterium
GGGTGCGTACCGCAACGGCACGCCGATTCGAGCGTCGTCGGTGTCGGCGTTGGTCGATGCACATCTTTCGATGGCCTGGGACACCGAAGCGCGCTTTCGCGCCAAGGGCATCGGGGACCGTCTGCTCGCGCTGTCGCACCAGTGCTGGCGCACGCGAGGCATTGGTGACTTCTGGCAGCACCTCCTTGTCGCGGAAGGCGCGTTCGACATCTCGATCGACCCCATCGTGTCGCTGTGGGACGTGGCCGCGCTCGTGCCGATTGTCGACGCTGCGGGTGCGCGGTGGAGCACGCTCGACGGCCGGCGCGACGTCGACGGTGGCAGCTTCCTCTGCACGAACGGGTTGTTGCACGACGCCGTCGTGAACGCACTCGCGTAATCTCGGCCGCCATGTCTTCGAACGTGACCGTCGGGATCGACATCGGCACGTCGTCGGTGAAGGCCGTCGCGGCCGACGAGGACGGCAACGTCGTCGCACGCGCTCGCGTCCCGCACGAGTTTCGCGTGCCGACTCCGTTGCGTTTCGAGCACGATGCCGCGGTCGCGTGGCACGAAGGGCCGCGTCGAGCGCTCGACGCGCTCGGTGAGATTCGACCCCGCGCGGTCTCGGTCGCGGCCATGGTGCCGTCGCTGACCGCCGTCGACGACGCGGGCATCCCCTGCGCGCCGGGTCTCCTCTATGGCGACGAGCGTGGTCACACCGAGACCGTGAGCGACATCGCCGAAGCGGGCGAGCTGATGCAGTTCCTGCGGTGGCAGTCGTCGCAGCATCCAGGTGCGCGGGGCTTCTGGATGGCGCAGGCCGTCGCCAATCACGCGCTGACCGGCGAGGCCCTCGTGTCAACCACGGTTGCCGCGACCGCGGTCCCGCTCTTCGACTGGACGAGCTGGGACGAACAGCTGCTCGCGTCGTGCGGCGCGCGCGCCGATCAGATGCCGCAGGTCCGTCCATCCGGGCAGCCACTCGCCGAGGTGCGGTCGCACCCGGACTGCGTGCTGGAGGGCGGCACCATCGACGCGTTCGGCGAGCAGATCGTCGCTGGATGCGACGACGTCGGCGACGTGCTCGTCATCCTCGGCACGACCCTGATCGTGTGGTCGGTGGTGCCCGAACCGGTCTCGGTGCCGAACCACTACACGATCCCGCACTCCGCGCCAGGGAAGTTCCTCATCGGTGGTCCGAGCAATGCAGGTGGACTCTTCTTGAACTGGGCCTCGAATCTGCTCGGGGCCGGCGACGCCACCGGCGCCGAGCCTGACGACGTCCCGGTGTGGGTGCCCTATCCCCGGGGTGAACGCGTGCCGTTCCAAGACTCGACGCGCCGCGCGCAGCTCGTCGACCTCAATCTGATGCATACGCCCGCGAGTGTCCGGCGAGCCGCGTTCGAAGCATCCGGATTCGTCGCCCGGCGCATGATCGACGCGTCGCCCGTCCCGGCGCGGCGCATCGTCGCAACCGGGGGCGGCACGCGTGTCGACGGATGGGTGGAAGCACTCGCGGATTGCACGGGTCTGCCGGTGGAGGTGTGCGCGATTCCTGAAGGTGGAGCGCTCGGTGCCGCGTTCCTCGCCCGACTGGCCGCGGGCCTCGAGACCTCGATGGCGGATGCCGGTCGCTGGGCGCGCACCGTGCGGGTCGTCGAACCCGACCCCGTCTGGGCTCTCCATGTCGCGGAGCGCTATGCGCGGTTCGAGGAAGTCGCGGGCTGACGGGATGACTCGGGCGCCGCGCTACATTCCCGCGCGCCGGAGGTGACTGATGGCCCTCGACATCAGAATTGATCGCGAGACATGTATGGGGTCGGGGAACTGCTCCTTCTGGGCGCCGGGCGTCTTCGATCTCGACGACGACGGCATCGCGGTCGTCATCGATCCGAGCGCACAACCTGAAGACAAGATCCTGCTCGCCGCCCAAGGGTGCCCAACTCAGGCCATCTCGATCTTCCGCGACGGCGAGAAGATGGTCTAACCCCCACCTCCAACCTGACTTGTCCGTCAGGTTCGTGCGACGATTCGTCGCCATGGCAATCGGCATCACCGAAGAGCACGAAGCGCTGCGCCACGCAGTCCGACGTTTCGTCGAGACGCGCATCGATCCCGCCGTCCCGCGCGCCTACCTCGACGCGCCGAGTGACGGGCGGCCTCCGTTCTGGGACGCGCTCGTCGAGCCCGGCTGGCTGGGCCTGCACGTTGCCGACGACCGAGGCGGGGCCGGCTTCTCGCTTGTCGAGCAGTGTGTCGTCGTCGAAGAGCTCGGTCGCGCGTGCGCGCCGGGGCCATACGTGCCGACCGCGATCGCGGCGGCAGTGCTGAACGAGAGTGGGGGGTCGGCGAGCGGCGCCGGCGAGCTCCTTTCTCAGTTGGCCTCCGGCGGGCGCGCCGCGGCGGTCGCGTTCACGGCGGGCGCGCCGGTGTTGGGTGCCCCGCTCGCCGACGTCGTCATCTGCAAGCTCGGCGATCGATGGGCGGTCGTCGATGCTGATGCCGTCGGCGTGACGGAGGTTGCGAGCCTCGATCGGACGCGACGCGTCGGCCGCATCGACGTCGGTAGCGTCGACGTCCCGCCCGACCGCTGGTTGCCGGACATCTCGACCGCGCGCGTCCACGAACTTGGCGCGGTCCTGCTGGGCGCGGAAGCCATCGGGGTCGCGCAGTGGTGTGTCGAGACCGCTGCTTCGTATGCACGAGAGCGAGTGCAGTTCGGGCGGCCGATCGGTCAGTTCCAGGCCGTCAAGCACCGGTGCGCCGAGATGCTCGCCCGCACGGAGCTCGCCCGCGCTGCAGTCTGGGACGCGGCTCGCGCCGCGAGCGACGCCTCGACCCCTGGGGCCTCGATCGCAATTGCCGCCGCAGCCGCGCTCGCGTTCGAAGCTGCCTTTCTGAACGCCAAGGACTGCGTGCAGACGCTCGGCGGCATCGGCTTCACCTGGGAGCACGACGCGCATCTCTATTTGCGACGGGCGATCGTCCTGCACCAGATCGTCGGCACGCCGGACGAGTGGAGAGTCCGGGCTGCGGAGCACGCACTCGCCGGTGAGCGGCGACGCCTGAGCGCCGACCTCCCTCGCGACGCCGAGGAGTATCGGGCGGAGGTTCGCGCGCTGCTCGCCGACATCGCCGACCTGCCCTCGCGGGAACGACGAGCCCGTCTTGCGTCCGAGGGTTACGTGACCCCAGGGTGGCCGAAGCCGTGGGGTCGCGACGCCTCGGCCGTCGAGCTGCTGGTGATCGAAGAGGAATTCCGAGCTGCCAAGATCGACCGGCCCAACGTCGGGGTCGGAAGTTGGGCGCTGCCGACGCTGATCGTGTACGGCAACGCGGAACAACAGGAGCGCTGGATCGGACCGACGCTGCGCGGCGAGATCCAGTGGTGCCAACTGTTCAGCGAACCAGGCGCAGGCTCCGACCTCGCGTCACTCTCGACGCGCGCGACGCGGGTCGAAGGCGGCTGGGTGTTGCACGGCCAGAAGGTCTGGACGTCGATGGCCCACCAGGCCGACTGGGGCATCTGCCTGGCGCGGACGAACCCGGACGCGCCGAAGCACGACGGCATCTCCTGCTTCATGGTCGACATGCGCACGCCCGGCATCGACATCCGGCCGCTGCGCGAGCTGACCGGTGCCGAGATGTTCAACGAGGTGTTCTTCGACGACGTGTTCGTGCCCGAGGACTGCCTCGTCGGACAAGAGCACGACGGCTGGCGGTGCGCACGCACGACACTCGCCAATGAACGCGTCTACATGGGGTCCAGCAACACGATCGGCGCGGGCGTCAACGGAGTGCTCGCGGCGATCACACGACTGGGCCGGAGCGACGACCGGCTGGCGCTGCGCGAGGCCGGCGACCTCGTCATCACGGCGCACGCACTCGCGGCCCTCGGATTCAGGCTCACCTTGCAAGCGCTCGCCGGCGCCGACCCGTCCGGTTCCGAAGCCGCGGTCCGCAAGCTCCTGGGTGTGCAACACGACCAGCACGTCCAGGAAGTCGGACTCGTGCTCACCGGTGCCGAAGCCGCGGCCCAGGACGGCGATGCCGCCGCGTGGAGCGCATCGTTCCTGTTCAACCGGTGCCTGACGATCGCGGGCGGCACCAGCGACGTGCAGCGCAACGTCATCGCGGAGCGCATGCTCGGTCTCCCACGCGATCCATGACGCGGTCGCACTCGAAATTGACACTGCTGTCGGCACGCCACTAGTTCCATGAGCGCAATGCGATTCGACCTCCCTTCTCCCGATCCGGAGACCCAGCCGTTCTGGGACGGATGTCGGGAAGGGCGGTTCCTCGTGCGGCACTGCAATGCGTGCGGACGCGACTACTTCTATCCGCGGCCGTTCTGCCCCACATGCTGGAGTGATGACGTCGAGTGGAAAGAGGCCTCCGGACGGGGAACGCTCTATACGTATTCGATCGTGCACGTGAACGACTTGCCGCCGTTCAACGAGCGAGTGCCGTACGTCGCTGCAATCGTCGAGCTCGACGAAGGCCCGCGCGTGATGACGAACATCGAAGGCACGCCATTCGATCAGCTGCGCATCGGTGCGGCCGTCGAAGTCGACTGGAAACCGATCTCGGACGACGTGACCATTCCCGTCTTCCGACAGGTCGCGGCGGGCTCGTGAGCCTTCGGTAGCGTCGCCTCGTGTACGACCAAGACTTGAACTTCCCGTGGGAGCCGCTGCACGAGGCGTTTCCGCATCTCCATTCGGCTCAGAACGCATGGATGTCGCAGATCGACTCGTTGCCGGCGCCCGACCGCAAGACGCACGAGCTGATCCGCATGGCCGTCACCGTCGTCCTGCGCAACGGCGCCGGCGTGCGGCACCACGCGCGCCTCGCGCGTGAAGTCGGAGCTTCGTGGGAGGAGATCCTCGGCTCCATCATGCTCACGACGCCCGGTGTGGGTTTGTTGCCTGCCGCCGAAGCGATCCCGAATGCGCGCGCCGGCTTCAAGTCCGCGCGTGAAGCCGATCAGGAAATAGAGCAGGAGTACGAGTGACGATCATCGAAGATCCGCCGTTTCGGATCTTGCCGAAACTGACCGAGCTGAACCGGGACTTCTGGACGGCCGGCGCGCGAGGCGAGCTCCGGTTCTGGCGCTGCCAGGACTGCGGCGAGTACATCCACCCGCCGCTGCCGATGTGCCCGCGCTGCCATTCGAAGAAGCTCGCCACTGAACCGGTCTCCGGGCGCGCGACGTTGGCGACGTATTCGATCAACTACCAGCCATGGATGCCGGGTCCGGAACTGCCGTATGTCGTCGCAATCGTCGAGCTCGTCGAGCAAGTCGGTTTGCGGCTCACGACCAATCTCGTGAACTGTCCGCTCGACGAGATCAAGGTTGGCATGCCGGTGCGCGTGACCTTCGAGCGGCACGCTGATCCCGATGGCGACATCTACATCCCCTTGTTCGAGCCGGACGCGTAAATGGACGACCTCAACGCGATCATCGAACGGCGGGCGTGTATCAGCGGCGTCGGGCAGTCCGACATCGGCCGACGGTTGGGCCGCAACCCCCTCGAATTGACGCTGGATGCCTGCCTCGCCGCCATCGACCACGCGGGCTTGACGATCGACGACATCGACGGGCTCTCGACCTATCCCGGACCGCAGGGTACGCCTGCAGGATTCAGCGGCGCCGGCGCGTACGACGTGATGGACGCGCTGCGCCTGAAGTGCGGCTGGTACAACAGCGGACTCGAGACGTCGGGCCAGTTGGGATCAGTCGTGAACGCGTGCCTGGCCGTCGCCTCGGGGCTCGCGAATCACGTGTTGTGCTTCCGATCGGTGTGGGAAGGCTCCGCGCAAGGCGAGAAGGGTCGCTCGGCGGTGATGCCCGGCGGTGGGGGAGGATCCTTCAAGGCGTCGGGCTTCATGGAGTGGAACCTCGTGTTCTCGGCGCCCTCCGCCGCGATTTGGATCGCGATGTTCGCGCAGGCTCACTTTGCGCGGTACGGCACGACGCGCGAGCAACTCGCATGGATCGCGCTGAACGGCCGGCGCAACGCGGAGGCGAACCCGAAGGCGATCTATCGCGATCCGATGACGCTCGACGACTATCTCGCGGCGCGCATGATCTCGACGCCGTTCTGCTTGTACGACTGCGACGTGCCGTGCGACGGCGCAACCGCCGTCATCGTGTCGCGGCGCGAGCGCGCGGGGGACTTGCGCAACCGGCCGCTACGTGTGGAAGCGGTCGGGACGCGCATCGATGGCCGGCCGTCGTGGGACCAGTTCGACGATCTGACGACGATGTCGAATCGCGGTGCGGGCAAGCAGCTGTGGGAGCGTACCGAGCTCAAGCCGTCGGACGTGCAGATGGCGCAGCTGTACGACGGGTTCTCGTGGATCACCATGTCCTGGCTGGAGGCACTCGGCCTGTGCCCCATCGGTGAGAGCGGACCGTTCATCGAAGGCGGGCAACGCATCGCACGCGACGGGTCCCTGCCGCTCAACACGCACGGCGGCCAGCTGTCAGCGGGACGGCTCCACGGCTACGGCTTTCTGCACGAGGGCGCGCTGCAGATGTGGGGCCAAGCCGGGGAGCGCCAGATCGCCCGACCTCCCGAAATCGGCGTCATCGCGGCCGGCGGCGGCAACACCTGCGGCTGCCTCCTCCTCGCGCGCGAGTAGCCGCGGCCGCAGCTCCGTCGCTGCACGCGCCGGTTTTGCCATCAAAGTCGAAATTCCCATCGAAAAGCGCGGGTTTCCTCATCAGAGTCGATTTGCAGCCGCCACGGCCGCGCGCACTGACTGGGTGACGAGACGCGGCTCGTGCACCACTTGTTCGTACGTAAAGCGCCGGAGCTGCCATCCCGCGTCGGCGATTGCGTTCGCACGTGCAACGTCGTGGGCGCGCTGCCGTCGAGTCGAATGCGCGCCGTGGCCGTCGACCTCGAGGCCGAGCTTCATGTCGACGAAGGCGAAGTCGAGCTCGACGATCCGTCCGTCGGGCAGGCGGAGTCGAAAACGAGACACCGGCAACGGAAGCCCGGCTCGTTCGAGGAGGCGGAGCATGCGCCGCTCGAGTACCGACCACGGCACCCGGTCCAATGTCTCGCGACGTTCGAGGATCTGTGTCATCGCCCCGATGCCGTTGCGTCCGGGCGCGCGCAGCGCGGCGTAGCGCCGTTCGAGTGTCGCTCGTCGAAGTCGTTGATCCCGCTCGGCCGCATCGAGCGCTTCTTCGACTGTCGTGGCCGGCATGACGGCACCGAGGTCGAGGAGCGTTCGCGCGAGAGACGTTGTTGGTATGACGCCAATGCGCGTCCGATCAACGTCTCCGAGGTCCCGCGTGTGATGGACGATCGTTTCGCGCCTCCGATGGCGTACGTGCATCGGAACGACAACCTCGATCACTCCGCCGACGTTGAAGCCGTCGAGCCCATGGAGCGCGGCCGCGGTGCGGTGTGATG
>JBKPCL010000038.1:0-5567 GCA_046727335.1 Actinomycetota bacterium
CGATGACGAGCGGGCGCTGTTCGCGAAGGTGCCCCACGACGAGGCGGAGTTCCTGGCGCTTGCCAAGTCGCGCGCGCTGGCCGGGGAGGCGGGTTACAGCACCCTCGAACGAATAGGCGCGCGCCCGACCGCCGAGGTGAACGGCATCTGGGGCGGATACATGGGCGAGGGCAGCAAGACGATCGTCCCGACCGACGCACACGTCAAGCTGTCGTTCCGGCTAGTCGCAAACCAGGTACCGAGCAAGATCATCGCAGCGGTCGAGCAGTTCGTCGCCGATCACACCCCGGACGGCATCGAGCGGCGTATCGAGTGGGAGGGCGATGGCGTGGCCGCGTGCATCGTGCCGCTCAGTACGCCGGCGTACGGTGCACTGACCGACGCGATCAGCCGTGCGTTCGACGGCGCACCGGTGCTGCCGACACGCGAGGGCGGCAGCGGCCCTGAGGCATCCATCCAGCAGTCCGTTCAGGCGCCGCTGGTCTTCCTCGGGGTCGGGCTGCCCGACGACCAGATCCACGCTCCGAACGAGAAAGTCAGCCTCTCGATGCTGTACCGGGGCGCCGAGGCGGCCGCGCTGCTCTGGGAGAACTTCGCCGCGCTCGGCCGCGCCGGGCTCGGCCGGAGCTGATGATGCCGCGCGGAGTAGGGCTCATCGCCGCGGGCCTGGCTGCGGCCGGATTGCTGCTCGCGGGCTGCACCGAGACAGTGTCCGGGCACGCGGCCGCCCCCAGCGGGTCGGTGCCCCCGCCGAGTACGGACTTCCCGAGTTCCACCTCCAGCTCCGGCCCCACTGCCACGCCGCCTCACACCGCGACATCGACGCCGACGCCGCCGCCGGCGTCGCATCTTGCCTGCCCGCACGTCGTCGACGCCACCGCGCGCCTCGCCTACGACTGCATCAGCACCGGCATGACGCAGGGCAGGACCCCGATGTGGCCGGTGGACTTCGGGCGCGTGGTCGACACGGGCTGGACGATGGACGAGGGCTCGGGCAGGGTCGGCCGCGGTGGCACTCCTACCGCCACAGCCAAGCTGCTGACGCAGGAGATGCTTCAGCTGTCCTACGGCGATCCGGCGCCGACGAGCAAAACCGTGCACGACGCAGACATCACTGTTGGCAGCGCGCGGGGGCATCTCGTCCAGACCCTCATCACCATCAACCCGACGTTCCGGTCGCAGCGCCACCTGCGAGTGAAGCAGGAGCAACTGTGGCTGGTCGTCGTCCCGGTCGGCGCGGGCCAGCTCTCCGCCTGGTACGTGTCGGTACCGGATCTGCAAGAACGGCTGTGGCCCACCGTGCCGGCGGTGCTGAACACGCTGCGGGTCGTCTGACAACGCCGGTTCGTTCTCTCGCCCGCGCCGCGAAGCGGCGCAGCCTGCGCGCCACTCCGCGCCTGTGGCGCGGGCCGCGTCGCGGCCGGCGAGCTCTTCGCGCAAGCGCTCATCGCTGACTTATCCGCCGGGCGTGTCGCTCCGGCACCGCCCCCGAGGGGCGGGTGCCTCGCGCCACTCCGCGCCTGTGGCGCGGGCCGCGTCGCGGCCGGCGAGCTCTTCGCGCAAGCGCTCATCGCGAGCGGCGCATGAGAGAGGTCTACACCAATCTGTGATCGAACGCGAAGACCACGGCGGCGGCGCGATCACGCAGGGCGAGCTTCGCGAAGATGTGGTTCACGTGCGTCTTGACGGTGCCCTCGCCGACCACGAGCTGCTCCGCGATCTCGGGGTTGGACAGCCCGCGGCCGATCAGCGCCAGCACCTCGCGCTCGCGTGCCGTCAGGGTGGCCAGCGCCGGATCGTTAGCGCGGGGCGCCGGCGCCGTGCCGCGGTAGACGGCGAGCACGCGTCCCGTCACGGACGGGTCGAGCCAGGCGCCACCGGCGGCCACGGCGCGCACCGCCCGCTGGAGGTCCTCGGCCGGCACGTCCTTCAGGACGAATCCGGCCGCGCCGGCCCGAAGTGCAGCCGCGAGGATCTCGTCATCGTCGAACGTGGTGAGGACCAGCACCGGCGGGCTGCCCTCGCGACCGCTCAGCTGCCGGGTGGCCTCGACACCGTCGACGACGGGCATCCGCACGTCCATGAGCACGACGTCCGGATGTAGCGCGGCAACCGAGTGCGGCACGGAGCTGCCGTTCGCGCACTCGCCGACGATCTCGAACCCGAACTGCTCGCGGAGGATGCCGCGCAGCCCGGCGCGCACCAGCTCCTGGTCGTCGACGAGCAGCACCCGGATCACGTGGGAAACTCCGCGCGCACCAGCCATCCGCGCCCGCCCGGGCCGGCGTCGCACGTGCCGCCCACGGACACGGCGCGTTCCTGCATGCTTGTCAGTCCCACACCGCTGCCGCGCCCCGGCGGACCGCCGCTCTCGACGATAAGCTCCGTACGTGAGCCGTCGACTGCGACCTCGACCTCGACCGGCCAGCCGGCCGCGTGCTTGACGGCGTTCGTGAGCGCTTCCTGGACGACCCGATAGAGCGCCAGCCCGGTCGTCGCCGGGATCTCGCCGACCTCGCCGGTGACGCTCAGCGTGACGTCGGCGCCTGCCGTCCGGAACCGCTCGACCAGGGCAGGCAGGTCGGCCGCGCCGGGCAATGGCGCCAGGCCACCCCCCTCGGTGCGTAGCACGCCGACCGCCCGGCGCACCTCGGCCAGGCTCTCGCGGCCCAGCCGTTCCGCCTCGGCCAACGCCTTGGCTGCGGACGTCGGGTCGTCCTCCACGGCGAGCCGGGCGCTCGCCACGTGCAGCTGCGACACAACCAACGTGTGCGCGATGACGTCGTGCAATTCACGTGCGATGCGATTGCGCTCCTCGGTGCGGGCACTCTCGGCGAGGCCGGCCTGCGCGGCACGCAGCTGCACGACGAGCTCCCGTTCGCGTCGGACCAGCAGCATGAGAAGCACGGTGAACGTCGTACCGGCCATCCAGGCTCCCCATCCCGGATCAGGCCGCGCCCACAGCCACTCCGCGCCGAACAGAACAATGACCGCGAGCAGGTACGGGACCGCGACCGGGGTGCCCTCGTCCAGAGCGCACCAGCCGGCGATCACGCAGATCGCGAACCACCCGACGTTGCCGGACCACCCGGTACACAGCACCACAATGCCGCCTGTGGCAATACCTGCTCCGACAAGCAAGGGGAGCCTGCCGGAGCGCGTCATCAACGCCGCACCGGCGAGTGTGAGCGCCGCACCGGCGACGGTGACCGGCACGCTGGCGGACAGCCGCTGCACCGTCGCGACGACGGTGAACAGCGTGAGCATGCCGAACCCGGCCCAGCGGCCTGGGCCGGGTAGCAGCTCGGCACGGTCCACGTGGCGGATGCTACGACTCACAGCGCCGCGCGGCGGGCTGCGCCGACTATGGCGAGCACGGCCAGCAGCGAGACGACGATCAGCGACGGCGTCGCCGACCCGAGACCGAGCCACGGCTCACGGATCGCCTTGGTCACCTGGGTCAGCGGCAGCACGTCCGCCACGTGACGCAACGCGGAGCCCATGACGGCAGGTGGCGGGCCGCCCGACCCCAGCAGGAACGACGGGAAGAACAGCAGCAGTCCGACCGCCTGCGCCGCCCGAGCCGACGGGAGCAGTGACCCGAGCAGCACGCCCCCGCTCACGAAGGCCACCGCGCCGGCCGCGATGCCGACGGCCACGCGCCAGGGCACATGCACGGCCGGGATGCCGTACACCGGCGCCGCCACGACGAGCAGCAGGGCGGCGGCCACCGCCGTCACCAGCAGCCCGACGATGAACTGCGCCACCGCGAAAGAGAAGCGCGGGAATCCCGACGCGAGGAACCGGCGCAGCACGCCGCGCTCGCGGTACGACGCGAGGTGCACCGGCAGCATGATCATCCCGGTCGCGGCGATCACCACGGTGAAGTACGAGGCGACGTACCACTGCGACGGACGCGCCCCGGCGAAATCGGGATCAGGGGTCGTCCCGAACGAGCCACCGATGATCAGCATGGTGACGATCGGGAATGCGAAGACGAACGTCAACACCAGCGGATCGCGGACCATCAGCTTCAGCTCGGCCCGCACCAGCCGGCCAACTGCAGTGTTCATGCCGCCGCTCCTTCCAACAGCCGCAACAGCGCGGATTCCAGGTCAGGGACTTCTACGGTGAGGTCGTCCGGGACGCAGCCCCGGCGCACCAGGTCGGCGCCGACGTACGCGATGACACGGCGGTCGCCGCGCACCTCCACTCGCTCGCCGACCCGCTGTACGGACTGCACGCCGTCGAGGTCACCCAGCTCGGCAAGCGTCGAGTCGGCGACGCTCCAGCTGAACCGGACGGTGGCCCACTTCGCGTGCCGGCTCACCAGGTCGGCCGGTGGGCCGGCGTCCAGCACGCGGCCGGAGCGCATCGCGATCACCCGATCGCACAACGCCTCGGCCTCCTCGAGCTCGTGCGTCACCAGCACGACGGTCGCGCCCTCGTCGCGCACCTGCCCGATCGCGGCCCATACGTTGCGGCGCGCCGCCGGATCGAGCCCTTGCGTGAGCTCGTCGAGGAACACCAGTCGCGGCCGGTTGAGCAGCGCCAGGACAAGGAACAGCCGCTGCCGTTCCCCGCCGCTCAGCGACGCGAACGCCGAGTTGCGTCGCTCGATCAGCCCGAACCGTTCGAGCAACTCACGGGCGTCGCGCGCCCGCGGGGTCGCGAACAGCTCGACCGCTTCGCGGACCCGCAGCCGGTCGGGCAGCGCCGAGTCCTGCAACTGGCTGCCGATCAGCGGGCGCAGCCGGTCTGCCTGCGTCGTCGGGTCGTAGCCGAGGACCCGCAGCACGCCGCTGTCCGGGGTCCGCAGGCCCTGCAGGCATTCGACGGTCGTCGTCTTGCCAGCGCCGTTGGCGCCGATCAGGCCGACGACCTCGCCTTGCTCGACGTCGAGGTCGACGCCATCCACCACTGCTCGTCCGCCGTATCGCTTGCGCAGGTCGCGGGCCATCACCACGGTTTGGTTTCTCATACTGCGATGCTCTGCCGCGGCACGTGCCGGACACATCGCCGCCGAGATAGATTCCCGCCTCCACCTCGGGGTGGAGTCACTCGTAGGGTGGACCCGTGCCCCGTTCTGCCACTCTCGCGCCGCGCGCGCCCAGGCTGCCCCGTCCCGCATTCGAACTCATCCACGCGACGCTGCCCAACGGGCTGCGCATCGTGCTCGCACCCGACCGCTCCGCCCCTGTGGTCGGCATAGCGGTGCTGTACGACGTGGGATTCCGCTCCGAGCCCGAGGGGCGCACCGGATTCGCACACCTCTTCGAGCACTTGATGTTCCAGGGGTCAGCCAACCTGGAGAAGCTCGCGCATTTCCGCTACGTCCAGTCCAGCGGCGGAACGTTCAACGGCAGCACGCATCCGGATTACACGAACTACTTCGAGGCGCTGCCGTCGAACGCTCTGGAGCGTGCCTTGTTCCTCGAAGCCGACCGGATGCTCTCGCCACGCATCAACGAGGAGAACCTCGCCAACCAGATCGCCGTGGTCAAGGAAGAGATTCGTGTCAACGTGCTCAACCGGCCGTACGGCGGCTTCCCCTGGCTGGAGCTGCC
>JBKPCL010000039.1:0-15975 GCA_046727335.1 Actinomycetota bacterium
CGAGCTCGGGTCGCCCAGCCGCGAGCGCGTGCCTCGCACGCGCGACGAGTTGCTCCGACGACCCGAGCTCACGCGAGTCGGAGTCGTCGAACGCACCCAGCGCGATCCGCACCTGCACAGCGAGCGGATGGCGCGGGCGGAGGTAATCGACCTTGCGCGTCATCCCGGTCAACAGGTGATCAACCAGCTCGTCGTAGACAACGCGTATCGCATGACAGGACGCCGGTGACGGGCTCAGCTCGGCCAGCGTCGAACGCGCCGAACGCACTCGTCCCCGTTGCACGTCGCAGAGCACGCGCGCGAGCCGGCGGGCAAACGCGGCGTCGGCGCCTCGGCGGTATTCGGCCTCGCGCGTCTCGAGGAAGCGTTCTGCGGCGCGGAGCCGTCCGCGCGCGGACGCGAGCAGCGCGAGCATCGCGTCGCATTCATCGACGACGTCGGCGGCAACCCGACGCGCGCTCCAACGGGCATCGAGCAGGGTCGAGAGCCCCGCATCGAGATAGCCGCCGTCGAACAGCAATTCGGCGCGGCGCAACAGCATGATTCCGACGGCGGAACCGGTCGACGATGCGACGTCGTCTTGCAACACCGTCGACACCGCGCGCAGCGACCGGACGTCGCTGCCAAAAGCTCGGCCGTAGAGTGCGTCGACGAGCACGCGGGCAACCCCGAGCTCGTCGTCGGAGTCGCGTCCGCGAGCGAGGGCATCGACGCGAGATCGCCAGCGGTTCGCCCGCGGGCGATCGCCTGCGAGGATTGCACCCTGCGTCTTCAAGACTGCGAGCGAGGCAATTCGCTCCGCAATCGTGTCGGGAACGTCGGGCGCGGGCACGGCGCGCGCCTCCGGCGACGTCAGCGCGGCCCGGACCCAGCGGGCGCACGCGAGCCTCCCGGCGAGATCCCAATCACCCGCCGCGCAGGCGTGCGCCTCGGCCTCCGCCGGCATCTCGTGTTGGGCGAACCAGGTCGCCGCCCGCCGCAAGAGCACGCGAGCGTGCTGGGGTTCGTCGTGGCGCAGGCGCCCCCGCAAGAGCGCGCCGAACAGCGAATGGAACCGATACACCGGCGGATCCCCGTCGAGGGCAGTCACGAAGAGTCCGCGACGCTCGAGATCCTCGAGCCGAGCCGCAGAATCGTCGGATCCGGTCAGCGCATCGGCGAGCTCGACCGTGAGCGGTTCAGCGATGCTCGTGCGGAGCAAGAACCGTTGCACGTCGCGAGGCTGACGCTCGAGCACCTCGTGCAAGAGGTAGTCGGACGCGATCAGCTCGGTGCGCGTCGCGTCGGCGATGAAGCGATCGCGATCGCCGTCCGACACCAGCGCGAGCGCGGCGAGCCGCAAACCCGCGATCCAACCTTCGGTGCGCGACCAGAGCGCGTCGGTTGCCTCGGCATCGAGACTCACGCCGTGCACCGCGAACAGATCGGCGGCTTCGGCCCGCGTACAGGCCAGGTCGTTCATCCGCAGCTGGAACAGGCGACCTTCGACGCGCAGCCGGGCCAGCCCGATCGGCGGATCAGCGCGCGTGGCGAGCATGAGCGCGAGGTTCGGGGGAAGGCTCGCGACGAGGTGCTCGAGTGTTCGCAGCGCATCTCGCGAGATGAGTTCGTGGACATCGTCGAGGACGAGGACGGCCGGATCCGCGGACCTCGCGAGCGATTCGAACGCTCGGTCGATGGTGACTGTGTCGGGCTCGCCGTCCCGGTCGCCGCGTCGGTCTCGTCCCAGCGCCCGCCTGATGAGCGGACCGAGGCGGCCGGGCTCGTTGTCGCGAGCGTCGAGCGTGAGCCATGCCCCCCGAGCCGTTCGGTCGTGGGTGAACCAGTCCGCGAGCAGGCTGCTCTTGCCCGACCCCGCCGGGGCGGCGACGAGGGCAACCTGCCCGCCCGTCACGCCCGAGAGGCGATCGTTCAGCCGGAAGCGTCGGAGCCAGGGGTCGGGCAAGCGGGGAATCAGGTGCTTCGTGCCCAGGGGTGCCTGTGTGACGGTCACTTCCCCGCCTTTCCCGACCGCTCCAGCGGGGACAGTCTCCGACGTGCCGTCCCCGCGGGCATCACCCAAAGGGTGGTATTTGCACGGACCGGCCCGATCTCACCCTCGGCGGGCGCCTTCGCCGCATCCCGGAAGAAAACCGCAGATCCCGCCCCGAGGGGTGATGCGCGACGGGCCGTCCCTCGCGACCATGCGATGAGCGGTCCGTCCCGATCCGCCGGCCCAACCTGGACGGCCCGCACCAGGTGATCGGCGGGGAGGACGCGCACGAGCCACCCGCGCTTCCCCGCCGCCACCGGGTGACCACACCGCGCGGGTGATCCGAGCCGGTTCGGGGTCGCGGACGCTGGACGCAGCGCTCCGTCCGGATGGGTGTCGCACACGGGAGGTCGCTGCGATCGCGGCCGCCGGCGTCTTGGCCGTGATCGCAAACGGGAAGCCGGGCTTCGACCTGAAGGCGAGTGGCTTTGCGGCGAACGGCTGGGGCGCACACTCGCCCGGCCTCTACTCATTCGGCGCCGGGTTCACGTCCGAAGTGGTGCTCACGGCCTTCTTCGTGCTCGTCATCCTGTTCCCGGCGCGCTCGACCGGACCCGCGGTGTTCGTCGGCGGATGGGCAATCCGTCAGCTTTGGATGTTTTGGCTCGCGCCGCTCGTCGGCGCGGCGATCATCTATCCCGTCGTGCAGCCCGAGGAACCGCCGACGACGACGGAGGCGCGACCGGTGCTCGCCGACCGAGTGTGAGATCTCGCGACTTCGGGAATCGGCATGAGCGATGGCTTCGCCCCGCAAGGGTGACGACAGCGTCGGGCTGGTATGGAATGGTCCGATCATGGAGGTCGGCGAGGTGCTGGATGCCGCGATTCTCGTCACGACCTCGGTCTTCTTGGTCGCAACCGCTGCGTTGCTGATGTTCTGGGTCACCGCCGTACTCGAGCGGTGGATCCGGCGTGATCCAGCGCCGCGAGTCGCCCGCCACGGACTGCCCGCGACTCCGGCGCTGCGAGATCGGCAGCCACACTTCTTCGACCAGGACGCCGACGTCGGGACTCGCCGGGCGAGCTGAGCGCGACTTTCGATCAGCGAAGGGGCGCGGCGTCCGGTGTAATGGGCGCCGGCAGCAGCGTCTCGCCCATGAGCTGACGATCGACCGCAGCTGCACATCCCCGGCCTTCGGCGATCGCCCAGACGATCAGACTCTGGCCGCGGCCCATGTCGCCGCAGACGAAGACGTTCTCGATGTTCGTCTGGAAGTTGTCGTCGCGCGCGATGTTGCCGCGCGGGCTGAGCTCGACACCCAGCTGTTCCACGAGGCCTTCCCGCTGTGGGCCCACGAAGCCCATCGCGAGCAGCACGAGGTCGCACGGCAACTCGAACTCCGTGCCTTCGAGCTTCTCGAACACCACGCGTCCATCGGCTGTTGTCTGCTCGACCTCGTGCGCACGGAGCGCGCGGACGTTGCCGTCGTCGTCGCCGAGGAAGCACTCGGTGTTGACCGCGTAGACGCGCTCACATCCTTCTTCATGCGCCGACGACACGCGGTAGATCATCGGGTACGTCGGCCAGGGCATCGCGTCGGTGCGATCGTCCGGCGGTCGCGGCAGGATCTCGAACTGGTGGATGCTGGCCGCCCCCTGGCGGATCGCCGTGCCCAGACAGTCGGCGCCGGTGTCACCACCTCCGATGATCACAACCCGCTTGCCGTCGGCGGTGATCGGCGGTTCGGCGAGGTCACCTTCCTGCACCTTGTTCGACCAGGGGAGGTACTCCATCGCCTGATAGATCCCGGCCAGCTCGCGGCCGGGTACCGGAAGATCGCGCCACGCCGTCGCGCCGCCCGCGAGCACGACCGCGTCGTACCGACGGAGCTCGTCGAGCGGGACGTTGCCGCCGACATCCGCGTTCGTGCGGAACTCGGTGCCTTCGGCTTCCATCTGGGCGACGCGGCGATCGAGATGGCGCTTCTCCATCTTGAACTCAGGGATGCCGTACCGCAGGAGGCCGCCAATGCGGTCGGCGCGCTCGTAGACGACAACCTCGTGACCGGCGCGTGTGAGTTGTTGCGCGGCGGCGAGCCCGGCGGGCCCGCTGCCGACGACGGCAACGCGCTTGCCGGTCTTGGTCGCGGGCACGACGGGTTCGACCCAACCCTCGTCCCACGCCCGGTCGATGATCTCGACCTCGATCTGCTTGATCGTGACCGGCGGCTCGTTGATACCGAGGACGCACGCGGCCTCACACGGTGCCGGACAGAGCCGTCCCGTGAACTCGGGGAAGTTGTTCGTCGCGTGCAGCCGCTCGATCGCGCCCTGCCATTGATCCCGGTACACCAGATCGTTCCATTCGGGGATGAGGTTCCCGAGCGGGCATCCGGTGTGGCAGAAAGGAATACCGCAGTCCATGCACCGCGCGCCCTGCGTGCGCACCTTCTCGGGCGGGAAGTCCTCGTAGACCTCCTGCCAGTCGAGGACGCGCAACGGGATGGGCCGCCGCTTCGGCAGCTCCCGCCCGTATTTCATGAATCCAGTCGTCTCACCCATCGTTCTCCCTGTTTGGAGCGAAGACGGTCGTATACGACCGCATTCGCGCCAAACACATGTCAGCCACGAGCTGCCGCCATCACTGCTTCGTCGACGTCGACACCCCGTTCGAGCGCGTCGCGTTGGGCTTCGAGCACGCGCTTATAGTCCTTCGGGAAGATCTTGGTGAAGCGCTCGACGTTGCTCCACCACTTCGACAGGATGCGCTCGGCGATGACGCTGCCCGTCATCTCCATGTGCATCGTGATCACGCCGCGGAGCCAATCGACGTCTTCGTCGTCGAGGACATCGATATCGACCATCTCGTGGTTCATCCGGCGGTAGAGCGACGAGTCGGGGTCCCACACGAACGCCAACCCACCCGACATGCCCGCCGCGAAGTTGCGCCCGGTCGATCCGAGAATCACCGCGCGGCCGCCGGTCATGTACTCGCAGCCGTGGTCACCCACTCCTTCGACGACGGCCGTCGCGCCGGAGTTGCGGACGCAGAACCGCTCGCCGACGAGGCCGCGGACGAACACGTTGCCGCCCGTCGCGCCGTAGAGCACGACGTTGCCGGCGATGATGTTCTCCTCGGCGCGGAAGGTCGACGTCCGCGGTGGCCGCAGGACCAGCGTCCCGCCCGACAAGCCCTTGCCGAAGTAGTCGTTGGCGTCGCCTTCGAGCCGGAGAATGACGCCGCGCGGCACGAACGCGCCGAAGCTCTGGCCGGCGGAGCCGTGGAACGTGATGTCGATCGTGCCGTCCGGCAGACCCTCACCGCCCCAGCGGCGAGTCAGCTCGTAGCCGAGCATCGTGCCGACGGTGCGGTTCGTGTTCTGGATCGGATACGACAGCTGCATCGGCACGCCGTCTTCCAGCGCGGGGAGCGCGTCGCCGATGATCTGGTTGTCGAGCGCCTTCTCGAGACCGTGATCCTGCGACCGAGACTGGAAGAAGGTCTGCTCGTACTTGTTGACGGGCGGTGCGAGGATCGGCGAGAGATCGAGACCGCGCGCCTTCCAATGTTCGAGGGCCGGACGCGTGTCGAGCGCTTCGACGTGACCGATCGCCTCTTCCAACGAACGGAAGCCCATCGCCGCGAGGTACTCGCGCACCTCCTGCGCCACGAACTCGAAGAAGTTCACGACGAACTCCGGCTTGCCCGTGAACTTCTTCCGGAGCTCCGGATTCTGCGTCGCGACGCCGACCGGGCACGTGTCGAGGTGGCAGACGCGCATCATGATGCAGCCGCTCACCACGAGCGGCGCGGTGGCGAACCCGAACTCCTCGGCGCCGAGCAGCGCGGCGATCATCACGTCGCGGCCCGTCTTCAGCTGACCGTCGACCTGCACGACGATGCGATCGCGCAGACCGTTGAGCAGCAACGTCTGCTGCGTCTCCGCGAGACCGAGCTCCCACGGCGCGCCCGCGTGCTTGATCGAGGTCAGGCGCGCCGCGCCGGTGCCGCCGTCGTGCCCCGAGATGAGCACGACATCGGCGTGCGCCTTCGACACACCGGCCGCGACCGTCCCCACGCCGACTTCGGCCACGAGCTTCACGTGAACCCGAGCGCGCGGGTTCGCGTTCTTCAGGTCGTGGATCAGCTGCTTGAGATCCTCGATCGAGTAGATGTCGTGGTGCGGCGGCGGCGAGATCAGCCCCACACCCGGTGTCGAGTACCGCGTCTTCGCGATCCACGGGTAGACCTTGTGGCCGGGCAGCTCCCCGCCCTCACCCGGCTTCGCGCCCTGGGCCATCTTGATCTGCAGGTCGTCGGCGTTGACGAGGTACTCGCTCGTCACGCCGAAACGGCCGGACGCCACCTGCTTGACCGCACTGCGCTTCGAGTCGCCGTTCGGCAGCGGCACGTAGCGCTCAGGGTCCTCCCCACCTTCGCCGGTGTTCGACCGCGCGCCGAGCCGGTTCATCGCGATCGCGAGATTCTCGTGCGCCTCTTTGGAGATCGAGCCGTAGCTCATCGCACCGGTCGAGAACCGCGTGACGATCGACTCGATCGGCTCGACCTCGTCGATCGGCACGGGCGGCCGAGCACCGTCACGGAGCTCGAACAATCCGCGCAAGGTCGCAAGCTGCTTCGCCTGGTCGTCCACGAGCCGGCTGTATTCCTTGAAGATCTCGTAGCGCCGCGCCCGAGTCGAGTGCTGCAGCTTGAAGACCGTCTCGGGGTTGAAGAGGTGGTACTCACCCTCACGTCGCCATTGGTACTCGCCGCCGACGGGCAGCTCGCGATGGGCAAGCTCCTCGGGACGGTCCGGGTAGGCAATGCGGTGTCGCGCCTCTACTTCGGCCGCGAGCACCTCGAGGTCGACACCTTCGATACGTGATGCGGTACCCGTGAAGTACTCCTCCACGACGTCGTCGCGGAGCCCGACGGCTTCGAAGATCTGCGCGCCGGTATAGGAAGCGACCGTCGAGATGCCCATCTTGGACATCACCTTGAGGATTCCCTTGCCCGCGGCCTTGACGTAGCTCTTGACCGCCTTGCGCTCGGTCAGGCCGGCGAGCACACCTTCGCGCACCAGGTCGCGGATCGTGTCGAACGCGAGGTACGGGTTGATCGCACCGGCGCCGTACCCGAGCAGCAGACAGAAGTGGTGCACCTCACGCGCCTCGCCGGTCTCGACGACGAGACCGACGCGCGTGCGCGTCTTCTCCCGCACCAGGTGGTGGTGCACGGCCGACGTGATGAGCAGCGCGGGGATGGGCGCCATGTCGGCGTCCGCATAGCGGTCGGAGAGGATGATGAGGTTGGCACCGACCGCGATCGCTTCGCTCACCTGCGTGCGCACGTTGTCGATCGCCATGCGGAGGCCTTCGCCGCTTTCGGCAACCGGATAATGGCAGTACACGGTGAACGGCGTGAACCCTTCGACGGGAAAGTCGCCGTCGTCGATGTACCGCAGCTTGGCGAGCTCCTCGTTCGTGAGGATCGGCGACGGGCACACGATCTGACGGCACGACTCCGGACCGGCGTCGAGCAGGTTGCCTTCCGGCCCGAGCGTCGAGTTGAGCGACGTCACCAATGCTTCGAAGTTGGCGTCGAGCGGCGGGTTCGTGACCTGCGCGAACAGTTGCTTGAAGTACTCGTACAGCATGCGGGGTCGGTCGGAGATCGCCGGCACGGGCGTGTCGGTGCCCATCGACCCGAGCGACTCGACGGCGTTGCGCGCCATCGGAGCGATGATGAGCCGGAGGTCCTCTTGCGTGTAGCCGAACAGCCGCTGCTGTTGGACGGCCGAGCCGTGCTGCGGGACGAGCGGGTACTGCGGCGGCAGGTCGTCGAGATGGACGAGGCCCGCGTCGAGCCAGTCCTGGTACGGCTGCTCGGCCGCCAGGCCTGCCTTGATCTCTTCGTCGGGGATGATGCGCCCCGCGGTCGTGTCGACCAGGAAGATCTTCCCGGGTTCGAGCCGGCCCTTCTTGGCGATCTTGGCGGGATCGACGTCGAGCACGCCCACCTCGGACGCCATGATCACGCGATCGTCGTCGGTGACCCAGTAGCGCGACGGTCGCAAACCGTTGCGGTCGAGGACGGCGCCGATCACCGTCCCGTCCGTGAACGCAATCGATGCCGGGCCGTCCCACGGCTCCATCACCGACGCGTGGAACCGATAGAACGCCTTGCGAGCGGCGTCCATCGACTCGTGGTTCTCCCACGCCTCCGGGATCATCATCAGGATCGCGTGCTGCAATGGCCGGCCCGCAAGGTTCAACAGCTCCAATGCCTCGTCGAAGCGCGCGGTGTCCGACGCACCCGGCGTGCAGATCGGATAGGCGCGATCGAGCCCAGGCAGGCGATCGGAGTGCATGACACCTTCACGCGCGCGCATCCAGTTCTCGTTGCCCTGCACGGTGTTGATCTCGCCGTTGTGCGCGAGCATGCGGTACGGATGCGCGAGCGGCCAGCTCGGGAACGTGTTCGTGCTGAAGCGCGAATGCACGAGCGCGAGCGCGGTCTCGACCCGAGCGTCCTCCAGATCGGGGTAGAACACGCGCAGCTGATCCGGCGTCAGCATGCCCTTGTAGACGACGACACGTGTGCTGAGCGACGCGAAGTACGCGGCGGTCTCGTGTTCGACGCGCTTGCGCGCGAGATAGACGTGCCGCTCGAGCTCGTCGCCGTGGAGATCATCCTTGCGGACGAACACTTGACGGAACGCGGGCATCTCGGCGCGCGCCGACGCACCGGGCACCTCGGCGACGACTGGTACCTCACGCCATCCGAGCACGGCGAAGCCTTCGTCCGCGAAGACCTTGGCGACCGCGTCCGCGACGGCGTCGGTCGCGCCGGTGGGCAAGAACGCGATGCCGGTCGCGTAGTGGCCGACCGGAGGGAGATCGATGCTGGCGACGGCTCGGAGGAAGCGGTCGGGCATCTGGATGAGGATGCCGGCGCCGTCACCGGTATCGGGCTCGGCGCCGGCCGCGCCCCGGTGGTTGAGGTTGCACACCGCGCTGAGCGCCTGGTCGACGATCGCGTGGCTCTTGCGGCCCTTCATGTCGACGACGAAGCCGACGCCGCAGGCGTCGTGCTCGAACCGAGGGTCGTAGAGCGGCGGCAGGTCGCGTTCGGCCATTGCGGTCGTCCCCGTTCACGAAGCGGGATGGTGGGCGGTCAGTTCCGAGGTGGAGCTGGCCACCGCGGGACGACATTGGCCCGTCGGCGGAGCGCGCGTGATTCTAGCCGTGCTCCGTCGTCCGCCTCGGATGGTTTTCCGTCAGATCATCTCGACGGACACCGCCGGCGACCCTGCGAGCGTCTGGTAGACGACGCAGTACCGCTCGGTCAGGCGGAGCAATGTCGCGAGCTCGTCGTCGCTCGCATTGCTCTCGAGATCGAACACGAGACGGATGGTGCGGAAGCCGACCGGCGCATCCTTGGCGACGCCCAGCGTCCCGCGAAAGTCGAGGTCGCCAACGGCTCGTACCGATCCCTCGACCTCGATCCCGGCTGCTGCAAGGCCTTGAGCGCGGCCGAGTCCATCGCCACGTCTCGCGCCGTCAGTCGGCAGCCTCGCTCAACAAGGCCGCGGGAGCGAGATGGAACTGGTCGCGGAAGTCCCGGAGCCCGTAGCCCATCACCTCGGCGGGCCCGGCCGCACGCGCGCTGGCCGAACGCTGCAGCCCGAACATCGGAGCGAGCTCGCCGAAGTAGTTGCCTTTTTCGACTTCGGCAAGCTTCTCCTCGGTGCCGTCCGTGCGCGTGCGCACGATCTCGATCGTGCCGTCCTCGACGACGTACACGAGGTCGCCGCGCTCACTCTGGCGGAACACATACTCACCGGGCTCGAGGGTCACTCGAACCGGTTCGCGGTGCGAAGTGTCGGCCCGTGGCGTCAGGTTCACCACCTCGTCCGCGAGCGGGATCATCCGTTCGTCGTGCGTCGCGACGACGACGAGGCGGCCGTCGTCCGCCAGATCGCGCACCAGCTTCAGCACGCCCTCGACCTGGATGTAATCGAGGTGCGCGGTCGGCTCGTCGGCCAGCACGACGGGCGGATTGTGCGCGAGGGCGCGAGCGATCGCCACCCGTTGCTGCTGGCCGCCGGACATGTCGCCGGGCCGGTGATCGAGCCGGTTCGAGAGATCCACCCGCTCGAGCAGTTCGAGCGCACGAGCGCGGGCCGCGCGCCGTTTCACACCGGCGCCGCGCAACGGCACCATCACGTTCTCGACCGCGTTCAGCGACGGCACGAGATTGAACGCCTGGAACACGACACCGACGGTGTCCCGCCGGTACTTGGTGAGCGCGGCGCCGTGCAGGTCGGTCACCGAGATGCCCGCGACCGAAACCTTGCCTGCGGTTGGGGTGAGGATCGCGGCCAGTACGGACAGCAGTGTCGTCTTGCCGCAGCCGCTCGCACCGAGCAACAACACGAGGTTGCCGCCCGACGCATCAAGCGAGAGGCCGTCGATCGGCCGCACCGGATAGCCACCGGACGAGTACTCGATGACGAGGTCGCTCACATGGAGATCAGCACCGTCGACCGAAGCCATCACGCGCCTCCGAAGGCAAGGGCCGGATCGACCGCGACCGCACGCCGCAACCCGAACAGGCTCGACAGCAAACCGACGATGACGGCGACGATCGGCAGCGCGATGTAGCCGCTGCGCGGCACCTCGACCGTTATAGGTAGTAGTGGGGCGATGATGAGCGAGATGAACAAGGCGGCGATCGCCGAAAAGATCGCGAGCACTACTGCCTGGAACGCGAGGTCGGTGACGAGCGAGCGATTCGTGACCCCGGTTGCCTTGAAGACCGCGAAGTCACGAGTGCGCTCGAGGGCTTGCAGGTACAACAGCGAACCGACGATGCCGGCCGCGACGATCCACAACAAGATATTGATGAACGAGATCGTGCCCGTCGCCTTTTTCAACGGCCGCCGCAAGTCTGCGATGACTTGCGAGTTCGACATCACGCGCAGGTCGGAAGGTGGGTTCTTGACGCGGCCGCTGACGACGATGGCCGTCGTGAACGGCGCGCCCTCGAGAGTCTTCTGCGCATCGGCGAGCGTGATGAAGGCGACCGGCGTCCCCGCGTAGTAACTGATGCCGTGCGTGAGCCCGGCAACTCGGTATGGGCGGCCTTCGACCTTGATCGTGTCGCCCACATGGCTTCCCAATGAGCTGTCGACCACCATCTCGCCGGGTGCGCGGACCGACCGGCCCTTGTGCACCTTCGGGTGCACGATGCCGCCGGGCCCCGCGCCGATCACGTTCAGATCCTTTTCGGTGCCGCCGACCTTCACGGTGAAGCGGAGGATGATCACCGGTTCGGCCTTGCGCACCCCCCGCAGGTGCTGAACAGCCGAGAGACGGTCGGTTCCGAACAGACTCGTCGTCGTGAATGGCCCCGACGCTCCACGCGTGACGAGCCACTCGTCGACACCAACCGCGTCGACGGCGCGGCCAACTTCGTTGTGGAAGCTGCCGCTGACTCCGGTCAGCACGAGCGCGAGCGCGAACACGAGCCCGGTCGCCAGCACTCCGATGATGAACCTGCGCCGCCGCCACTGAAGGTCGCGCAGGCTCACGAACAGCACGACAGAACGCCCCACACACCGCCCGCTGGATTCACGACGGGGAGCGTACAGCCGGATCGTCACGATCGACCAGTGAGATCCCGGCGGCAGCCGCCAAGCCCGGCGCCAGACCGATGAGCTGATCCGGCGCAATCACGGCGCCCCGCAAAGAGCCGGCGCCCGTGACACCGTCGAGTCGAGCGCCCCGCAGATCGACCCGCGAGCACGACACGTGTCCGAAGTTGGCGCCTGCGAGATCAGAGCTCACGAACGCGACGTCTTCGAGCCGCGCGCCCGACCAATCGGCACGGGTGAGGTCGGACGTCTCGAAGCGAGCGTGCGACAGCTTCGACAATCGCAGATTTGCGTCCTGCAGCCGGCAGTCGACGAACGTCACCTTCCGCAGCGTCGACTGACCGAACTCGACTGCCGTGGCGCGGCAATCCGTGAACGTCACTCGTTCCAGGCGCGCACCCGAGAAGTCACTGCCGGCAAGGTCGCAACGCACCAGTTCGACATCGACGAGGCGGCAGTGCTCGAACGACTCGCCCGCGTGTCGAGCACCGACGACGAGTTGCCCGACCGCTTCTCCGTCTTCATCGAGCTCGAGGGCGTCGAATTGCGGTCCGTTCGATTCGGTCATGCCGGTATCCTCGCGAACCGATGTAGTGACACGGCACCCTCTTCCGTTCGTCCGCCCGCTCGCGCCCGCGAGCCTTCCCCGACAGGTGCCGCCGTGTCGTCCACGCTCTCCAGTCTCGTTGCCCGCGACATCACCAAAGCCTTCGGTGCGCGCGTCATCCTCGATCGCATCAGCCTGACCGTTGGGCCGCGCACGCGCCTCGGCGTCGTCGCGCCGAACGGCACGGGCAAGTCGACCTTGTTGAAGATCCTCGCGGGCCTCGAGCGCCCCGACGGCGGACGGGTCACGCGCACCCCACCCGCGGCGACGGTTGGATATCTGCCACAAGAGTCGGATCCCGTCGCACACGAGACGCTGCGGTCGTATCTCGGGCGCCGCACGGGCGTGACGGCCGCAGAGCGCGCGCTCGACGAGACCGCGCACGCGTTGAGTGCGGGAACGCCCGAATCCGACGTCGCATATGCGGATGCCCTCGATCGGTATCTCGCACTCGGCGCGACCGACTTCGATGCGCGCGTCGGCCAGGTGTGCGCCGACCTCGGGTTGTCGTCGCGCCTGCTCGATCTCGACATGAGCGCGCTCTCAGGCGGCCAAGCCGCCCGCGCCCGTCTCGCCGCGATTCTCCTCGCTCGCTTCGACGTCTTCCTGCTCGACGAACCGACGAACGACCTCGACTTCGCCGGCTTGGCGCGCCTCGAAGCGTTTTTGTGCGACGACCTCGACGGCGGCGCCGTCGTGGTCTCGCACGATCGGGCATTTCTCGATCGTGTTGTGACCGATGTGCTCGAGATCGACGAACACGCGCACACGGCAACGGAGTATGCAGGCGGCTGGCGGTCATATCTCGATGAGCGAGCGACTGCACGCCGCCATGCCGAGGAGGCCTACGAGACGTTCGTCGCGCAGCGCACCGAACTCCGTGAGCGCGCGCGGCGGCAACGCGATTGGTCGGTGCAGGGAGCCACGAAGCTCAAGAAGTCGGGCGAGAACGACAAGAACATTCGCGAGTTTCGACGCAACAGCAGCGAACACGTCGCCGCCAAGGCGAAGATCACCGACAAGGCGCTCGAACGACTCGACGCCGCGGCGGTCGACAAGCCGTGGCAGGGCTGGGACCTGCGCATGCAGATCGCGAAGGCACCGAGAAGCGGGGCGATCGTGGCGCGCCTCACCGACGCGACTGTCCGTCGAGGCGACTTCACCCTCGGCCCGATCGACCTGCAGATCGACTACGGCGAACGCGTGGCGCTCCTCGGTGCCAACGGCAGCGGCAAGACGACGTTGCTCGACGCGATGCTCGGCCACCTACCGCTCGACACCGGAGCAGAGTGGCTGGGGCCGGGCGTCGTCGTCGGGCGTCTGGAGCAGGCGCGCCACGCGTTCGGCAGCTCCGTACCACTGCTCCGCCGTTTCGAAGCGGCGAGCGGCTTGATGCAAGAGGACGCGCGCGCATTGCTCGCGAAGTTCGGCCTCGGCGCCGATCATGTCGCCCGACCGGCCGACACCCTCTCACCCGGCGAGCGCACCCGCGCGTCGCTCGCGTTGTTGAGCGCGCGCGGCGTCAACTGTCTCGTCCTCGACGAACCGACGAACCATCTCGATCTTCCTGCAATCGAGCAACTCGAGCAGGCCGTCGAGAACTTCGACGGGACGTTGCTGCTCGTCACCCACGACCGCGCGCTGCTCGAAGCGGTTCGCCTCACTCGCCACATCGACATCGCGGACGGCCGCATCACGGGCGACCACCCGGTCACGTGACCTGACCTGCCCGACCCACCCCCGAACATGCGTCACTTGTGCACACGTCGTGTGCCTTTCTGACGCAAATTCATGTTCGGGTCGCGAGGTAGAACGCGATGGCGGCGGCCGTCGCGACATTGAGCGAATCAACGGGCGCGCGCATCGGGATCCGCGCGCGCATGTCTGAAGCGTCGAGCCACGCACGCGAGAGCCCGGGCCCTTCGGCGCCGAGCAGCAATGCCGCGCGTGCAGGCCAGACGACGTCGCCGATGTCGACCGCATCCTCGGACGGCGTCAGCGCCACCAACGACAATCCGGCGTCGTGCACCTCGGTCAGCGAACCGAGCCTCGTCCACGGCACCGTCAACACGTGGCCGATCGACACTCGCACGGCTCGCCGATACAGCGGATCGGCGCACTCGCCGTCCAGCAGCACCGCATCGATACCAAGTGCCGCCGCGCTGCGGAACAGGACGCCGAGGTTCTCGTGGTCGTTCAACTTCTGCAACACGGCGACCCGTCGGGCATCGCGCAGCAGATCCGACACCTTCGGCAGCGGCCAGCGGTTCGCAGCCGCGACCGCGCCCCGATGGAGGTCGAACCCGACGACCTGGCGGAGCACCGCCTCAGGCGCCACGTAGATCGGTGCGTCGATCGGCGCCAGCTCCTCCGCGAGCGCTTCGTACTGCTTGGGCGTCACCAGCACTGATCGGACGGCGCGTCCTGATCGCAGGAGCGAGCGGACGACGAACGGCGATTCCGCGATGAAGAACCCGCCGTCGGCCTCCAGGCGCATCCGCCGCGCCGGCTCGGTGAGATCCACATAGTCGGCCAGGCGTGGATCGTCCGGCCGCTCCACGGGCAAGATGCTGGGCACGACTCACCTTCGCGCGCCCATGCCCTCTCCAGGCTCCGCTGCCCGTACCGATAACAACAAGGCGATGACCGCGCTCCTGGACGACCTGGACCACGCGCTCGCGGCCGCGAGAGCAGGCGACGCGCGGGGTTTCGACGCCTTGTACCGCGCGCTGGGCGGACCCGTCGTCGGGTATCTGCGCGCCCGCAGCGCCAGTGACCCGGACGACCTGGCGAACGAGGTCTTCGTCCGTGCGTTTCGGACGCTCCACACTTTTCGCGGGGACGCGGGACGGTTTCGCGCGTGGCTATTCACAATCGCGCATCACGCCGCGATCGATGACCGCCGCCGCGTCGCGCGCCGGGTGCGGGAAGTGCACGTCGAGACCGTGCCCGACCCGCCCGGAGGCGACGCCGAGCAGGATGTGCTCGACGGCTTGGCGCGTGAACGAGTCCAACGCCTGCTCGACCAGCTGTCACCGGACCAGCGCGACGTGCTCGTCCTGCGCATCGTCGCCGACCTGTCCGTGGAGCAGACCGCGGCCGTCGTCGGCAAGAGTTACGAAGCCGTCAAAGCGCTCCAACGGCGCGGATTGGCGTCGCTGAAGCGGGGGTTGCTCTCGGAAGAGGGCGTACCCAAATGACGGCGGGCAGCGTTGACGGCAATGAGATGAAAACGCCACCCGAGCTCGACGACGCTGTGGCCGAGGCCCTGATTTCCGGGGCCGGGATTTCCGGGGCCGGGTTTTCCGGGGCCGGGAGCACGGGGACCGGGAACGCCACCCTCGACGGCCACCTCGTCGACGTGATCGGCGAGATGCGCGCGGCGTTCTCGTCGCCGCCTCCCGTTCCGACGCCGGCGCTCGCCGCGTTCATCTCCGGTGCACCCGCAGTCGTCCCGGAACGGCGCTTCCACCACCTCCGTGGCCGGGCGGTCGCCAAAGCCGCAGCGGCGATCGCGGCGGCGATGGCGGCAACGGGTGGACTCGCGGTCGCCGGCGCGCTTCCGGCGCCGGCGCAAAACGCAGTTGCCGACGCGGCGTCGAGCGTGGGCGTCAAGCTGCCCCACCACGACACGCACGGCGGCAAGCATCCCAAGCCGTTCAAACACCAGCCGTCCGCGACGCCGGGTTCGGGCTCGACATCGCCGCATGGCAAGAAGTCGCACACGCCGGGAT
>JBKPCL010000040.1:0-11239 GCA_046727335.1 Actinomycetota bacterium
TTGTAGTACTCGAAGCGGGTGCCGGCGGTCGCGGGCGCCTTGAGGTACACCGTGCCAACGGTGCCCGCGTCCACGGCCGCGCCGCGGTCGTCCAGGATGCGCACGTGGTCGGGCGGCGCGACGCGCCCGACGGTGCCCGGCTTCTCCAACCACTCGCGAGCGCCGACGACCGTGCCGGCGCCCTCGGTCGCCGCGTAGTACTCCCACACGATCGGACCCAGCCACTCGATCAGCCGGCGCTTGGTCTCGACCGGGCAGGGTGCCGCACCGTGGATAACGAACGTCAGCGACGAGATGTCGTAGCGCGCCTTCACCTCGTCCGGGAGTGAGAGCAGACGGTGGAACATGGTCGGGACCATGTGCGTGTGCGTCACACAGTGACGCTCGATCAGGCGCAGTGTCTCTTCGGGCGACCAGCCGTCCATGAGCACGATCGGGACCCCCATCGCGGCCGGTGCTCCCAGCGAGAAGGCAAGCGGCGCGGCGTGGTACAGCGGGCCGGTGCAGAGATGGACGTGGCGCGCGCCGTCGTACGCAGTGAGCCGGGCGACATCGAGCGACGCTCGGCCGTCGGCGGCGCGGTACACGCCCTTCGGGCGGCCAGTCGTTCCCGACGTGTAGAGCATGGTGCCGCCGAGCACCGGATCCTCGATGTCGCCGCTCTGCTCGCCCGCGAGCACATCGTCCCAACGCTCGAAGCCGGCGATGTCGCCATCGATCGCGATTCGCGCTCGTCGACCCGTCGCAAGCTTGGCCACGCGCTCCGCCGTGTCGGCGAAGCGACCGTCGGCCACGAACGCGGTCGCGTCCGAGTCCTCGACGATGTACCCGACTTCATCAGCGGTGAGATGCCAGTTGATCGTCGTGAGCCGAAACCCCGCCCGCTGTGCGGCGGCGGCCACTTCAGCGAACTCGGGCCGGTTCGCACACAACAGCGCCACGCCGTCGCCCGCACGTACGCCACGGCTTCGTAGCGCCCGCACCAGTGCGTTGGCGTGCGCGTTGGCTTCCCCGAACGTTCGGGTGCCGTGCTCGGAGACGAGTGCGACCGCGTCCGGGCGTTGCGCGGCCCAGTATGCGGCGAGCATCCCGCGGTCCGCCGCCGCATGCAGCAGCTCGGCCTCGCTCACGCGTGCGTCTCTATGCGATCCTTCGCAACCTCGTCGAGCGCGGCGTACTCCTCGCCCGTGTCGACCCAATCCTCGAACTGGATCACGCCTATGTCGCTGAACCGGTGCCGAAGCCACCCGTCGGCCGCGTCGAGGAGTCCGAGCTTCTTGCAGTTGGGAACGATCTTCGAGAACAACAGTTGTTGGAACATCTGCTGCGCAGGCGGGTTCACTCGATCCATCGTCTGGTAGACGGCCTGCGGGTCCACGCCCATCCGCTCCCACATCTCGGCATGCGCGAACCGTCGTTGCAGCCGCCGCGCCACCTCGAACGCGAACTCTTGGCGCTCGCGCAACTCCCTCGCGCTCAGCTGCGCGTAGAGCTCCTGCAGCGAGAGCACGCCGAACGCAACGTGGCGTGCCTCATCGCTCATCACGTACCGCAAGAGCTTCTTCAACAGTGGCTCGGTCGTGACCTGATGCATCATGCCGAAGGCGGCGAGCGCGAGGCCTTCGACCATGATCTGCATGCCGAGGTAGACGATGTCCCACCGACTGTCGGCAAGGATCTCGTCGAGGATCGCCTTCAGATTGGCGTTGATGCGGTACTGCGTGCCGAGCTTCTCGTCGAGATAGCGCGCGAACACTTCGACGTGGCGCGCCTCGTCGACGACTTGCGTCGCCGCGTAGTACTTGGCGTCGATCCACGGCACCGTCTCGACGATGCGCGCCGTGCACAGCAGCGCTCCCTGTTCTCCGTGCATGAACTGGGAGAGCAGCGAGTTCTGGATCTCGACGGAGATGCGCCGCCATTCCTTGTCACCGAAGTGCTTGACCGGCGAATCTTCGGCGTCGGCCAATGCCCGGAACCGCATCGGGCCACCGCCACCCAGTTCCTGTCCGACACGCTCAGGATCGACATCGATCGACCAGTCGAGGTCCGTCGTCGCGTTCCACTGCGACGACTTGGCCTTCTCGTACAGCTTCACCAGCGCCGGACGGCTCCGCCCGTAATCCCAGGTGAAGATCGCATCGAGTTGCGACTCGACGTGATGCAACGTCTCGACCTCGTTCGGCATGTACTCCAGCGTATGCGAGGATCTGCGCGTGGCTCTTCCGGTGACCCTCGCCGACGTCGAGGCCGCCGCCGACGCGATCCGCGGCGCGGTCGCGCACACCCCCACCGCGCCATCGCGAACGCTCTCGGAGATCACGGGCGCGAACGTCTTTCTGAAATTCGAGAATCTGCAGTTCACCTCGTCGTTCAAGGAGCGCGGTGCGCGGAACTTCCTGGTGCAGCTCCCGGACGACCGCCGCGCTCGAGGCGTCGTCGCTGCTTCGGCGGGCAACCACGCGCAAGGAGTCGCGTATCACGCCCGGTTGCTCGGTGTGCCGGCGACCATCGTCATGCCGGCGGACACGCCGTTCAGCAAGGTGACGAACACCGAGCACCACGGTGCGAAGGTCGTGCTCGAGGGCGAGTCCTTCGCCGACGCACTGGCCACGGCTCGGCGGATCGCCGAAGACCGGGGCGCAACCCTCGTTCCCGCGTTCGACGACCCCGCGATCATCGCCGGCCAGGGCACGGTCGGGCTCGAAGTGCTCGATGTCGTTCCGGCGGTCGACTCGATCGTCGTCCCTGTCGGCGGCGGCGGCCTCATCTCCGGCATCGCCACGGCGGTGCGCGCCCGGCGGCCCGAGACGGAAGTCGTCGGCGCGCAAGTCGAAGGCTACGAGTCGATGCTCCATGCATTGGGGCAGGCGCCTGCGCCCTCCGGCGGTCCGACCATCGCCGAAGGAATCGCGGTCAAGGAAGCCGGCTTCCTCACTCGGGAGATCGTCCGCGAACTGGTTGCCGACGTGCTCGTCGTCTCCGACCAGCGCATCGAAGAAGCGATCGCGCTCGCGCTCGAGATCGAGAAGACGGTCATCGAGGGAGCCGGCGCCGCCGGCCTGGCCGCGGTACTCGAGCATCCCGAGCGGTTCGTGGGGCGCGATGTCGTCGTCGTCTTGTCGGGCGGCAACATCGACTTGCGTGTACTCGCGTCGGTGGTTCTGCGGGCGCTCGCCCGCTCGGGTCGGCTCGTCCGTCTGCGCATCGAGGTGACGGACCGGCCCGGTGCGCTTGCGGGGGTCGCGCAGGTCATCGCCGATCAATCGGGGAACATCGTCGACGTCGAGCATCGCCGCGACCTTCCCGGCGTGGCGTTGAAAACGACGCTCCTCGAAGTGTCGGTCGAGACTCGAGACCGTTCCCACGCCGAGACGATTGTTGCCGCACTCGAGACGGCAGGGCTCCGTGTGGAGACGGCCTGAGCGACGTAGTGTGCGCTCCGGTACGGGAGAGGGGAGACAAAGGTGCGAAGGCTGGTCGCACTCTTGGCTGCCGTCATTGCCCTCGTGGGCCTGGCGGCGTGTGGGAGTAGCAGCAAGAAATCGAGCGCAACCAACACGACAACAACGAGCGGAACCGCGCCGGCGAAATGCACCGGTCCCGCCGATGCCTACGACAAGACCGTCGGGTCAGTGTCGGACTTCAAGCCGGTCAAGGCCGACACCCTCACCATTGTCACGAGCCTCCCTGGTCCGGGATTCTGGGAGGGCAGCGACAGCGACCCGACGAAATTGAACTCGGGGTACGAGTACGACCTCGCCAAGACGATGCAGCAGAAATTCGGCCTCAAGAACTTCGTCGTGCGGAACGAGACCTTCGACGCGATCGTCGCCGGCACGGTGACCGGTTACGACCTCGCGCTCACGCAGAGCTCGATCACGTGCGACCGCGCCAAGGTCGTGCGGTTCTCGATGCCGTACTTCCAGTCGAACCAGGGTGTCCTGATCAAGAAGGGCAGCGGGGTCAAGGTTGACACGCTCGCCGAGGCGAAGAAGGTCCAGTGGGGTGCGCAGACGGGCACCACCGCTCTCGACCTGCTGGACAACCTGATCAAGCCCGACAAGAAGGAGAAGGTGTATCAGCAGTTGCCTGACGCCTATACGGCGCTCGAGGCCGGTCAGATCGACGCCGTCTTGATCGACACCGCGATCAACCTCGGCGAAGCGAAGCGGTCGAACGGCAAATTCGAAGTCGTCTCGCAGTTCAACCAGCCGGGCGGTCCCGACCAGTACGGCGCCATCTTTCCGAAGAACTCGACGAACGTCGGTGCCGTCAATGCCGTGCTCAAGGAGCTGATCGACTCCGGACAACTCAAGCAACTCCAGGACAAGGATCTGCCGCCGGGCACGGAAATCCCGCTGATCAAAGTGGGATGACGCAATCTCGCGCGGAAGCACGCGGCCTGACAGCAGTCGCACCGCCCGGCGCCCGACCGCGCCGGGCGGTGCCTTTCCGAGCGAAGACGGGCCCCGCGGTTGCAACTGCGATCGTCTCCGTCCTGGTTGCCGGCCTGACGTGGTGGGCGTTGTGGTTTCTCGACCAATCGCTGCACGTGAACGGTGGACGGCTGCTTGCCGCCCGGCTCATCGAGATTCCTCTCGCCATCGCCCTCCTTGCCGTGCCGTGGTACGGCGCGCTCGCGCTTGCGGCGTCATTGCGCGGTCGCCGGTTGGCACGCGCCGGTCGGATGCACGACGCGCGCGTCGCGGTCGAAGACTCGCGCGATCGCATCTGGGTTGTGGTCGGCCTCGGGCTCACCGCGCTGATCATCGCGTTCGTCGCGTTCCTCGTGTCAGCCAACGACGGCAGCGTTCGACGCGTGCTCCTCGACTGGTCGCTGATCTGGGGCAGCCGGAGCGCGTTGTTCCATGCCTTCTGGCTGAACATCAAGCTCTTCACGGTGAGCGAGGTGCTCGTCCTGATCTGGGCGTTGCTCCTCGCGATCGTGCGCCTCTTGCCCGGGCGAGCGGCGATGCCCGTCCGTACCCTCGCGATCACGTATATCGACGTCTTTCGGGGCATTCCCGCGATCATCACGATCTACCTGATCGTCTTCGGATTCGCCCTTGCAGGAGTGCCGCCCTTCGACCACATGGCTCGGGACTCTCAGATCTTCTGGCTCGGCGTGCTCGCGCTGGTACTCGTGTACGGCGCGTATGTCGCCGAGGTCTATCGAGCCGGGCTCGAGAGCATCCACTGGAGCCAGACCGCCGCGGCGCGCTCCTTGGGGCTCTCCCAGTTCCAGACACTCCGCTACGTGGTCGTGCCGCAAGCAGTACGTCGGATCATTCCGCCACTGCTGAACGACTTCGTCGCGCTCCAGAAGGACACCGCACTGCTCTCCATCGTCGGGGCGTTGGAGGTCCTCAACATCGCGCAACTCCTGAAGAACCGGTACTTCAATCTGTCACCGGTCACGGGCGCCGCGCTCTTCTTCTTGATCATCACGATTCCGTGCACGCGCTTCGTCGACTACCTCATCAAACGTGACCGGGAGCGCACGCAGGCGCAATGACCGCCTTCTTGGAACTGCACGACGTCCACAAACGCTTCGGAACCAACGAGGTCTTACGAGGAGTCAGCCTCAGCGTCGACCTTCATCAGGTCGTGTGCCTGATCGGGCCGTCCGGCTGCGGTAAATCGACGTTGCTCCGCTGCATCAACGCGCTCGAGACCATCGAGGGTGGCGAGATCACGATCGACGGTGAACGCGTGTCGGGCCGCGGTGTCGACGTGAACGCCCTGCGCCAGGACGTCGGCATCGTGTTCCAGAGTTTCAACTTGTTCCCGCACATGAGCGTGGTCCAGAACGTCGCGCTCGGGCCACACAAGGTCCTCCACATGTCGCGGCGCGAGGCGATCGAGCGCGCGCACGCGCTGCTGGATCGCATCGGGCTGTGGGAGAAGCGGAACGACTACCCGGATCGCCTTTCGGGTGGTCAGCAACAACGCGTCGCCATTGTGCGCGCGCTGGCCATGCAACCGAGGCTGATGCTGCTCGACGAGGTCACGAGCGCGCTGGACCCCGAGCTCATCGCGGAGGTCCTGACGCTCATCGGCGAGCTCGCAAATGAGGGCATGACGATGCTGCTGGCGACCCACGAGATGGGGTTCGCACGCGACGTCGCGAGCAAGGTCGTCTTCCTCTATGCGGGCCAAATCGAAGAGGAAGGCGCACCCGACGACGTGTTCACCAATCCGCGGCGCGACCGCACCCGGCAATTCCTCCGGAGGATCATCGAGGCGAAGCGCTTGTAGCGTTCCGCCGTGCCGGTCGAAGTGCGCGTGGCCGAACCGAGCGACTACGAGCGCATCGGGCAGCTGACGCTCGGTGCGTATCGCACGCTCGCGGTCGACCACCTGTGGGGCGGCTACGAACACGACATCGCCGACACTGCCTCCCGGGCGGACGCGGCCGAAGTGCTTGTCGCGACACTGGACGGTGACGTCGTTGGCTCAGTGACGTACGTCCCGGATTCGTCGTCTCGCTGGAGCGAATGGACGCAACCGGGCGAGGCCCAGTTCCGGCTGCTCGCGGTCGACGGCCGAGTTCGAAACCGCGGCGTCGGTGCCGCACTGGTGCGTGCGTGTCTCGAGCGGGCACGCGCCGCGTCGCAACCGATCGTGATCCACACCACTCCCTGGATGCCGAGCGCGCAGCGGCTCTACGAGCGACTGGGATTCGCACGCCGCCCGGATCGAGACGTGCCGTACGGCGAATGGCGCAAGGACCTCGACGACGGCGAGGTGCTGCCTTCGGAATGGGAAGGCCAGGCGTTCCTGGGCTACGGCTATCCCGCTCCCGGTCGTTCGGCGATCGCGTGACGTTTGGCTCAGATCGAGACGAACAGGGACCGGAACTTGGTGGCGAGTTGTTGGTCGCCGCGGACGGTGCCGCCGTTGATTCGGTTGTACGCGGTGAGTACGAGTGTGGCCGGGTCGAACTCGAGGATGACGGGGCATGTGTCGATGTTGGCGGGCGCGAACTGTAGGCCTTCGTCGGTGACGTCGAATCGGGTGTCGCCGCCGTTTTGGCCGGTGGTGCGGATGCCGATCGCATATGACGCTTCGACCGAGGCAGTGTCGGCGGTCGCCCACCACAACAGGAACACGAAGGGCACCAACAGGTCGGCCGCGTCGCCCGCGATTGCGTGCGGTCCGCCCAAACCTTGGCGGACGTCCCAACCGTGCACGGTGTATCCGCCGAGCGATCCCGCGACGATGATCATCGCGGGGAGCGGACCCATGTACGGATCCGAAACGAGAAGGCCCGACCAGTCGGCGTCCGACAGGGACGCGAACTCGTGCATCAGCCGGCCTGTCGCGTCGCGTAGGCGCTCGAGCATTTCGTCACGGGGTACCGAACGGAACGCCCGAGCGGCCTGATCGGATGCTTTGGCCATGCCGGCCACCCCGACATGCTGTGGTGCGGCGTCGCCGCGCCGTGCGATGTCGAAGGCGGTGAGGTAGCTCTCGGTGAAGTCGAGCAGATGACCGACCATGTCGCGGACCTCCCAGCCCGCACACGCGGTCGGGGTTTGCCAGTGTGCCGGTTGGGCCACGAGTTCGAACATCTTGTCAATCTCGGCGCGGAGCACGCCGAGGACCCGGGCCTTGCTGGCCGGATCTTGAAAGTTCCAGGACGGGTCGTACGTCACCGCTCAGGCCACCACGGTGAACAATTGCCATGGTCCGGGTACGCCCTTGAGCTCGTGCTCGCCGCGGTCACCGAAGGTGATTCCCGATCCGGCGACCAAGTCGGTCACCGTTCTTGACACCCACACTTCTCCCGGCTGCGCACATCCTTGGACCCGCGCCGCAATGTGGACGCCGATCCCAGCGATGTCGTCGCCTCGTCGCTCGACCTCACCGGTGTGCACGCCGACGCGCGCTTCCACGCCTAGTCGGTGCGCGCCGTCACAGATCGCGAGCCCACATTGAATCGCTCGCGCCGGACCGTCGAATGTCGCGAGAATGCCGTCTCCGGTGGTCTTAACCTGTCGACCACCGAAGCGATGAACCTGGCGCCCCGCCATACGGTCGTGGTTGTCGAGTAGCTCGCGCCAGCGACGATCTCCGGCGCCGGCCGCGTGTGTCGTCGAGGCGACGATGTCGGTAAACAGAATCGTTGCCAGCATCCGGTCGGCGTTTGGTGTTGCTCTTGTTCCGGTCAGGAATTCTTCGATGTCTTCGAGCAACACATCGGTGTCGCCTACAAAGGGGAGGTGGTCTCGTCCGGGCAGCTCGATGAGCTTGGCTCCCGCGATGTTCTCGGCGAGATACCGCGAATGGTTGATCCCGATGAAGGCGTTGTCCACGCGATGCAGCACGAGTGTCGGCGCGCTGATCAAGGGAAGCACTGCACGGATATCCGCGCTCGTCGTCAAGACATCGATGGCCCTGGCATTCGCCGGACTGGCGCACCGCTCGCCCGCACGCTTCCACCACGATCGAAATTCGACATCAGAGGCGAGGCTCGGCGCGCTCATGGCGAGATCGTCGATGGCGTCCCCTTGGTAACTCGGGTCGGTCACGGCGTTCACGAACCGGTCGAGGACCGCTTGCGGCACCCCCCACGGATAGTCCGAGTCACGAGCCAACCGAGCAAAGCAGTGCACCAGGACCTGGGCCGAGATCCGTTCCAGATACGTCGCGCTGAGCAACATGGCAACAAGACCGCCCGTGCCGACACCGAACACCGCGGCGCGCGAAGACCCGACCGCATCCAGCACGGCCACCGCGTCTTGCATCCAGTGCTCGATCGTCGCGCCCGATCCGCCGGCAACGGGGTCCGAAAGCCCGACGCCGCTCGGATCGAACCGAATCAGCCGGCTGAACGACGCCAGACGGCGATCGAAGCGACTCCAGTGCGGCTCGTCATCTCTATCAATCCAGATGTTGCTGCCACTGTTGCAGGCGAGCAGGTCGATCGGACCGTCCCCGAGAACCTGGTAGCCCACATGCAGATCGCCGCTCTTGGCGTAATGGATCTCAGCGACGTCCACGACAGGTCAGCCTACGAGACCACCCGATTAACAGCCACGGTGCCCCGTAGGCATGGTTGCTCGCGCGCGTGGCGAAGTCTCTCAGAGGACGTCTGCGAACACCGCCACCGATCTGTCCCATAACGCCGGTTATGAGAGCTGGTGTGCGAGCTGTTCGACCGCGTTGCGGAGCTGGGAAAAGGTGCGGGTTCCCAGCAGCTCGGCGATCTCGAGTTCAGCCATGCGGGCTTGGCTGTTGATGACCCTTTCAAGTCGACGTCCTTCGGGGGTGAGTCTTACGAGGCGGGCGCTTCGGTTCGCGGGATCGACTTCCCGGGTGACGTAACCGCGCGCTTCGAGGTGGCCGAGCAAGTCGTTCACCGATTGACGGGTGATCTGCAGCTGCTCCGCGAGTTCTGACGGGCGTCGTCGATCGAGCGTCGGATAGCGGAAGAGCCCGACCGTGTCGATGCCGCGCGGCGTACCGCACACGTTCCGGGTCGTCGGCGACCGCGATGCCCGGATCTTGCTGGTGCACGACAACCCCACCTTCCGCGATTTGATCCGAGACCTCGGCGTGCCGGCAGAGGCGCGCACCACGCCGCCGCAGCCGGTCTTCCCGCCGCCCGACGAGCTCGCACGCGTCGCCGCCGCTCACGACCTCACCCCGATCGGGCCCCCGATGAGTGTTGAAGACAGCGACGCCGTCCTCGCCGCCACCCGTTGAACCACGACCGACCAAAGCGTCGCCATGAATACGACCTTGTGACACCCCGGCGGGCTCAAGACGTGAGGCACGCATCCATCCGCTCCTTGGTCTCGAACTAGCCCGTCGGGAAGTTGGCAGGACCGTCGGGCATCCTCGCGGTCACGCCGTATCACGAGGTCAAGTGAGTCGCGTGCGCCTTGCCAAATATGGTGTCCTCTGCGTAGAATACTCAGTATGCACCTCGCCGAATCCACAGAATGAGCGTGCGGCACGCCCTCCTGGCTTTGCTCAGCGAGGGACCCAAGTATGGGCTGCAGTTGCGCCAGGAGTTCGAGGCCGACACCGGCGAGGTGTGGCCGCTCAACGTCGGCCAGGTGTACACGACGCTCCAGCGTCTGGAACGGGACGGCTTGGTCGAATCCGACGAAGCCGACCTCGATGGTCCACAGAAGCGGTTCCGCATCACGGCGTCGGGTCGCGAGGAGTTGGACGGCTGGCTGCGCATGCCCCCCGACCTGTCTTCGCCGCCACGCGACGAGCTGGTCATCAAGATGCTGGTCGCGTTGCGGGTGCGGGGTGTCGACGTGCGCGACGTCATGCAGGTTCACCGGCGCTACCTGGTCCAGCTCATGCAGCAGTGGACGCATCTCAAAGAGGACTTGGCCGACCGAGACCTCGGTTTCGCGCTTGTCGTCGATGCCGAGTTGTTCCGATTGGACTCGGTGATCCGTTGGCTCGACGCCGCCGAGGGACGGCTGAAGCGTGCGAGCGCCGAGTCGCCCACCGAAGCGACCGCGCGGAGTGCGCCGCTCCCCAAGCAACGTCGACGTGTGGAGGTTCGACCATGACCGCCTTGCAGCTACAGGCCGTGTCGCGCACGTACAGCGAGGGAGCCACAAAGGTCGAGGCCCTGAAGGAAGTCGACCTGACCGTGGACAACGGCGAACTCGTCGCGGTGATGGGCCCGAGCGGGTCCGGCAAGAGCACCTTGCTAACGATCTCCGGCACCCTCGAAGAGCCGACATCGGGCGAGGTCCTCATCGGCGACGTTGCGG
Organism: Actinomycetota bacterium; assembly: GCA_046727335.1. Lineage (GTDB taxonomy): Bacteria > Actinomycetota > Acidimicrobiia > IMCC26256 > PALSA-610 > JBKPCL01. Next base: position 10,752 of record JBKPCL010000040.1, read on the forward strand.
TGTCGGGTTTGTCGCGGGATGACAAGGCGCGGCTGCGCCGGCAATCGATTGGCTACGTGTTCCAGGACTTCAACCTGCTCGCCGGTCTCACTGCGGCCGAGAACGTGTCGCTGCCGCTCGAGCTGGACGGCGTACCCATGCGCACCGCGCACATCGCGGCGATGGCGGCGCTCGACGAATTGGGCCTCGCCGACGAGTCGAACCGTTTCCCCGACGAGCTCTCGGGCGGCGAACGCCAACGCGTCGCTATCGCGCGCGCTGTCGTTGGTCAACGCCACCTTCTCCTTGCCGACGAACCCTCCGGTGCCCTCGACTCGGTTAACGGCGAGGCTGTGATGCGACTGATTCGCGCGGCGTGTCAGCGCGGTGTGGCCGGAGTCGTGGTGACGCATGACGCGCAGCTCGCGTCGTGGGCGGATCGCGTCGTGTTCCTGCGCGACGGGCGCGTCGTGGACCAAACGAATCCGCTTCCCCAACCCGAGTCGCTG
>JBKPCL010000041.1:0-13389 GCA_046727335.1 Actinomycetota bacterium
GCTTCCCGCGCCGGGCGCGTTGCCGACCGACGGCCTCGAGCTCGCGCCGGGCGCGCTGGACGAGATGCTCTCGGTCGACGCCGATGCGTGGCGCGCCGAGCTGCCGCTCATCGAAGACCACTACGCGATCTTCGGCGACCACCTGCCACGCGAGTTGCGCGCCGAGCTCGACGCGCTGCGCGCCCGCCTCGAGCCCTGACTAGACGTCGGCGGTCGGCAGCCCGAGGTCGGGCTCGGCGCCCGTACGCAGATGCGTCGCTCGACCTTCGCCGTCGAGCTCGAACACGACACGCTGACCCTGACGCAGCATCCGGAAGATCGATCCCGCAAGGGCATCCGGTGCGAGCACGAGCTCGGTCCGGTCCACGTCGGTCACGACGATGCCTTCACGGGTCGCCGGATCGAACATCTTGATGACGCCCTGCATATCCGTTGCATGCCTTCCTTGCCTCAGGACGGCTTGACGACCTTGCCGGCCTTGAGACATGACGTGCAGACGTTGATCCGGCGCGGCGCGCCGTTCACGAGCGCGCGCACGCGCTGCACGTTCGGATTCCACCGGCGCTTCGTACGCCGGTGCGAGTGGCTGAGCCGCATTCCGAACATCGGCTTCTTGCCGCAGACGTCGCATACCGACGCCATGGTCCACACACCTCTGTCTCGAGCGTCAGAACCTGAAGAGACTACCAGCTGGGTAGGCTCCGCTTCGTGCCGACGCTGACCTGCTTCGCGGCCGCGGATCTGCGTCGTGCCGTCGTGGTGCTCCGCGACGCACTGCGCGCGCATCAGGAAGAGCTGAACCGGCTGAACGTCTACCCGGTCCCGGATGGCGATACGGGCACCAACATGGCGCTCACCCTCGAGTCGGTGTGCACCGAGCTCCAGACCGCCGACTCGATGGCAGAGGTGTGCCACGCGATCAGCCGCGGCTCACTCATGGGCGCGCGCGGGAACTCCGGCGTGATCCTTTCGCAGATCCTGCGAGGCCTCGCCGAGACCTTCGACGGCCACGACGAAATCGACGGCCAGCTTCTCGTCGCGGCGCTCCGGCGGGGAGCCGACGCCGCCTACGAGGCGGTGATGCGACCGGTCGAAGGGACGATCCTCACGGTCGCCCGCGAGGTCGCGGAGGCTGTCGAGCACCTCGAGAGCGACGACCTCCTCGAGCTGCTGGAGATGGGCCTCGCCGCCGCCGACGAGTCGGTGGCGCGCACGCCGGAGCTGCTCCCTGTCCTCCGCAATGCGGGTGTGGTCGACGCCGGCGGCAAGGGATTCGCCTTGCTCGTCGCGTCGTTGCGGGAGGTCGCAGGTGGCCCGGCGGTCCCGGAACCCGAGATCGTTGCCACGCCGGCTGCCGTCGCCGCCCATCTGGCCGGCGAGGACGTCTCCGGCCTGCGCTACGAGGTCATGTACCTGCTCGAAGCCGACGACGCGACGATGCCCGCCTTCCGTTCCGCGTGGAGCGCGATCGGCGATTCGATCGTTGTCGTCGGCGGCGACCGACTGTGGAACTGTCACATCCACACGAACGACATCGCGGCCGCCGTCGAAGCCGGGATCGACGCCGGTCGCCCGCACAACCTCCGCATCACCGACCTGCAGGACCAGGTGGAGGAAGAACAGTGGGTCCGTGACGGTGGCGTCCCCACCGCCGTCGGGGCCAACGGAGAGACCGCCGGCCCCGCAGTCGCCACCGCGGTCGTCGCGGTGGGCGTCGGCGAAGGCATCCAAAGGCTCATGAAGAGCCTCGGTGTGCAGCAGATCGTCGCGGGCGGGCAGTCCATGAACCCGTCGACCGCGCAGATCCTCGAGGCCGTCGAAGCGTGCGCGTCCGACTCCGTACTCGTCCTGCCGAACAACAAGAACATCGTGCCGGTGGCGCGCCAGGTGGATGCGCTGACCGACAAACGCGTCGAGGTCGTGCCGACGACGAGTGTTCCCGAAGCGCTCGCCGCGCTCGTCGAGTACGACCCGAACGCGACCATCGACGCCAACGAGCGCGCGATGGTTGCCGCGCTCGAGCGCGTGCACACGGGCGAGGTGACGCGTGCCGTGCGCGACGCGGCAGCCGACATGGGGCCGATCGAAGCCGGCGACTGGATCGCACTCTCGCGTGACGGCATCGTCGCCGCGACGAGTTCCCCCGCCGACGCGGTCTGCACCTTGCTCGGTCAACTCGTCGACGAGAACAGCGAGATCGTCACCGTGCTCGTCGGCTCCGACGCGCCGGCCTCCGAGACGCAACGGATTCGCGAGCACATCGAGTTCACGTTCCCGCAGGTCGAGGTCGAGTTCCACCACGGCGGGCAGCCCCTGTACCCGTACCTCGTCGGCGTCGAGTGAGCCGCGACAAAATCAGCCTTCGCGAGCTCGCGCAGAAGGACGTCGCCGAGCTCGAATCGGTCGGTCCGAAGCTCGAGGTTCGGCTCGCCGAGATGGGTCTGCACTCGGTGCTGGACGTCCTCCAGCACTACCCGCGCCGCTGGATCGACCGCACGAAGCGGGCCGACATCGCCGAGCTCAACGTGGGGGAGGAGGCCACCATCGTCGGCGAGGTCCGCACGATTCGCGGCCGCCGGGCGCGGACCGGCAAGCCGATCGTCGAGGGCGTCGTGTACGACGGCACGTCGCTGCTGAACGTCGTCTTCTTCAACCAGGCGTGGCGCGAGAAGCAGCTCGCACCCGGCACCGAGGTCGCGCTGTTCGGCAAGCTCGACATCTACCGTGGCAAACGGCAAATGACGAACCCGGTCGTCGACGTTCTCGGCCGGGCCGGCGTTCGCGAAGAGAAGACCGGCGTCATCGTGCCCGTCTATCCGCAGTCGGGCAAAGCCGAGGTCTACACGTGGCAGCTCCGCGCCGTCGTCGCCGAGGCGTTGCGTCGCTGCGAGAAGCGCGGGCTCGCAGAGCCCCTCGACGAGCGCATCCTCGACGAGCACGACCTCGTCGAACGCGACGGCGCCTATCGCGGAATTCATGCACCAGAGTCGATCGCGGAGCAGCAAGCCGCGCGGAAGCGCCTGGTCTTCGACGAGTTCCTGCGAATGCAGGTCGGCCTCGTCGCCCGCAAACGCGCGCTCGCCGCCGAACAGTCCGGCATCCAGCATCGTGTCGACGGCCCGTTGCTTCCCGCGTTCATCGAGCAACTGCCATTCCCCCTCACCGGTGATCAGCAGCGCGCGATCGACGAGATCACGCACGACCTCGCGTCTCCGGCACCGATGCACCGGCTGCTGCAAGGTGACGTCGGCTCGGGCAAGACGGTCATCGCCCTCGCGGCGCTGCTCGTCGGCGTGCAAGGCGGGTATCAAGGCGCCTTCATGGCGCCGACGGAGGTGCTTGCCGAGCAGCACTACCTCGGGTCGCAACTGTTGCTCGACGGTCTGACGGTGCCCGCCGAAGGCTTGCTGCTCGGCGACCGGCCCGTGCGTGTCGAGCTCCTGACCAATCGCACGACGGCGGCCGAGCGGCGCCGCATCGCCGCTGGGCTCGAACGCGGCGAGGTCGACATCCTCGTCGGTACGCACGCGTTGCTGTACGGCGACGCGACGTTCTCGCGGCTCGGCGTCGCGGTGGTCGACGAACAGCACCGCTTCGGCGTGGAGCAGCGGGCGCTGCTCCGGGGAAAGGGCGACGAGCCGGATGTGCTCGTGATGACGGCCACGCCGATCCCGCGCACCGCGGCCATGCTCGTCTACGGCGACCTCGACAAGTCCGAGCTACGCGAGATGCCGCCGGGACGCACGCCGATCACGACGAAGGTGATCGCTCCGAATCCGATGGAACACGCCGCGGCGTGGGACCGATTGCGCGCCGAAGTCGACGCCGACCATCAGGCGTACGTGGTCTGCCCGCTCGTGGAAGACAAGGGCAAGGTCGAGGCAAAAGCCGCGACCGCCGAGTACGAGCGGCTGCAAGCCGAAGAGCTCGCAGGCTTGCGGGTCGGCTTGTTGCACGGACAGATGCCGTCGAAGGAGAAGGAAGCCGTCATGGACGACTTCCGCGCCGGACGGCTCGACGTCCTGGTCGCCACGACCGTCATCGAGGTCGGCGTCGACGTCCCGAACGCGACGGTGATGATCGTCGAGGACGCCGACCGTTTCGGCCTTTCACAGTTGCATCAGCTGCGCGGTCGCGTCGGCCGTGGCGCCGCGCAGTCGTGGTGCTTTCTGTTCGGCGATCCGACCACGCCCGAAGGTGAGGAGCGCATACGAGCCATGGCGTCGTCGACGGATGGCTTCTTGCTCGCCGAGAAGGATCTCGAGATCCGGGGCGCGGGCGAGGTGTTCGGCGAGCGGCAGTCCGGCTTCAGCGACCTGAAGCTCGGTCGCATTCCGCGCGACGAACCGATCGTGCTCGAGACGCGTCGCGTCGCCGAAAGCATTCTGGACGCCGATCCCGACCTCGCGGATCACGCGCAACTCCGCGAAGAGGTGGAGGACCTGCTCGGCGACGACGTCGAGTTCCTGTTCAAGTCGTGAAACGCGTCCGGGGACTACGGGTCATCGCCGGAACCGCGCGTGGACGGCGGCTCGTCGCACCGCCCGGTCCGGCTGTCCGCCCGACCAAGGACATGGCACGAGAGGCCATGTTCTCCGCGCTCGACGCACGGGGTGCCGTGGCGGACGCGCAGGCGCTCGACCTCTATGCCGGCACCGGCGCGCTCGCGATCGAGGCGCTCTCACGTGGCGCCGCTCGTGCCGTGCTCGTCGAACGCGACCCTGCCGCGTTACAGGCGATCTCCGCCAACTTGGCCGCCGTCGGTTTCACCGATCGCGCGCGCGTGGTGCGGGGCGATGTGAGCCGGTTTGTGAACGCGCATCCTTCGCCCGATGCACCGTTTGATCTCATCTTCATCGACCCGCCATACGAGACCGCGGACGACGACGTCACCCACGTGTGCGGCGCGCTGTTGGCACCGGGCTGGCTCGCGCCCGACGCCGTGGTAGTCGTCGAGCGCCCGGCGCGCCACGAGGTCGTGCCGCCGCAGGGGCTCGTGCGGGGCTGGGAGCGCACGTTCGGCGATACGCTCCTGACGTTCCTCTGGACCTGACCGCGACCGGCCCCGACCTGGAGACCACGCGTGGCGACTGCCCTTTGTCCAGGGTCGTTCGACCCGGTAACCCTCGGCCACATCGACATCATCGAGCGCACCGCCCGCCACTTCGACCACGTGATCGTCGCCGTCATCCGGAATCCGCAGAAGGCACAGTCGCTCTTCAGCTTGGAAGAACGCCAGGACATGCTGCGCGAGGCGACCGAGCATCTCGGCAATATCAGCATCGAGTTCTTCAAAGGCCTGCTTGTGGACTTCGCACGTGACCGGGGCGCGGACGCGATCGTGAAGGGCCTGCGCGCGGTCTCCGACTTCGACTACGAGCTGCAGATGGCCCAGATGAACCAGCGCCTGTCGGGAGTCGACACCTTTTTCCTCTCGACGAGTCCCCAGTACTCGTTCTTGTCGTCAAGTCTCGTTCGCGAGGTCGCACGGTTCGGGGGCGACGTCTCGAGCATGGTGCCGCCGCATGTCGCCGAGCGCCTCGCCAAGATGTTCCAGGCCTAGATGATGGAAAGCGAGGGGTGACCTTGCTCGAGGACGATCCCGACAAGGTTTCCGACACGGGCGCCCTGCTACTGCAGATGCAGGACACGCTCGAACGCGCTCGTGGGCTGTTCATGTCGGCCTCGGTGTCGGTCAATCGCGAGGAGTTCGGTGCGCTCTTGCAGGAGGCGATCGACGGGCTCCCCGAAGAGCTTCGAGAAGCGCGCTGGCTCCTGAAGGAGCGGGACCAGGTCGTACAACGCGCCCGGCACGAGGCGGAACGCATCCTCGAGGCGGCGCGGGTCCGTGCCGAGCGCATGGTGGAGCGGACCGAGGTGGTGCGCGAGGCGCGGCGGGCGGCCGAGGACATCGTCGATCAAGCCGAACGTCAGGCCGCGGCGCTGCGACACGAAGCCGAGGACTACGTCGACCGCAAGCTTGCAGGGTTCGAGGTCGTGCTCGACCGCACCATGCAAGCCGTACAAAAGGGTCGCGAACGTCTCCAAGTCCACGCGCCGACCCCCATGCCCGCGGAAGGCGCAACCGACGAGGAGAACGACGACGCCGGCGCGTTCTTCGACCAGGACGACAGCTGAGAGGCGAGGCCGTCTGACCTGGTAGAATCGTGCGGTTCGGCGCCCACCCCGGCTACATTCGGGGACATCGCGGGAACGTTGCTCGGAGTACGGTGCGGCCCGTCGGAGTCCGCGTGCAGTTTGTCCCGATTCTTCGGCCCATCCCGTGACGCCGGCTGGGCCGGCGACCACAGCCAGCCCGAACGAGTGCTCATGCCGTCCAGTTCCTCGCCGCTCCGTATCCCGGTCGCCGACCTCCTCCGTCGGCCCGGCGCGTCGCGGGAACTCCAAGTCGAGGCGCGACTTCCCGATCTGCGGACGACCGGAGCCCAGATCTCGGCGGACCGTCCCGTCGAGGTCGAGGCCACTCTCGAGCGCATCCCCGAAGGCATCGTCGTCCGCGGGACCGTGCGTGCGCACTGGGAGGCCGCCTGCAGCCGGTGCCTGACGCCCGTCGAGGGCGACGCGACGGTCCATGTCGACGAGCTGTTCGAGCCGCATCCGCTCGAAGGGGAGACCTACGGGCTCGACGACGACACCATCGATCTCGAACCCATGGTCCGCGACGCCCTCACGTTCGAACTGCCCGCCGCACCACTCTGCGACCCCGACTGCGCGGGGTTGTGCCCCACGTGCGGAGCCGATCGGAACACGACGACCTGTGAGTGCCGCACCGAAGACCTTGATCCCCGTTGGGCGGCCCTGCGGTCGCTCGACCTCTGAGTCTGACAGGAGCCCCAGCCCATGGCCGTGCCCAAGCGCAAGATGAGCCGCTCCGCGACCCGCTCGCGCAAGTCGGCGAACATGCGGCTCGCGCCCCCCGCCCACTCGCTCTGCCCGAACTGCGGCGCGTCGCGGCTCCCACACACGGTGTGCAGCAACTGTGGTTGGTACCGGGGCCGGCAAGTCATCGAGGTCGACTGATCAAGGGGCGCGCGTGTCGCCCGTGATCGCGATCGACGCGATGGGTGGCGATCGCGCGCCCGGCGACGTCGTCGCCGGCGCTCTCGCCGCGCTCGACACATTGGATGTCGACATCCTGCTGGTCGGTCGTCCGGACGCGATCGGCGCGCATCTTCCGGGAGGCGTCGCGCCGGCGCGTGTCACCGTCGTGCCGGCCGATGACGTGATTGCCATGGGCGACGACCCCGCGTCCACCGTCCGCACGAAGAAGGACGCGTCGGTGGTGCGTACCGCGGAAGCAGTGCGCGACGGTCACGCGGACGCGATGGTCGGTGCCGGCAACACCGGCGCAACCATGGCCGCGGCGCTGCTCCGCATGGGTCGCATTCGGGGAGTGCATCGTCCCGCGATTGCAGTGCCGCTCCCGATCGTCGGCGCCGGCCGCGTCCAGTTTCTCGTCGACGCCGGAGCGACCGTCGACGCCGAGCCCGAATGGCTCGTCGAGTGGGCAGAGCTGGCACGCGCATACGCGCGCGTGCGCATCGGCATCGAGGAACCAACCGTCGCGTTGCTGTCGAACGGCGAGGAAGCCGGCAAGGGTGACTCGCTGCGAAAGCGCGCGTTCGAGCTCCTGTCCGACGTAAAGGGCTTCGTCGGCAACGTCGAGGGTCGCGACCTCATGAAGCCCTCCGCCGACGTGATCGTCACGGACGGCTTTACCGGGAACATCGCGCTGAAGACGCTCGAGGGCGCGATGTTCGGCATGGCCGGCTTGGTGTTCGGTGTGGTGGACGAGCCAGGCACGCCGTGGGCCGCCGCCGCCGACAGCCTCAAGCTCCGCCTGCTCGAAGCCGCGGCTCCGCTCCTCCCCGACAACACCGGTGGCGCGATGTTGCTCGGTGTCAGAGGAGTATGCGTCATCTCGCACGGCGCGTCGTCTGCGGGCGCGATCGTGAACGCGATCCGTGTGGCGCGCGACGCCGTGGCCGCCGACATCGTCGCCCGGCTCGAAGAAGCCGCGCTTCGGGTGGGGGTGTAAGACCACGATGCCCGCGGAGACGCATGATCACCGAGCCCCGCTGGACCGAGGTGAAGTCGAACGGATCGTGCGCGAGCAGCTTGTCGAGATCCTGGGCGTCGACCCCGACGACGTGACGCCCGAGACCCGGTTGCGCGAAGACCTCGACGCCGACGACTACGCGCTCATCGACCTGGTCGAAGCGGTCGAACTCGAGCTCGGCGAGCGCACCGTCGGCTTGTCGATCGACGACGACGATCTCGCCGAGCTCCTCACTGTGCGCGACGCAATCGACTGCGTGGTCGCCCGCCTGGACGCGGAGCTCGACTCATGACGTGGCCGTTGTCCCCCGAGCAGTTCGATGCGCTCGAGACGTCGCTCGGCGTCAAGTTCACGCAACGCGACGTGGTGGTGCGCTCGCTCGCGCACCGGTCGTGGTGCGCGGAGAACGGGGAACCGGAATCCAACGAGCGGCTCGAATTCCTCGGCGACTCGGTGCTCGGTCTCGTGGTCACGCACTACGTGTTCGAGCACTTTCCGAACCTTCCCGAAGGTCAGCTCTCGGAAGTGCGCGCGGGCGTTGTCAACGCTCGTGTGCTGGCCGAGATCGCGACCGAGCTGAGTCTCGGCAGTCATCTCCTCTTGGGCAAGGGAGAGGACGCCGCCGGGGGACGGTCGAAGCAGTCGATCCTCGCCGACGCGTTCGAGGCGGTGATCGCGGCGGTGTATCTCGACGCCGGTTTCTCGACCGCGCGCGATCTGGTGCTCCGGTGCCTCAAGGCTCGCATCGCGGACGCGGCGGCCGGGCCCGGCGGACGCGACTACAAGACGCGGCTGCAAGAGGCAACGGCGGCGCGCACACTTGGCCGGCCCCGCTACCTCGTCCGCGACGAAGGACCCGACCACGCGAAGCAGTTCTACGCGACGGTCTATGTGAACGACCGGCCGTACGGCGACGGTGAGGGGCGCTCGAAGAAGCAGGCCGAGCAGGGTGCGGCGTGGGTCGCCTGGACACGGCTGCAAGAAGAGGCGGGCACACAGGGGGACGAGGATGCCGGAGCTACCTGAAGTCGAGGTGATACGCCGCGACCTCGACAGGGAAGTGGTCGGCAAGAAGATCAAGACCGTCGAGGTGACGGGGCTGCGGTCGATTCGCCGGCACCGCAACAAGAAGGAATTCATCAGCCTCCTCGAAGGCCGCAAGGTGACGGCGGTGCAGCGACGGGGCAAGTACCTCGTGCTGCGGCTCGACGGTCCCGAAGCCGTCGTCATTCACCTCGGGATGTCGGGACAGCTCCTGCGAGCGAAGAGCGCTCGGGAGAAGGCACCCAAGCACACGCACGTCGTCATCACCTTCACGCAGGGCGGGCTCTTGCGGTTCGTCGATCCCCGCACGTTCGGCGAGATGTTCGTCACCAAGTACGACGAGCTCGACCAGAAAGTCGAAGAGCTCGCGCACCTCGGTCTCGATCCGCTCGAGACCGCGATGTCGTGGGAGCTGTTCGGCCGAATGCTCGCGGACAAGAAGATGAGACTGAAGGCGCTCCTGATGGACCAGAAGTTCATCGCTGGTATCGGGAATGTCTACAGCGACGAAATCCTCTTCGAGGCCGGCCTGCGATGGGACCGGATGAGCGACTCGCTCTCGCAGCAGGAGGTGCGCCGGCTCTACCGAGCGATCTCCGAGGTCTTGCAGGATGCGGTGAAGTATCGAGGATCGTCGCTCGCCGACGAGCAGTACGTCGACCTGTTCGGCCAGCGCGGCGAGTATCAGACGCACCATCAGGTGTACGACCGCGAAGGCCGGTCCTGTGCGCGTTGCCGGCGGCCGATCCAACGGGCCCGCTATTCGAACCGCTCGACCTTCTATTGCGAGGCGTGCCAGGTGTGATCCGTGTTCGCGTCGTCGTCACGGGACGCGTGCAGGGGGTGTGGTTCCGAGAGTCCTGCCACGAACAAGCCCGGGTCGAAGGCATCGCGGGTTGGATCCGCAATCGGTCCGACGGCGCCGTCGAGGCCGAGTTCGAAGGGCCGGAAGCGGCCGTGGAACGCCTGATTGCATGGTGTCGAACGGGGCCGCCTCGAGCCCGGGTCGATGGCGTCGACACACAACAGATCCCGATCGTCGGAGCTGCGGGCTTTCAGGTGCGATGAACAGGGATGCCGCCGAAGCGAGCGTCGCGAGGCGGGTACCCCGCTGAGCAGCGAGCATGAGACGCAGGCGGAGCCGACCGCAGGGGAGGCGAAGCCGGAGTCGACCCGTTATCGGGGCCCGAGCGGCCCGGCGCCGAAGGCGCCGAGAGCGGAAAGCATGGTCCGCGGGTTGCGGCCCGGCGGCCCGTACGATCGGCCGCTGGAGAAAGGGGCCGGGTGTTCCTCAAGTCGTTGACGTTGAAGGGCTTCAAGTCCTTCGCCGACAAGACCACGCTCGAGTTCGAACCGGGCGTGTGTGTCGTCGTCGGCCCGAACGGCTCCGGCAAGTCGAACATCGTCGACTCCGTCGCCTGGGTGCTCGGCGCGCAGGGAGCACGCGCACTGCGCGGCGGCAAGATGGACGACGTCATCTTCGCCGGCACCTCCGACCGCCCGGCGCTTGGACGCGCCGAAGTGTCGCTGACGATCGACAACACCGCGGGTCTGCTTCCGATCGAGTTCTCGGAGGTGACGATCACGCGGATGCTGTTCCGCACCGGCGACTCCGAGTACATGATCAACGGCGCCCCGTGCCGGCTGCTCGACATCCAAGACCTGCTGTCGGACACCGGCATCGGCCGGCAACAGCATGTGATCGTCGGTCAAGGCCAGCTGGACGCGGTACTCAACGCGCGTCCGGAAGATCGCCGGGCGATCATCGAAGAGGCGGCCGGGATTCTCAAGTTCCGCAAGCGCAAGGAGAAGGCCCAACGACGTCTGGAGGCGACGGAGGGCAACCTGTTGCGCCTCACCGATCTGCTTCGAGAGGTGCGGCGTCAGCTCCGTCCGCTCGAACGGCAGGCGGACGCGGCGCGCCGGCACGACGGTCTCGTCGTCGAGTTGCGTGCGATCCGGCTGCACCTCGCCGGCCGCGACATCGCGCAGCTGCGTACGCGCGGAGAACGGCGCGCAGAAGCGCGCCGCGACCTCGCGCAACGCGAGCAGGATGTGCGAGTTCGCTTGCACGGGTTCGACGCACAAGTGCTCGACGCCGAGCGCGCACTCGCGATCCCGGGCGACGACGACGTCGCGGACTTGCTCGCGCGAACCGAGGCGCTGCGTGAGCGTGCCCGGGGGCTCACGAATCTCATCGCGGAGCGACGGCGCAGCTTTGATCGCGAGCTGGCGGCGGTGGCCGATGAAGGCGTCGTCGAATCGCTCGTCGCCGAGGCCGCCACACTCCGAACGCAACTCCTCACGGTTGACGCCGACATGGAGCGGCTGACTCACGCGCGCGATGAAGTCGTCTCGGCCGAGGCACACGTGCGAGACCTCGAGCGCGCGCTCGATCAGCCGGATGCGACCGCTCGGTTCCGCGACGCGCAGCGCACGCTCCGCCAGCTCGACGACCGTCGTCGCGGGTTGGCGCGTGATCTCGCCGGGACGCGCGAGCGTCTCGCCGCGGTGACGCACGAACAGGCGGCGCTGGAGCCGCGTGCCGGCGAGGCCGACGCGGCCGAGCGCGCGGTCGCGGAGTTGCGCGCGGAAGTCGACGCGAGCGCGTTCGTCGCGCCCGACATGACACCGACGGCCCGGGCGCGCCGGGCGGCGGAGGAGGCGCTGCACGACGCGGACGCGGAATTCCATGCCGCTGAGTCCGAGTCGTCGCGTTGCCGGGCCCGGGCCGAGACGCTCGCGATGGCTGTCGCGGCCGCGCATGCCGCCGCCGGCAGCGACACGATCACCGGCATCGAAGGAGTCGTCGGTCCGCTCATCGACTATCTGACCATCGAGGCCGGAGCGGAGCTCGCGGTTGCGGCCGCGTTGAGCGAGGCCTTGCATGCGATCGTCGTCGACGGCCACGCCTCGGCCCGCGTGGTCATCGATCAACTCAAGCGCGCCGATGCGGGTGCGTTGCTGCTCGTCGCCGCGCTCGGGAGCAACGGCGCGCAGACAACGCTCTCCGTACCGGGGACGCGACCGCTCGCCTCGTGCGTGCGCGGCAGCCGGCCCGGCCTCGACGACGTGCTCGCGCGCCTGTTGTCGCGTTTCGTGCTCGTCGACGGCGACTGGCGCGGGGCGCTCGACGTGGCCCTCGCCGATCCCGGTGTCGTCGCCGTGACGCGTGCCGGCGATCGCTTCGGCGGTCCCGGTCCGTGGCGGGCGGGTCCGCCGTCGTCGTCGGCGGTGACGCCGGGCGCGGTCGCGGAAGCCGAAGCGGAAGCAGGCGCCGCCGACGAAGCATGCTCCCGCGCCGCGAGGCGCGTCGAGCAGGCTCGACAGTCGCTGGCGGACGCCCGCCGCGCCGAACTGCGCGCCACGGAGCAGGACCGGGAGCGGCGTCGCCAACTCGACCAGCTGGTCGCGCGCGCAACCGAGCTCCGCCGAGCCGTGGAGGTCGACGGCGCATCGCTCGCAGAGCGGTTCGCGACGCTCGAGCGCCAAGGTGCCGAGCTCGACCGCGAGCTCGAGGCGATCCCGCAACTCGAGGCCGACGCGCGGGCACGTCTCGCCGAGGCCGAACGCGGGCATGAAGAGGCGCAGACGCGAAGCACCGACGTCGACCGCGCGCGCACGCATGCTCTCGGCCTGCGGCGCGACCTCGACGTGAAGACCGCGGCTGTCGAGGAGCGCCGCGCGCTGCTAACCGCGCGGCTCACCGAGATCGACGGCCGGCTCGCGGCGCGGCCCGACGAGGAGGCGAAGGCGCGGGCGCGCCGGTCGCAACTCGACGCGAAGCGCGTCGCCATCGACGAGATCGCCGAACGGCTCAGCAGTCGCGCGCACACGGTGGACGCGCTCGCCGATCGGCTTCGCGAACGGCGCCGCGAGCAGTCCGAGGCGGCGCGAGCGGCCGGCCGCCGCCTCGATGCATTGCGATCAGCGCGCGCCGAAGCGGAACACCAGCAGAGCGACCTCCGCGAACAGGCGAACAAACTCGAGATCGAGGAAGCGGAGATCCGGCTGAGGCTCGAGCAAGCGGTCGACAACATCCGCCACGAATTCGACTGCGAGCCGGACGCCGCGGTTGCCAGCCCCGCGCCCGACGTTCCCGAAGGCATGACACTGCCGGGCCGCGCCCGCGAGCTCGAGCGCGAGCTGCGCCTGATGGGCCCCATCAACCCGCTCGCGTTGAGCGAGTACGAAGCCCTGCTCGAACGGCACGAGTTCTTGCAGTCACAGCTCGACGACGTGAAGAACACACGCCGGGAGCTGAC
>JBKPCL010000042.1:0-4360 GCA_046727335.1 Actinomycetota bacterium
CCGGTACGCGGTGCCGTGCTCGCAACTGAACCACGACATGTTCTCGATGACGCCGACCACTTGGAGGTTCACCTTGCGCGACATGTATGCCGCGCGTTGGGCAACCTTCTGCGCGGCGGGCTGCGGAGTCGTCACCACGACCACCTCCGCGCGCGGCAGAAACTGCGCCATCGACAGCGCGACGTCACCGGTGCCGGGCGGCATGTCGATGATGAGATAGTCGGGTTCGCCCCAGTGCACGTCCGTGAGGAACTGCTCGAGCGCCTTGTGGAGCATGGGTCCCCGCCAGACGACCGGCTGATCCTCACGCGCGAAGAAGCCCATCGAGATGAGGGTGACGCCGTTGGCGTCGGGTGGGACGATGATGTCGTCGATCACCGTGGGAGGACGGTCGATGCCGAGCATGCGCGGCATCGAGAAGCCCCACACGTCGGCGTCGATCGCGGCGACTCGGCGTCCACGTTGGGCCAGGGCGACGGCGAGGTTCGTCGTGACCGACGACTTGCCCACGCCGCCCTTGCCGGACGCGATGGCCAGAACGCGCGTGGTGGTGTCGAGGAACGGGTTGGCGCGCTGCGCGTGTCCTTCGCCCTGGGCCTGATTGCCATGGAGGCGCTGGGTGAGCGCGGCTCGTTCCTCGTCGGTCATGACGGTGAGGTCGACGTCGACATGGTCGACGTCCTGGAGCGTCGAGACGGCCTCCGTCACTCGCCGCGTGATCTCAGGCCGCAGCGGGCAGCCCGCGACGGTGAGCGCCACCGTCACATGCACGCGCCCGCCGTCGATCGCGATGTCCCGCACCATGTCGAGCTCGACGATCGAGCGCCGAATCTCGGGATCCTCCACCGGGCGGAGGACGTCGAGAACGGCTTCCTGGGTGGGCATCAGCCCCTCCGTGCTTGCTGGGGTACCGCTCCGGGCATTTCCACTATCGCCATAGGTACAATACCGGGCATGACAACGGCCGCTGAACTCACGCCGGACGAGTTCGCGGCCGCCGTCGCCGCGGTCACCAACGCCTTCGGCGACCCGACCCGGCGGGAGATCTACCTGTTCGTGCGGACCAAGAGCGGGGTGAAGGCCGCCGAGGTGGCCGAACGCTTCGCGCTGCACCCGAACGTTGCCCGCCATCATCTGGAGAAGCTGGCGGCGGGGGGCTACCTCGACGTGGAGCTGGCGCGGCATGAGTCCGCGGGCCGCCCGTCGAAGCGCTACCGCGCGGTCGCGAGCGACAACCATCTGCTGTTCCCGCCGCGGCGCGACGACCTGCTCGGCACGTTGCTCGCGCGTGCGTTGGAGCGTCTGCCGGCCGACGAGGCACACGAGATCGCCGAACACGTCGGGTACGAGTACGGGCGCACGATCGCGGCGCGCATGGAACCGACGGAAGGTCACCGCTCGGTGAAGGCTGCGCTCGCCTCGGTCGCCGACGCGCTCACGGCCCATGGTTTTGCGGCTCATGCCGAAGCGCGGGGCAACTCGTTGACCTTGGTCGCCGAGCACTGTCCGTTCGGCGAAGCGGCTCGCCAGTATCCGCACGTGCTGTGCGCGGTGGATACGGGGATGGTGAAGGGCATGCTCGAAGGGTTGTACGGCGAGACCGAGCCGATGATCGAGCAGAGCCGCCCGGGTGGCGGCGAGCACTGCGTCACCCGCGTGTGACTCGGTCGTATCTCGATCACGCGTCGACGTCACCGCTGAGGCCTGCCGCGTTGGAGGCGATGCTGCCGTTCCTTCGCGAGCACTATGCCGATCCCGGTCGCTTGCATGTCGAAGGCCGCACCACACGAGTGGCGCTCGAGGCGGCGCGGGAGCAAGTGGCATCGTTCTTCGGCGCGCGGCCGCGCGAGGTCGTGTTCACGTCGTCGGGGACGGAAGCGGTCAATGCGGCGGTGTGGGGTTCCCTGGCGCGGGGTCGCGAGACGGGGCGCCGTCATGTCGTCATGACTGCGGTGGAGCACTCCTGTGTGAGCGATGCGGTTCGACGTGACGCGACGGACGTGACCGTCATCGGCGTCGATCGACTGGGTCGTTTCTCGGTCGACGACGTCGTGGCGGCGGTGCGCGACGACACCGCGCTGGTCAGTGTCCAGCTCGCCAACCACGAGGTCGGAACGCTTCAGCCCGCGGCGGCGGTGGGTGCCGCCGTGCGCGATCGCGGCGCTGGTCGAGTGCTCGTGCATGTCGACGCGTGCGCGGCCGCAGGACATGTAGGACTCTCGTTTCGAGTGCTGGACGCGGACCTGTGCAGCGTGACTGCGCACAAGTTCGGCGGGCCGAAGGGCGCCGGCGCACTGCTCGTGCGGCGCGGCGTGCGCATCCCGCCCCTGCTCGTCGGCGGCGCGCAGGAGCGGGCGCGACGAGGCGGGATGGAGGACGTGCCGGCGTGGGTCGGCTTCGGAGCCGCGTGCGCGGAGGTCGACGTCGAGGCGGAAGCTTCTGCGCAGCGGGCGTTGATCGACGCCGCGGCGGCGGCGATCGAGGATGTGCCGGGCGTCGTGCGGTACGGGGATGCCGCGTGGGACGGCCGGCTCCCCCATGTGTTGTGCATTGGCGTCGACGGCGTCGAAGCCGAACCCATTCTGCTGGCGCTCGACCAGCAGGGCGTCGCCGCGCATTCCGGATCGTCGTGCTCGTCGGAGATCTTGGAGCCGTCGCCGGTCCTCGCCGCGATGGGGGTCGACGCCGAACATTCACTTCGGGTATCGGTGGGATGGTCGTCCACCCCATCGGACGTCGAGCGGTTCGCCGAGGTCCTGCCGGGAATCGTCGACCGGCTCAGGAGGTTGCGAGCGTCATGACAGGCGTTCGCCGGCTCAATCACGCAGTGCTGTACGTGCGCGAGGCGCGCCGTTCGGCCGAGTTCTACCGCGAGGCGTTGGGCTTCGAGGTCGTCGCCGACTACGGCGAAGGTGCCGCTGTGTTCATGCGCGCCGCCGGAACCGACAATCACCATGACCTCGGGCTGTTCTCCGTTGGGCCGAACGCGCGCGGTGGCGAGCCGGGCCGCGTCGGCTTGTATCACTTGGCCTGGCAGGTGGAGTCGATCCACGACCTTGCGCAGACGCGGGCGAAGTTGCTGGAGCTCGGCGGCCTTGTCGGCGAAAGCGATCACGGCGTGAGCAAGTCGCTGTACGGCAAGGACCCGGATGGGATCGAGTTCGAGGTGATGTGGGCGGTGCCGCCGGAGCTGTGGGGCGACATGGAGCGCGAAGCGATCACGCAGCGTCTCGACCTCGACGCCGAACTCGCGCGCTTCGGCTGAGAGCCGGGCCGCCGTCATAGCTCTTCGCGGCCTCGCGATGTGCGAACGCCGTACGCCTCGCCTCGTGGGCGTTGATGGGTTGGAATGGACGCGAGCGCGGCTTCGACCTCGAGTCGGAGTGCGCGGCCCCGCTCGGTAAGGCGAGCCCACGTGCCGCGCCGATCGAGCGGCATGTAGAACTTGTCGATGAGGCCGGCTCGTTCCGCACGATCCAGGTGGCGTGACGCGGTCGACGGCGAGACGTTGAGCCGCCAGGCAACGTCGGCCGCGCGCAACATGCCCCGGCCGTAGAAGAGCAAGACGAGGCGGGCGAGCTTCTGATCGATGGCGCGGTCGCGGAGCGCGTGCCGCAGTGCCGAGCCGACGGCGCCGGCCCGAGCAAGCGAATCGATGAGCTCCGGTGCCGTTTCGAGACGGCGTGCGTGTGCCGTCTCTGCGGACACCCACTCGGGACGGTACACAGGGAGCCCGTGGCGGCGTGTGTGTTCGCGGGGCAGAGCGCGAGGCGCGCCGGCGAGCGACATGGGAGCGAGCATCGCACCCCGGTGTGACACCTACTTCAATTCGGGGTTCGTACGCTCGTTGCAAATGAAATGATCGCGCCTGGCGATGGAACGGTGCCGCCGCATCGCTCAGCGCGATCGTTGCAATTGAAATGAGCGCGCGAGGGACGAAACCGAGACACTGCGCGCCGGTCGTTGCAAATGCAACGAGCGTACGAACGGACAAACCGGGATGGTCCGAGCCGGTCGTTGCAAATGAAACGAGCGTACGAGGTCGCAATTCGCGACGGTCAGTGCACGGTGACGTCGACTGCTTCGGCATTCGAGACCGCGGCGAGCCGTGCCGGCGCCATCGGGAAGCACGAGTCGGGTGTTCCCGCGGCGGACCACACGATCGCGTAGCGCAGCAACGCCGGATCGAGCACGGTCGGCAAGGTCGACTCGTGTCCGAACGGCGGTGTCCCGCCGATCGCGTAGCCCGTTGCCTTTCGCACTTCGTCGGCCGTCCCTTGACGGCTCGACACCGCGCCAAAGTGCTTCGCCAAGGCGGCCGTGTCGACCCGGTTGGCGCCCGACGTGAGGACGACGACCG
>JBKPCL010000043.1:0-8873 GCA_046727335.1 Actinomycetota bacterium
GTCGAGCTGGGCGTCTCGCCGACAAGAACGTATCGCTACCCGCTCCTCTTCAGGACAGCCCACGGCGCACAGCAGGTTCGCATCACACAGCTGTCGTGGGATCCTGACTCGCGCTCGGTGCTGGTCGCCGGCTCCTTCGCGCTCGACGAGCATCCGGCGGTGGTGGACGCGTACCAGGCGATCGCCGGTGGGCATCCGCCGCTGGAGCTGCTGGCTCAGTCGCCATTGGGACGCGTGGCCTATCGCGGTGCTCGAGGGCAGCTCCTCGTCATCGACGGAAAGGGCGTCATCGTCGCCAAGCCCGGCAACCAAGCATCCTTCGAGCCGTCCACGTTGTTCAGGCTGGCTCACGTCCAGCGCGCCAGCACCGACGCGTCGGGCCGCTACTTCCTCCTGATCGACGCGTCGGCGCGCGTCTTCGGGTGGAAGGTCGGCCTGAAAGAGCCGCGGCGCGTCGGATCGTTGCAAGGGGCGTCTGCGATATGGATTCCCGATCACGACGTCACGCGTCTGCCGACCATCGACGTGTCGTACTCCGGCTCGCTCGACGAGGCAGTCCGAACGGTGCGCGGGTTCTGCCCGAGCGCAGCGGGTCGGATGTTCGTTCGCGTCGCACGTGAGACGCGCAAGTACACGTGCGCAGAGATCCGCGGTGGTGCATTGCGTCGTCACCTTGTGGCATCCCTCCGCCGGCACGCTGGCGACGCGAGGAAGGGCTCCCGAGGAGTGGACGCTCGTTGAATCACATGTCGTGGTTGGATATGAGCTCGGGAACGCTGAAGGGGGACACGGCATGAAGTCGAGAGTCACGCTTGGAGCCATCATCTTCGCGAGTGTTGCGCTCGTCGTCGCCGCGTGGTCCAGTGCGGCCGGCGCGCAAACCGGCACCTTCACGTCGAGTCCGTCTTCTGGGCCTCCCGGCGCGACCATCTCCGTGCAATCCGTCACGCCGTGCGTGCCGCCGGCGAGCAGCCCGGGCGGCGGCCCCTTCATTCGCCTCGCGCTGCAGCGGGGGAGCGTCACACTCGGCACCGCGCAGATTCCGCTCGGTTCCGGCGGATCGTGGAGCGGCTCGATCACCGTCTCGTCATCCGCGTCGGCCGGCCCCGCGCAACTCACCGCGTTCTGCATCGCCGGACCGCAGGCCGAAGGCGCGGTCCTCGAGTACACGCCGCACACGTTCACGGTGAGCGGGGGCGGCGCGCTCGCACGGACCGGCGGATCGCCCTGGCGCGCGACGACCGTCGGCACCGCGCTCGTCCTGGTTGGGTTCGCGTGCCGGCGCGGCCGCCGTCGCCCCTCGAACTGGCGTGGCTGACGGCCCTGACAGGCCTGCTGCTCACGCCGGTTGGGCTCGGGGTTGTGCCGGTGTCGAACTGGCGTGGCTGACGGCCCTGACAGGTCTGTTGCTCACGCCGGTTCGGGAAGGTGCCGCGCCGTCGCGCACGAAGAATGTCCGATCTCGGGGGGTTCGGCGCATTGAGCTGGTCCGACGCGGGCGCGTGCAGCCTCAGGGGGTGCAGACCGAGCGCCGATAGGTGACGTAGGCGGAAGGCCGTCCGGCGGATCGGAGGAACCCGGCATGACGCCCGCGCCTACCACCGGTCGATGGGCCGGCGTCAGGCGTCTCGTATGGCGCATCGGGACCCGAGTCGGACTGCTCGCGCGCGTCGGCGTCCTCTCGGCGATCACCGTGACGGTCCTCGGACTCGTCCTCGCCGACGTCATGGCGCGCGACGTTCGTGGCGAAGCGCTCGCATCGGCACGGCGGCAGGTGGCGGCCGTCGCGGCCGCGCCGGCGGGCCGGCTCGACGCGAAGGAGTTCTGGCACGGCGTCACGCGACAGCATGCGGCCGAGTTCGACGAGGAATTTCACACGGGCGTTCGCGACGACGCCCAGGTGCGCGTGAAGATCTGGTCGCCCAAGGGAACGATCGTCTACTCCGACGATCACTCACTGATCGGCCAAACGTTCGAGATCGACGAGCAGCTCGAGCGCGCACTCCGCGGAAGCATCCGGTCTGAGGTGAGCAACCTCTCGGAGGCCGAGAACGTGCACGACCGCGGGCACGGCCGATTGCTCGAGGTGTACGTCCCGCTGCGGACGCGCCACGGCAAGATTCCGATCGGCGCGTTCGAGACGTATCTCAGCTACGCGCCGATCCAGCGCAGCATCGATGCCCAGACTCGCCATCTTTACCTGTTGCTGCTCGCGGGACTGCTCGGGCTGTGGACTGTCTTGTTCCGGCTTGTCGCAGGCGCGTCGCGCGCGCTGCGCCGCACTGCATCCGAGAACGAGCGTCTCGCCACCTTGGACGGCGTCACCGGGCTACCGAACCGTCTCGCGCTCACGCGTCATCTCGCCGATCTCGTCGAACGCCGACGGCCGTGTGCGTTGTTGCTCGTCGACCTCGACCGTTTCAAGGATGTCAACGACACCCTCGGTCACGACTACGGCGACACCGTGCTGCGCGATATCGGAGCACGTCTCTCGAGCGTGTTCACCGATTCCGGCGCAATGGTCGCGCGCCTCGGCGGTGATGAATTCTCCGTCGCCGTTCCTCTCGACGGTTCAGGCACGACCGATGCGGCCGCGCGAATCGAGCGCGCGCTCGAGGAACCCGTCTGGTTGTCGGGCATTCAGGTGTCGATCGAAGCAAGCATTGGTATGTCGCGCTATCCCGATGACGCCGAGGACGCGAACGCGTTGTTGCGTCAGGCCGACACTGCGATGTACGAGGCGAAGGTGTCGGGCAGCGCGGTCATGCGGTACTCGGCGGGTACCGATCCGTTCGACGCCGCGAAGCTGACGTTGCTCGGCCAGCTCCGCGATGCGGTTGGCAACGGCGAGCTCAGGCTGCACTATCAGCCGACGATCGACGTCGCCGACGGCGTTGTTCGCGGAGTCGAGGCGCTGGTTCGATGGCAGCACCCCGACCTCGGACTGCTTGCGCCCGACCGCTTCATTCCGCTCGCCGAGAACACCGGCTTGATCCGCCGCATCACCTCGTGGGTGCTCGAAGAGGCGATCGGGCAATCGGCCGCGTGGGCGCGTCGCGGTCTGCATCTCAACCTCTCCGTCAACCTCTCGGCCCGCAATCTGCACGACGACGGCCTGGTTCGGGAAGTGGCCGCCGCGCTCGAGCGTCACGGTGTTGGGCCGGAACGCCTGACGCTCGAGGTCACGGAGACCGCGGTCATGGCGGATCCGAAGACGGCACGGCAGATGATCCGCGCGTTCGCTGCGCTGGGGGTATCGGTTGCGATCGACGACTTCGGTACCGGTTACACCTCGCTCAACCAGCTCGCCGGCCTCGACGTACAAACGCTGAAGATCGACAAGTCGTTCGTACTCGCGATGCGCGACGACGCACGCAATGCGGCGATCGTCGAGTCGATCATCAACCTCGGCAAGTCGTTGCATCTGACCACGTTCGCCGAAGGCGTCGAGACCGAGCGTCATTGGACCGACATCCGCGCCCTCGGCTGCGACGCGGCCCAGGGCTACTACTTCGCGCGGCCGCTGACTCCCGAAGCGCTCGAAGCGTGGTTGCGAGCACGCGGAGCCCGCGCAACTGAGGCACCCGTCGGCTGATCACCCGCGCCGGGCAGCATGAGTGCTTGAATGGCACGATGCGCCTGTCCACGAGATCGGTGCGAGCCGCGCTCGTCACGGCTGTCGCGATCGGCGTCGTCGCGCTCACGCCCGCGGCAGCACTCGCGATCAGTCCGATACAACCTGCAAACCGGCCGACGCCTCTTCCCGGCGCGACGAACGGCCTCGTCCCGCGGTCGATGCTCATCGACGTCGCGCCGAACTGTGTCGCCGCGCGCGCGGCCGGTCCGAGTTTGGCGCGCCTGTTCGCGATCGCGCGCGAGCGGGCGTTCCCGCTCGGCGCCGAAGAGTGCTACCGACCCTTGGCCGGTCAGATCGACGCGCGCCGGAGTGCCACCGCCGCGGGCAATGCCGCGTGTGCGGCGAGCGTGAGCACATCGCCGACCGGACAGCCGGTCGGCACGTCCATGCACGGATGGGGCAAGGCCGTCGACTTCAGCTATGCGGGTCAGGGCGTCAACTTCTCGTCGCCTGGTTACGTGTTCCTCAAAGCGCACGCGGCGCGCGTTGGCTGGAACCACCCGGGCTGGGCCGAGCCCGGCGGCAGCTCGTGCCCGGAAGCGTGGCACTGGGAATGGGTCGGTGACGGCGGCAACCTGCACCTCGATCCCCTGCGTGGCGACGCGGTCGCGCTGATCCCGAGTGCCACGGAGCACGGGTACGCGATCGTCACCGGACTCGGCGCGCTGTCGCCCCACGGCGACGCGGTTGTTCGCGGATCGGCCGCGTCGCTCCCGCTTGTCGCAGTGATGGTCGGCGCGACGCCCACACGCACGCGTGCCGGATACTGGATGGTCGCGGCGGACGGCGGCGTGTTCAGCTACGGCGATGCGCGGTTCTTCGGGTCGACCGGCGGCATGCGCCTGAACGCGCCGGTTCTCGGCATGGCGGCGACGACGACGACACGCGGCTATTGGCTCTTCGCGTGGGACGGCGGCGTCTTCAGCTTCGGCGATGCGCGCTTCCACGGCTCGACCGGCGCCATGCGTCTGACCCGACCGGTCGTCGGCATGGCGGCGACGCCGACAGGCAACGGCTACTGGCTCGTGGCGGCCGACGGTGGGATCTTCAGCTTCGGCGACGCGCGCTTCCGCGGTTCGCTCGGCGGGCGCTGGCTCGCCGCACCGATCGTGGGCATGGCTCCGACGCCGTCGGGCAAGGGTTATTGGCTCGTCGGTGAGGACGGCGGCGTCTTCGCCTTCGGCGACGCGCACTTCTACGGATCGGCGGCCGGCGGATCGACGAGCCCGACCGTCGGGATCGTCGCCACCAAGACTGGTCGCGGTTACCGGATCGTCCGCGCGAACGGTGACGTCGTCGCGTTCGGTGATGCGGGGTGGTACGGCAACGGCTGATCCCGTGCCGGACGCTCCCGCGTGGTTCTCGGACGCCATCGCGGACGCGCCCGTCGAGGATTTCGTGCCCGTCGACGACTGCCCGATCCACTACCTGCGGTGGGGATCGATCGACCGGCCTGGGCTTGTGCTCGTCCACGGTGGCGCAGCCCACGCGCACTGGTGGGATCACATCGCGCCACTGCTCGCGGAGGAGTACTGCGTCGTTGCGCTCGATCTCTCGGGCCATGGGGACAGCGGACGCCGCGCCTCGTACGACATGGAGACGTGGGCGCGCGAGATCATCGCCGTCGCCGAGCATTCCTGCATCCCCGTGCCGCCGATCGTCGTCGCGCACAGCATGGGCGGGTGGGTCGGCATCACCGCCGCCGCCGAGCATCCCGACGAGCTCGCAGGTCTGATCCTCCTCGATTCGGGGGTCCGCCGGCCCGATCCGGAGGTCGAAGCGGCGCGGGTCGGCGTCGCGTTCGGTCCCTTGCGCACGTACCCGTCGATCGAAGCGGCGCTTCCGCGCTTTCGAACCGTGCCGGAGCAGCCCACCTCGTTACCGTTCATCGTCGACCACGTCGCGCGGACGTCATTGCGTCGCGTCGAAGGCGGCTGGACGTGGAAGTTCGACCCCGCAATTTTCGATCGGCGAACGATGCCAAGCGGGGAGCTACTCGCGCGAGTGCGGTCCCGGATCGCCCTCTTTCGTGCCGAGCACGGGCTCGTGACACGCGACATCGGCGAGTACATGTACGAACAACTTGGTCGCGTCGCGCCGGTCATCGAGGTGCCGTTGGCGTGGCATCACATGATGCTCGATCAGCCGATCGCGCTCGTGACGGGTCTGCGCACACTGCTCGCGGACTGGGAGCATTCGATACCGCAACGGGCTCGTTGAGGTCCTCAGTACTCGACGGGGAGCCGGCGCGGTCCGCACTCGAAGAACGTCGGCACGTTCTCGAACTCGTAGCCCTGTGCAAGGCGCACCGCACCAGCCGGGAAGCGCGCGAAGAACGCGCGCATCCCGAGACGCGCAACCGTTCGCGCCAGGCCCGCGCCTGGGCACACGTGCGGTCCATAGCCGAAGGTCAAGTGCTGCTCAGCGTTCGCGCGATCGATGCGAAAGTCGTCGGGAGCATCGAAGACGAGTTCATCGCGATTGGCTGACGCGGTGCCGACGATGAGTCGGTCGCCGACGTGCAATGGACAACCGGCGACTTCCGTCTCCTGCGCGCAGCCGCGTGCGATGAACAAGACCGGCGGTGCCAGTCGCAGGCTCTCTTCGATCGCCGTCAGCAGCGCGCGGTCGTCGGCGCGGAGGGCGTCGAGGGACGGATCGGTGAGCACCGCATAGAGGAGATTGCCGAGGAGCTGACTGGTCGTCGTCAAGCCACCCGTAATGAGGTTCCGCACGAGCGCACGCAGCTGGCGCGCCGGCAAGGGTTCCCCGTCCACGTCGAGCTTCAGCAGTCGGGCGATGACGTCGTCCGGGTCGTCACCACGAGCGAGTTGCTGCCTGCGCGTGTCGATGTGGCCGTCGATGTATGCGGCGAACTCAGGGAAGGCGGCGGCGAATCCGACTCCCCGCTCGGTGCGGTTGGTCGACGGGAACGTGCTCTCCATCAGCTCCTTGGCCCAACGAGCAAGCTGGTCGGCGTCGCCAGGATCGAAACCGAGAAGATGCACGGTGATGCGATTCGGGAGCGGGACGGTGTACCGCTCGACCAGGTCGGCGGATTCCGGCGGAAGACTTGCCAGCAGCCCGCGCGCCGTCTCCTCGATGAACGGCTCTGCCGCGCGCACGAGCTTCGGCGTCAGCGCCGTCACCATGACCCGCCGCACGCGCGTGTGCTTCGGCGGATCGAGTTCGCCCAGCAGCCGGTCCTCCTCGGGGATCTCCACGCCTGGTGCCTTGAAACCGGACGCGTTCGAGAAATGCGCCGAATCGCGCAACACGCCGACGCATTCCGCGTGACGGGTCACGTACGGCATGCCGTGCGCGACCGTGGCGACCGGACCCGCGCGCCGCAATTCCGCAAGAACGGGCCACGCGTCCTGGGCCGCACCAGGTGCGAATGGATCGAACACGGGCGGAATCGTAAGTGAGCAGACGATCGGCGGGCGGCACATCAGGCGGCGCTACAGTCCCGAGGCCCGGCGTCCGACGGAAGAATGTGCTCGCCGACGACTCGCTGCTGCCGGCGCAGCACGCGCCCAAAGCGGTTGGACCGGTGATCGTCGCCCGGCCACGGACGACTGGTCGGGACCACCGTTCTCGCGCCGTCGCCGGCGTGGTCCTTGCCATCGCACTCGTGGCTGCCGCCGTCGCGTTCACGGTGCAGCCGTCGCGCTCGTGGTACCCACCGCGATGGGACGCGCGGATCGCGCCGATCGCCGCCAAGGTGGCCGAGATCCGCGACCTGAGCTTCAACCACGCGGTACCGGTCCACTTCCTCACGCCGCAGGAGTTCGAGCAGCGCGTCGCCAGCGACTCGACAGTCACCGCCGAGGACCGCGTCAAGCTGTCCCATGAGGGGGCCGAACTGCGGGCGCTCGGGCTCATGGACGGCTCGATCGATCTCGAGAAGGCGCTGGGTACCGCGCAGCAATCGGGCACGCTCGCGTTCTACGACGACGCCCGCGAGGAGATCGTCGTGCGCGGCTCGGTCCTCGATGTCGCGCATCGCGTGACGCTCGCCCACGAGCTCACGCATGTGCTCCAGGACCAGCACCTCGACTTGGCGACGATACGAAGACGAGCCGCACTCTCCAAGGTGGGCGAGGGCAACGCGTTTCTCGCACTCATCGAAGGGGACGCGGTCCATGTGCAGGACACGTATCTCGAACACCTCTCGGCAGCGGACAAGCGGGAGTACGCCCGGGAGAACGGCACCGAGCAGAACCGCGTCGAGCAGGAGAGTCAGGAAGTCCCCGAGATCGTGCAGATCGAGATGGCCGCGCCCTACGTCTACGGTCCGCAAACGATCCGGCTCCTCATTGCACAGGGCGGGACAACGGCGGTGAATCGCGCCTTGACGAATTCCACACCGAGCTCCGTGATGTTCCTCCAACCGGGCGTTCTCGATCCTGGGACCGCGGTCGCGACCCCGTCGGTGCCTGCGGGATTCGTCGCGACCGATGCATCCGACCGGTTCGGCGCCTTCGATCTGTACTTCATGTTGGCGGCACGGCTGGATCCGCAACGCGCGCTCGCGGCCGCCGACGTCACCTCGGGCGGCCGTTCGATCATCTACCGCAAGGTGGGCGGCGCTGCCGACGTGCCGCTCTGCGTGCGCGTCGCCGTCGCGTCGGAGTCCGGGCCGAGGCACGCGCTGCTCGCCGCGGCGCTACGGGCTTGGGCGGCCGGCCTGCGGGGCGCAGCAGTCACCGACCAAGGAGCGACGCTGACGTTCTCGGCGTGCGATCCGGGCCGCGCGGTGAAGGGTCCGTCGACGGCGACCCTGCGGTTCGCCGAGAGCCTCGTCGAGCTGCGGGGCGAGCTGACGTCGCAATTCGTCGAGGCGGGGGCTCCGACGACGGTCGCCCGGTGCGCGTCGCGGCTGCTCGCGCGCCGTTCCGCGCTCGTCACGCCGCTGCTGCAGCACCCCGACAGGCCGCCGACCGCCGCCGAAGCGGCAGCCGTCCGGTCGGCGGCGCAGGAAGACGTCTTGGCGTGCCGCCTCGACGACACCGCCGGTCAGGCGTGACGGTCAGGAGCGAGCGTTCGCGGGCGCGGTCGCGAACACTTCGACCATCTGCTCGATGAACGCCCACAAGTCGTCGGGCCAGCGGCTGCTGACAATGGTCGACGGTCCCGAGCGGTCGACGACGACGGGTGCGTCGACCCACTCGCCACCGGCATTGGTGATGTCGGTGCGGAGACTCGGCCAGCTCGCGAGCCGGCGGCCCCGGAC
>JBKPCL010000044.1:0-14918 GCA_046727335.1 Actinomycetota bacterium
GTACGCCGCCGGCGCCCTCGATGCCGGCCAGTCTCGAAGCGGGCCAGCGCCCTTGTTGCGCTCGACGAGGAGGAGTCTCGACCGGGCGCGAGACGACCGCACCGACAATCGGACGGTGGTGTTGTCATGGCGCGCTCGGGAAGGGCCTACCTGTGGAGCGTTGAGCCGTCAACGGGCTTGTTGCGGTGGCGGGAGGTGGCCGGAGCGAAGCTCCGGAGCTGTGCGGGCGCGGTGAAGTGCCGCGGTGGTCACCGCGGCGTCTGTCGTTCGGGTTGTCGATGGTGTGGCTGATGGTCTCCGTCGTTGGTGGGCACGGTCGACCGTCTCCAGGGTCCCCTAGTTCGTCTGGGGCAGGCAGCCCGTGGTTCGGGTGCCTGGGCATACCTTCGTCACGCCCGGCGATGCCGGGGCGAGCATGGAGCGGTGCGGCCACGACCGGTGCGGTCTCAATCAGAAGAAGCGACCACGAGTGTGGTCAGGCCCTTACTCGAGAACGCCCACCGGCCGTGCCCGAACTGTCACGCCGTCTGGCGTTCGCGCAGGCAGCGGATGTCACCGTCGCGCAGGCCGTAGTAGACGAGCGTGAGGAGGTGACGGGCGGCGGCGACTTTGCCGACGTTGACGCCGCGGCGGGCGCCGACGCGTTGTTTGACGGCGGCGATGCAGGGTTCGCGGTGGGCGCCGGTGGCGGCCTCGACGGCGGCCCACCGCACCAGCTTGGAGCCCTGCTTAGTGATCCCACCGCGCACGACTTTCGTATCGGACTCGCGGTGACGGGGGGTGAGTCCCGCCCAGGAGCACAAGCGGGCGGGACCGTCGAACCGACTGATGTCGCCGATCTCGGCCACGAAGATGGCGGCCGTGACCGGACCCACCCCACCGATGGCATGGATGGCGTGATAGCCGGCGTGACCTTTGAGCTGTCGATAGATCAAGCCGTCGAGCTGGTCGATCTCGCGGCGATACAACTCGAGCAGATCGCGCAGCGACTCGACACGATTGGTGTAGACGGCGGCCATCGGGAGCTGGTCGAGCCACTTCTGGCCACCCGACCACCAGATGCTCTTCGTCGCCGGGATGATCCCTTCCTTGCCCAACGTCTGATGCACCTGCGCCTTCAACCCGGCCTGCAACCGCGAGAGCTTGTAGCGGTAGCGCACCAGCTCACGGAGCTCCCGCACCGCCGGCGGCGCGATCCACGCTTCGGGCAGCCGGCCCATCCGCAACAGATCGGCCAGCAGCGTGGCATCACGATCGTCGTTCTTCACCCGCCGGTTCTCGTACCCCTTGATCCCCAACGGATGCGCCAGGTGCAACCGGGCGCCATAGCCCTGGATCACGTCCGCTGCCCAATACCAACCGAACGTCGCTTCCATCGCCACATCCAGATCCGAGCCGGCCCGCTCGAGCTCGGTCACGAAGTTCGCCGGCGAGTTATCGATCCTCGTCGACGACACCTTCTCGCCGTCCGCGTTCAAGACCACAAACACCGACCGACGGCGATGCAAGTCGATCCCTACATACGATGCCATCAGAGCCTCCTCGCTACGGGTGAAACAGAGACCCCGAGTGTCACCCAACCTCAGGGACCACCAGAGCGGGGAGGCTCGACCACCACCAACCAGCTCCACATAGCATCAGTTATAGATCGCCGCTCCACAGCCATCAGGGCGAGGTTACGAGCGCGTCTTATGGGCGGTCCAGCATGTGACGACCCGGGGTCGACGGTCGATCGACGGAGGCCGCGCGGTCGGCCGATCTCGAGGATTGACACAAACGAGGAACTCGCCGTAACGCCGACTATGTGCGCTCGCGGACGCAAGCATCCGACGTGGACGGCCGTTTCGGCACGTCACCGACCCGGCGGTCTCGGACGCGGGTCGCCGCGGTTATAGGGCGCGGATGTCGGACTGTGAGCAACCTGTGGACAGCCGCCGTTCGGTGCGTCTCGCCTGCTGCTCGGCGTCCCGTTGACGGCTCAACTGACGGTCAAGCGTTTCCGGCGCTCGAGGTCCGCGTCCGCGCCGGATCCGTCGTTCGGTCGCGCTCGTCGAGCGATGATCGCCGAGTCGTGCTTGCTGCCGCGAGCGGGGTTGACCCGCACGCAACGGACATGCGTCCTGCCGCCGCACCGAATCCAATTGACGACGCGCACCTGGTAGGACATCGCCGCCACCGCTTTGCATGTTCTCGGTGGGCGTAGCGGTCGACGGCGCGGTGGGCCTCGATGGCTGCAGACGCGATGAGGAATTGATGGTCAGAGTCGGGTACGGATGCCGTCGAGGATCGTTCGCACGGCCTGATCGGCGATGGCGTCGACGCTTCGGCGGCCGGCGAGCGCGGACCATTCGGCGATCCAGTTCATCGCCCCGAAGGCGAGCATGCGGGTGACGAAGAGGTCGGTGTCGGCGCTGATGTCGCCAGCTTGCTGGGCTGCTTCGAGGAGCTGCTGCCAGTAGGCGCCGTAGCGCCGCTGGTCGCGCTGGTGGTCCTGGGCGACGGCGGGTGGGACCTGGGCGACGATGCGCGCCTGGGCCGAGGCGTAGGCGCTGATCTGCAGGATCGACATCGTGTGGGCGCGGATCGCGGCGGCCACGCGCTCGATCGGTGTGGCGTCGCCGGGCAGCGCGTCGATGGCGGCCCGGACGTGGTCGAAGGAGGTCTCGATGCCGCGATGGAGAATCTCGGCGACGAGGTCCTCACGCGAGCCGAAGTGGTAGTAGAGGCTGCCCGCCTTCATCCCGGCCCGGTCGGCGATGTCGCTCAGCCGCGCCAGGTAGCCCTGTTCGCTGAATACCTCGGCGGCGGCGTCGAGGATGCGCGCCCGCGTGCGGTCGGCTTTCGTCTCTCGTTGCACGGCCTGGCGATCTTCGCGCGTGCCCCGGTCAGCCTCCCG
Source organism: Actinomycetota bacterium (assembly GCA_046727335.1). Classification (GTDB taxonomy): domain Bacteria; phylum Actinomycetota; class Acidimicrobiia; order IMCC26256; family PALSA-610; genus JBKPCL01. Next base: position 2,897 of record JBKPCL010000044.1, read on the forward strand.
GTCGGCATCGGGCTCCGTGTGGACATCGACCATGTTTCTAATCTACCTTTGAAAAGGTGAGGGTGCCGCCGAGTGAGGAGTGGTCGTGGATCTCGGGCTGAAGGGCCGGGTCGCGGTCGTGACCGGGGGGGCGTCGAACATCGGCCGGGCGATCAGCCAGGTGCTCGCGGCCGAGGGGGCGTACGTCACGATCTTCGACCGTGACGAGGAGATGGCCAAGCGCACGACGGCCGAGATCGGCGACGCCGGCGGTGCCGCCGCCCTGTACGCCGTCGACCTCACCGACACCGCGGCGACGCAGGCGGCGGTGGACGCCGTGGAGGCCGATGTCGGTCCGATCGCAGTCCTGGTGAACAACGTCGGCTGGAACGGCAAGGCGGCGTTCTTCCTCGACATCCCGCCGGAGCGCTGGGAGCAGGCGTACCGGTTGAACATGTTCCCGACGCTGAATGCCACGCGGGCTGTGCTGCCCGGCATGGTCGAGCGGCGTGATGGTGCGATCGTGTCGATCGCCAGCGACGCCGGGTTCGGCGAGTTCCGGATGGGTGACTACGGCCCGATGAAGGCCGGCGTGATGGCGTTCGCTCGGATCATCGCCAAGGAGTACGGCCGTTACGGTGTGCGGTCGAACACCGTGTGTCCGGGGTTGGTGATCCCCGAGCCGGACTCGATCGGCGCTGGGAGCCTGTGGCAGTCCGAGATCGGCTTCGGCGACAAGCAGATCGCCGACATGGAGAGGGCGACGCCGTTGCGCCGCCGCCCCGAAGCCGGCGATGTCGCCGCCGCCGTGGCCTGGCTGGCGTCCGAGCCGGCGCGGATGCTGACCGGGCAGGTCCTCAGTGTGTCCGGCGGCTTCAACATGCCCCGCTGAGCAAGGGATACGGAAGGAGCGACAGGTGCGTCACGAACGACAGGTCGAGCTGTTGCGCCGGCTGCACGGCGTCGATGCTCCGCGGCCAGGACCCCTTGGCCCGGCGAGCATGCACAACCCGGCAAGCGCGTACACGTCCAGTGGTCGGTTCGAGGCCGAGCGTCGCGTGCTCTTCCACTCCCAGCCGCTGCTGGTGGCGCTCTCCTGCGAGCTGGGTGCACCGGGCTCGTACGTCACCGCCACGAACGGCGCCGTCCCCCTCGCGGTCATCCGCCAGCCTGACGGCACCGTCCGCGGGTTCGTCAACATCTGTCGCCACCGCGGCTCGACACTGCTCACCGCACCCGCCGGCGAGGGGCTGCGCTCGATCCGCTGCCCGTACCACGCGTGGACCTACGGCCTCGACGGCTGCCTGCGCGCGTTCCCCGGTGCCGAGGCCGGCTTCGACGACGTGGACAAGGCGACCCACGGGCTGATCGAGATCCCGACGGCCGAGGACCTCGGGCTGGTGTTTGCGATCGCCGACCCGGACGCCGCATCGTTCACCGTCGCCGACGCGCTGCACGGCGCCGGCGACGAGATCGTCGACTTCGCCATCGGCGACTACCGCCACGTCGACAGCCGCGAGCACGAGTGGGCCGTCAACTGGAAGCTCATCATCGACACGTTCACCGAGCCGTACCACATCCCCTGGCTGCACAAGGACTCGATCGCCCCGTACTACCTGTTCGACCGCTGGATCAACGACTCCTACGGCCGCCATCAGCGCTTCATCGGGTGCCGGAGATCCGTGCTCGGCGAGTTCGACAAGCCGAGCGAGGACGACTGGGAGCTGCTCCCCCACGCCACGCTGCAGTACCTGCTCGTCCCCAACGCCGTCCTGACCCACCAGGTCGACCATCTCGAGTTGTGGCGGCTCGTCCCGCTGGCCGTCGACCGCACGCTGGTCCGCACCTCGGTGTACGCACCGCCCGACGCTTCCCGCGACCCCGAGTACTACGTCAAGAACCTCGACATCCTGGTGGGCGTCACCAACACCGAGGACTTCCCGATGCAGGAGCAGGTGCAACGCAACCTCGCCTCCGGCGCGATGCCCGAGCTCGTCTACGGCAAGATGGAACCCGCGCTTGCCGCGTACCACGCCGCGATCAACGAGCAACTCGCGGGTCGCCACAAGGGGTGGGCGAGTCCGGTGTCGGGCTGAGCGGCGTCGAGTGCACCTCGACCTGAGCGCACAGCCGCGCGCGGTCTAGAGGCCTTCGAACGTCGGAGCGCGCTTGGCGATGACTGCGGCGAGCCCTTCGTGCGCGTCGCGGGTGCCCGACAGCTCCGACACCGTCCGGGACTCCTCCGGTAGGCGCTCGTCGACTCCGGCGCCGAGGCCATCCCAGATCAGGCGCTTCGTGGCGGCGAGCGCCAACGTCGCGCCCGACGCCAGCCGTTCGGCGATGCCACGTGCCTCCACCAGCAGCTCGTCGTCGGCGACGACCCGGGTGATGAGCCCGATGCCGAGCGCCTCGGCCGCGGTGAGCGTCGGGTTCAAGAGGGCGATCTCCAACGCCTTGCGCAGGCCCACCAGCTTCGCCAGCGTGACGCTGCCGCCGGCGTCGGGTGCCATGCCGACCCGGGTGGCGCCGAGCAGGAAGCGGGCCGACTCGGCCGCCACCACGATGTCGGACGCGCAGACGAGGCCGAACCCGCCGCCGCCGGCGGCGAACCCGTGCACGGCGGTGACGACGGGTGCCTTGAGGTGGACGATCGTCGCGGCCACGTTGCCGAGCCACGTCGTCGCCTCGCGCAGGTACTCGGGCAACGCCTCGCCCTTGGCGGCGAACGTCGTGACGTCACCGCCGGCGCAGAAGTGGGGTCCCGCCCCGCTGAGCAGCACCGCCCGCACCCGCGGGTGGCCGTGCACGGTGAGCAGCGCGTGGTGCAGGTCGCGCAGCAGCGGCACGTCCATCCCGTTGGCGGCGTCGGGTCGGTCGAGCAGGACGTGGGCGACATGGCCGTCGAGCGTCACGCGGACGTGGCGGTCGGCGACGAGCTCGGTGCCGCTCACTGGTGCACCATCGCCCTGTGAGTGACCGCGGTCAAGCCGAGCGGCGTGGTGCACCAGTGAGCCTTCGGCGTCGTAACACCATTCGCTCGCTCGAAGACTCGCTCGCTCATCCCTCGCTCCGCGCGGCGGCCGGCTCGAGCTCGACGAGCGCGCCGTCGGCGATCTGGGCGCGAAGGGCGAACTTCTGCACCTTGCCCGAACCAGTGAGCGGGAACTGCGCGGCGAGGAGCCACCTGGTGGGAACCTTGTGCCGGGCGAGCACCTGCCGGCAGTGGTCGCGCAGCGCCTCCACGTCGGGCACCTGGTCGCCGGCCGGCCGGACGACGGCGGCGACGACCTCGCCCCAGCGTTCGTCGGGCGCGCCGACGACGGCGACATCGGCGATGTCGGGGTGGGTCATCAGCACCTCCTCGATCTCGCGGGGGTAGACGTTCTCGCCGCCGCGGATGATCACGTCCTTCAGGCGGCCGGTGATCGTGACGTACCCGCGGTCGTCCATCGTGCCGAGGTCACCGGTGCGCAGCCAGCCGTCGGCCGTCAACGTCGCCGCCGTCGCGTCCGGCAGATCGAAGTACTCGATCATCGTCGAGAACCCGCGTGCCCACAGCTCCCCCTGCTCGCCGATCGGGGCGAGCGCGCCGTCGTCCGGGTTGACCACCTGCAGCTCGACGCCGGGAAGCGGGGTGCCGACCGTCGTCGCCTTGTCCTCGGCGGCGTCGCCGGGGAGCACCATCGTGACGACCGGCGACAGCTCGGTCTGGCCGTACAGGTTGATGAACGAGGCGCCGAAGCCACGCTCCATGCGCCGGATGAGCTCGGTGAGCACGGGCGCGCCGCCGCCGATGAGCGTCCGTACCTGCTGCGTGCGGGCGGCGAGCTCGGGGTGCTCGAGGAGGGCGAGGAACACGGTCGGGACGGCGCCGAAGGCGTCGGCACCCTCCTCGTCGCACAGTTGCAGAGTGACGCCGGGGTCGAACGCCGACACCAGAACCAGGGTGCCGCGGACGCTGATCGGCCCGAGCACGCCGATGCAGCACGCGGCGGTGTGGAACAGCGGCAGCGGCGTGAGGTACACCGAGCCGGGTCCGATGCCGGCCCGCTCGAACGTCAGGCGGGCGACGTTGGTGACGCCGCGGTGGCGCAGCAGGGCACCCTTCGGGACCCCGGTCGTCCCCGACGTGTACTGCAGCTGCACGGCGTCGTCGGGGCTGACAGCAGCCAGCGGCACCGACGCGTCACCCGCCGCGACGAGCTCGTCGAGCGAGGTGAGCGGCATCGTCAGGGCGAGGTCGGGCAGGTCCGGGGCGACGCCGGCGACGATGTCGCTGAGCGAGGCGCCGCGGAACTCGTCGTCGTGGAGGATCAGGCGGCAGCGGCTCTGCTCGAACGCGTAGCGCGCCTCGGTGGCGGTCAGCGCCGGGTTGACGGTCACCAGCGTGACCCCGGCGAGCGCCGCGCCGAGCTCGACGAGCAACCACTCGGGGGAGTTCGCCGCCCAGATCGCGACCCGCTCGCCAGGCGCCACGCGGGCCGCCAGTCCGTGGGCGACCGCTGTCGCCTCGTCGAGCAGCTGCCGGTAGGTCCAGCGGCGGCGCCCCGGGTCGGCGATACCCTCGACGAGCGCCACCGTGTCGGGGGCATCCGCCGCGGCGTCGGCGAGCAACCCACCGACCGTGGACTCCCGAACCTGGTGGCCGTCACGCGCCGGCCAGTAGGACGTCGTCAGCACCATCGCGCTCCTCTTCGTTCGACTCAGATCAGAAACCCGAGGGTCGTCAGCGGCCGGTCGTTGTCGACCAGGCGCACGGTCTTGCGCGCCATCCGCAGGTCACCCTCGACGCGCCGCAGCACGTAGTCGACTCGACCCGCCCACGGGTGCAGCCCGCCCGCTCGCGACTCGTAGAGGACCAACGTGGCGGTGACGCCGAGGTCGATGCCGTCGTCGGCGGTGACTTCGATGTTGGCGAGGACGCGCACCAGGCGGGACGGCGGGGCCTGGGCGAAGCGGCGGCCGGACTCGAGCTGCCGGACGCGGGTCGCGATGCGCGAGCGGTTGTCGAACAGGACCGACATCTGCCGGGTCGGGTCGATGTCATCTCCGTTCGCCGGTATCCAGTAGAGCGCGTCGTCGGTCCACAGCGCGTCCCAGTCGGCGTATCGGTGCTCGTCGCACAGCCGCGCTTCGCGGTAGACGAACTGCTCGACGGCGCGCAGCACATCGACGTCGAGCACCGTCACGGCGCCGGCTCCATCAACGACCGGTAGTGGCGCCAGATCGCCCGCTGCGGCAGCTCGTCGGTGATGTCAGCGATCGTCATCCCGTCGGCGTCGAGCCGCTCACGGTGCAGCCCTCGTTCGATCACCAGCCACTCCGGGGCGCAGGCGTGCACGCCGCGCTGGTTGCGCTCGTACATCTCCGAGTCGTCGGCAAGCAGGAACCCAGCCGGTCCGACCGAGCCGATCGTCTGTTGCAGCATCCGGCGGTTGAGGTCGTCGCAGCCTGGGAACTGCAGCGCCGTCACGTGCTGGATCGTCTCGTCGACGGTGACCGGCTGGATGACGAACACCTGGATCTCGGCCAGGAACAGGTTGGGGAACACCATCACGTGGGGCAAGCCGTCGACGAGGATCTGGCGCGCCGACTCCCCGTACGCGTCGTGCATCTGGGCGATGTAGCCGGGCACCCGTTCCGGGCTGGTGCCGAACCACCCCAGCGGTTGGTCGAGACGGCGGAACTCCGGACGCAGGTCGTCCTCGGTGTGGCCGTTGCCGAGGTCTCGGGACACGGCGATGGAGCGCTCGGTGTAGAGATCGCCGATTCCGCTGTCGGCAACGCCGAAGATCGACGCGTGGACGAACGAGGGGTGGTAGCCGTCGGTCTCGTTCTCGACGAGCATCTTCCAGTTCGCCCGGACGCGGTGCTGCAGCCACCCGGCGGTCAGCGCGACCTCACCCGTCGGCGACAGCCGCACGACGCGGTCGAACACCTCGACGGCACGGCCGAGGTGCTCCGAGAGGGACGGTCCGCCGGCGGCGAAGGACCCGAACACGAATCCGTGGACCTCGTCGACCCGAGCCACCTCGGCCAGGCCGAGATCGGCCTTGCGCTCGCGCCCGCCATAGCCGGCGCTGAACGGATAACCGAGCAGCTGGCCGGTGTTGGAGAATGTCCAGCCGTGGTAGGGGCAGCGGAACGTCGTCGTGTTGCCGGTGGCGGCGTCGCATACCTGGTTCGCGCGGTGGGGACAACGGTTGAGCAGCAAGCGGACCTGGCCGTCGCGCCCGCGCACCATGATGACCTGTTGCGGGCCCATCGGCTTGAGCACGAAGTCGCCCGGCTCCGGGACCTCGCTGGTGTGACCGACGAACAGCCACGTGCGGTACCAGATGTGCTCCAGCTCGGCCGCCCAGATCTCGGGGTCGGTGTACAGCGAGCCGTGCACGCGCGCCGGCTCGATCAGGGCGTCCCAGTCGATCGTCACCGCGCTGCCTCCTCTACCGCACGGGCGACGAGACGGAACTTCTGCACCTTGCCCGTCGGCGTCGTCGGCAGGTCGGCGGCGTCGATGACGCGGATCTGCTTGGGCACCTTGAAGCGGGCCAGCTTCTCGCGGCACAGGCCGAGCAGCTCGTCGGCGTCGATGGAAGCACCGGGCTCTACGACGATCCAGGCGCAGCCGATCTCACCCCAGCGCTCGTCGGGAATGCCGGCGACGTAGGCCTGGCTGACTCCCGGGTGGGCGGTCAGCAGCTCCTCGACCTCCTTCGGCATGACCAGCTCGCCGCCACTCTTGTACAGCTCCTTCGTGCGGCCGGTCACCTGCAGCGAGCCGTCGTCGAGGATCCGCCCGACGTCACCGGAGTGCAGCCAGCCGTCCCGGACGGCTGCCGCGGTCTCCACCGGCTTGCCCCAGAACTCGCGCAGGTGGGTCGGCCCGCGCGAGACGAGCTCGCCCTCCGCGCCGGCCGGGAGCGCCTCGCCGGACACCGGATCGGCGGTGCGGTACTCGCAGAGATCGCCGTTCGGCAGGCCCGCGGTCCCGGCCAGCTTGATCCGCCCGACGGTGGTGGCGTGCAGTTCGAGCGGATCCTCCGGGCGTGTCAAGGTCATCGCCCCGCCGCACTCGGTCATCCCGTATCCGGTCGTGATCTCCGTGATGCCGAGGCGATCGCCCACCCGCTCCCACACCCACACCGGTGCCGGTGCAGCGCCCGACAGGATCGCCGTCAACGACGAGACGTCGGCCGTGTCGAGGTCGGGGTGCTCGAGGATGGCGACGGTCATCGTCGGCACGCACAAGATGTCGTCGGCTCGGTGACGCTCGATGCCGCCGAGGTAGGCCGCCGGGTCGAACGTCGGCTGCAAGACGACCGCGCCGCCGACGAACATCGCCGCCAGCAGCCCCTCGAGGTAGCCGAACATGTGGTAGCAGGGCAGCGAGAACAGGATCCGCCGCCGGTCCTGGAACGCCCGCGTCAAGGCCGACGCGTAGGCGGTGCGCAACACGTTGTCGTGGGTGTGGACAACCCCTTTCGGCGAGCCGGTCGTGCCCGAGGTGTAGAGGATGTCCGCCGGCTCGTCCGGCCGCCGTGCCGCCCGCCCCGCCGTGGCGCCCCTCGCGGCCTCGCCGGCCGCCGCCAGGTCGTCGAGCGTCGGCACCCCGGCGCGCCCCGTCCCCGTGGTCGGGACCAGGATGACGTCGAGCAGATCCGGAAGCTCGTCGGTGGGGCCCTGCTCCCAGCCCGGCGCGATATCGTCGAGGAGCCCGACGTGGTCGATGCCGGCGAACCCCGTCATCGTCACGAGCGTCCGGCAGCGCGATTGGCCGAGCACGTAGGCGAGCTCATCGCGCCGGTAGAGGAAGTTCAGCGGCACCGCCACCGCGCCGGCTCGGGCCACGGCGAACTTCAGCGGCACGAACTCGGGGTAGTTCGCCAGCACGATGCCGACGTGATCGCCCGGCCGGACGCCGCGGGAGACGAGACCGTCGGCCAGGGCGGTCGACCACTCGTCGACCTCGCGATAGGTCAGCGTGCGCTCGTCGGTCAGCACGAGCGGACGGCCGGCGAACTCGGCCGCCGTGTCGGCGAGGAACCGGCTCAGCGTCCGCGGCTCCCACACTGGGAACCGTGCCGTCAACGCGGATCGGCGCTCCTCCAGTTTGGTCGTGGCCATCGAGCCCTCCTTCGCGCTCGCACCGGATCATACATGCTGTCCGGACACAGTGTCCGATCGAGCGAGTGTCATCCACTGGTGCAGTAGAGCGTCCTCCAGACGATCTGGGCGTAGGCGTCCACGAGGCGCTCGACCTCAGCATCGGAGGCCGTCCGCACCAGCTGGTGCAGACCCCGCTCCGCCATCCACGTCAACCACGCGGCGGTCTGCGCCGCCGGCAGCGACGGGTCGACGAACCCACCCCGCTGACCGACCCGGATGTGCCGGCGCAGACCGGCGACGTTTTCGTCCATCATCGACGTGACCAGGTCGCGGACCGCCGGGTCGTACGCGGCCGCGTCGTACACCGCGGCCATCAGCGTCGTGTGCGGCCGGTAGGTCGCCACGATCCCGGCGAGCACCTCCCGCACCCGATCGAGCGACGGGGCGGCGTCGATCGCCCACCACGCCGCGGCCGAGTCGCGGAGCTCCCGGGTGATCTCCGCGAACCAGGCCCGTAACAGGTCGCCCTTGTCCTCGAAGTACACGTAGAACGTGGACCGCGCGATCCCTGCCTCCGCGACCAACCGCTCGACGCTCAGCCCGGTGAAGCTCTCGCCCTCACCGACGAGCCGCTCGACCGCCGCCAGCAGCCGGGTCCGCATCTGGTCACGTCGCCGGTCCCGCTGCTGCTGCACGCGGCGGGTGACGGAGGGCATCGAGCCGGGATGGTACCGATCACCCCACCGCCTGGCACGGCCGGGCCAGGGCGTGGCGCCGCGACGAGGCGGTCAACGCCACTGCGTTCCCACGCGGAGCTGGTTCCACGGCACGTTCTTGTCGACGGACGGTTCGGCGGGCAATCCGAGCACGCGGTCAGCGATCAGGTTGCGCTGGATCTCGTCGGTGCCGACCATGATCGACATCGAGGGGCTCACCAGCACTAGCTTCTGCACGACACCGCCGAGCGGTGCGTCCGACCTGTGCAACATGCCGTGCGCCCCTTCGAGTTGGATCGCCAGCTCCCGCAAGGCGATCGTGACCCGCCCCGACAGCAGCTTCATCGTCGACGCGTCCAGGCCGCGGGCATCTGCCCGCGCCCGCGCGGCACGGGCCCGCAGGCCGCAGAAGCGCACCACCTCGACCAACGTGTGCACCTGGGCGACCCGCTGGCGCACGACGGGATCGGTGGCGCCTCCGAAGGTGTCGAGCAGCGTGTCGATCAGCGCCGTCGCGCCCGAGCCGGTCACCATCGCCCCCCGCTGCCGGCCGGCTCGCTCGGCGTCGGCGGTCACACCGGCGGGCTGATCGAGCGGCAGCAGCTTGTTCTCGGCCATGCCGCCGCCGCCGCCTCCACTCGGGCTGATGACCGTGCGTTCGAGGGCGAGGGCCTCCTTGGTGAGCTCCCACCCGCGGCCGACCTCGCCGACCACATCGTCGACGTGCACGCGCGCATCGGTCAGGAACACCTCGCTGAACGTGGCGTCACCGGCCATCGTGCGCAGCGGACGCGCTTCGACGCCCGGTTGGCCCATGTCGAGGATGAAGCAGGTCAGACCGCGCTGTTTGGCCGCCGCGGTGTCGGTGCGGGCGGCGAGCAGACCCCACCGCGCCATCGGTGCGCCCGATGACCACACCTTCTGGCCGTTGACCACCCATTCGTCGCCGTCTCGCGCCGCCCGGGTGGCGAGGCTGGCCAGATCCGATCCCGCGCCCGGTTCGCTGAACAACTCGCACCACACCGCCTGACCGGTGAGCGTCGGCAGGATGCAACGCTCCTTCTGCTTCTCGGACCCGTGGGCGAGCAGCAGCGGAACGATCGCCTTGACGCCGAGCGTCATCGGCGCCGCCGCCGCGCCCGCCCGCCGGCGCTCCTCGTCGACGACCGCCACGGCAGCACGGGGAAGACCCTTGCCGAACCACCCCTCCGGTAGGCCGGGAAAGCCCCACCCCGACGAGACCAGGAGTGTCCACCATTCACCCAGCGGCCGGTCGCGATCCCAGTTCGACGCGAACCACGCGCGCGCCAGTGCCCGGACACCGTCGAGGTCGACCGCCTCCGAGCCGTCAGCGAGCCGAGCAGCCATCGGCCGTCACGGCAGCAGACCGACGGGCACCGGGGCCTCGCTCGCGGGGTGTTCGTGCGGCACGGCCCGCTCGTGGCCCGAGCGTGGTGCGTATTGCACGCCGAGATCTCCGCCGACGTCGCGAGCCTGCAGCGTGGGTAGAACCTCCCGGGCGAACAGGTCGAAGTTGGCTCGAGCCTCGTCAGGCGGCATCGCGCCGAACGACAACGTGGTGAGGACCCCGCCGGCGTCGAGCAGGTCGACGTAGTCCGTCAGCTTGGCCGTCACCTCGTCCGGCGTACCCCACACCTGCAGGTCGGCCAGGAACGCGTTGAACTTGTCCAACCCGTGCTTGGCGATGTTCTTCGACAGACCGGCGTAATACTCGTACCCCTCGATCTCGGCGAAGGCCATGTTCGAGAAGTCGTAGTGCTCCACGGTCGAGCGGGCGTAGCGCTGCAGGTATACCTCACGCATGTGCCGCGCGTGATCCCGGTCGTGGCTCACGCCGACGAACACGCACAGGATCGGCTTGCTGGCCTCCTCGCCGTTCAACTCGAGATAGCGCTCCCGGTACGTGGCCAGCTCGGCCTCGACCGTCTCCCACGGCTTCTGCGCGATCACCATCAAGCCGACGCCGAGACGGGCCATCAGATCCATCGACTGCGGCGAGATCGCTGAGGCGAACGTGCGCCGCTTGAACGTCGCCAGCGGGCGCGGCCGGATCTCTGTGCGCGGCTGCTGGTACAGCTCGCCGTCGTACTCGATGACGCCGGTCTCGAGGGCGTTGACGATCGCCTCGGTGTACTCCGTGAACCGGCGACGGGACTCGCCCATCTCCGTGCGGAAACCGTCGAACTCGATGCGGCCCAAGCCTCGTCCGATGCCGAGCACCGCCCGGCCGTTGGACAGATGGTCGAGGAGCATGAAGTTCTCGACCACGCGCACCGGGTCGTGCCACGGCAGCACGGTCACCATCGTGCCCAACTTGACCCGGCTCGTCTGGCCGGCGACCCACGACAGGAACTGCGGCACGTTGGGCGTGAGCTGGTAGTCCGAGAAGTGGTGCTCGGGCGTCCACACCGAGTCGAACCCGGCGTCCTCGGCTGCCCGCGCCAGCGCCAGTTCGTGTTGGAACATCTCGGCGTCGGTCATGTGACCGTCGAGGTTCTGGAAGATGAGGCTCAACCCGGCGTGCATGGCGCCACCATATTCTAAAGTCGATTTGGAAATCAAGACGGAGCGGCCCGCGCGCGGACGTCAGCGGTGGAGTGACCGAGGCCTCCGATTCGAAAGGCGCTCGGGGCGGCCGCGAACCCATCGGTGCTTGCGTGCGCTAGCGCGCCCTACTCGGCGATCGGCTCGGCGAGCGCCGCGACCGAAGGGAGCTCCAGAATGCGGCCGACCGGGACTCGGAAGGTGATACCGGACGCGCGAGGCCACTCGGTATCGCGCCGGCGCCACGTGGTCCAAGGCGCACGCATATCCGGCGCGACCGGGCGATACCAGCACTCGGTATCGCCCGGCCTGGCGTGGGTGGTCAGCGAGCGGCGCCGGCGACGAATGCGGCCACGATGTACGTGGCGTGCCGGTCGAGGGACTGGCGGGCCCGGTCGTATCGCATGGTGGTGCGAGGGTCGGCATGAGAGGCGGCTTCCTGCACGTCGCGGAGCGGGACGCCAGCGTCCAGGGCGGCGGTGATGAACGAGTGACGGAGGCTGTGCGGTGAAATCCGCTTGGTGATCCCGGCCCGACGCGCCAGCCGTTTCACGGTCCGGTCGGCGGCGTACCGGTCCATTCGACCGCCGCTGATAGCCGACGACCGCCTCAGCGACGAGCGAGCGGTGACAAACGTCTCTCAAGGTATCCGG
>JBKPCL010000045.1:0-7128 GCA_046727335.1 Actinomycetota bacterium
ATCGAGCGTCGACCGCGCGGCGGCGTCGATCGGGCTGGCGCCCGCGGCGAGGCCGTAGTCGAGCAGCGAGTCGTCATCGTCGTGCACTCCTTCGAGCGCGACTGCGACGACCGTGCGGTCCTCCCCGGAGTCGTCGAGCGAGCGCGCCCAACGCGGGTGAGGATCAAACTCTGCGCCGAGCTCGCGAATCGCGTCGATCGTGGCTTCGACCGCAGCGACGAGTCCGTGGCTTGCAGGTGCGCGGCCGATTGTACGTCGACCGTTGTGGATGAGATGCACCTCGAGCTCGTCGGTCTCGGGAAACGCGAGAACCGCGAGCAGCCGCGCGCGCGTTTCGAGACCGTCGCGCCGCACCACGGGCGCGTGTTGCGGTTCGACCGGCGCCATCGACGCGGGTTGGGCGGCGAGTAAGTCCGGCAGGGCGGAGGCGCGCCACCGAACGACCTCGACGGCAGCCGGGCGGTGGGAATACCGCGCCGCGATGCGCGCCGCGGCGACGGGAATCGGCTGTTGCGCGTCCTCGACGTCGTCGCGCACGTGGAGCTGGATGAGGAGCATGTCCTCCCGCTGGTCGAAGCCCGCGGCGCACACCCCCGGGAGCCTCCGCAGCTCGAGCTCGAGGTCGTCGATCGCAGGCCATCCGTCGATCGCGGCGCGCGTCATGTCTCCTCCTTCGCCTCATAGAGCCGCTGGTCGGCGAGGCGAACCAGGTCCTCGAAGTCCGAGGCATCTTGTGGACACTGCGCGACGCCGAACGAGAAGGCCGGGCATTCGCGTTCGAATCCGTCGGCATGACGGACACGGTCGAGCAGCGCGGGCACGAGATCCGGTTCAGTGTTGGGCAGGATCATGGCGAACTCGTCGCCGCCGATGCGTCCCGCGTTGTCGCCGAATCGAAGCGCGCGCCGGAATCGTTCGCCGAGGTCGCGGAGCACCGCGTCCCCGGCTTGGTGGCCGCCGTGGTCGTTCACGAGCTTGAAGTGGTCCAGGTCGAGCATCACGAGCGTGAACCGCCAGCCATAGCGGTTGCTGCGTGCGACCGCCTCCTCGAGCAGCCGGTCGAAGCTGCGGCGGTCGTGTAGACCCGTCAGCGGATCGTGCCACGCGTCATACCGCTGCGCATCGAGGCGCAGCGCGAGCGTGCACAGCGCCAGGAAGAGGTTGCGATCGAAGCTCTGGTCGTCGACCTTCGGCTGCGTGTACAGCCCCGGTTCTGCAGTGAGCAGATCGTCGTCGCCTCGCCGAAGCGGACGGCGTCCGGTGTAGAAGACCTGCCGCCCCATGGACGGCTCGTCGAGGACGATCGCCGCGTCCTCCAACCCGAACTGCTCGACGAGATCGTCGAGCACGCGGTAGATCAGCGCGAGACCCGATTCCATGGTCGCAACACTTGCACCAAGGTCTTCACTCACAGCGTTCACCCGCACCACCCCGCGCCCGTGCGTGTTCCCGCCAGTCGGCCCGTCCATGAACCCGCCCGGAAGGATCGCCGCGAGGCCCCGACCGAGACCCGATCGTTGCAACACGCCCCTCCCTGGTGAGTTCCCCGCGGCTCCAAGGGAATCGGCGCGCCGCTCCTTCGGCCCTTGTGTCGAGCCCCCTCGACGTACAACCAGCATACCGTTGCGCGCGTGCCGCGCGAAAGACGGGTGAGCCGCGCGCGTGACGCGCGGGTAGCATCCCCCGACTTCACATGATCCGGGACGACCTTGCCCACGCGCTCCAACAGGCGCTCATCGCTGCCGGGCTTCCAGAACCGCCGGGCGGGATCGACCTGGAACCGCCAAAGCAACGCGAACACGGCGACTGGTCGTCCAACGTCGCGCTGAAACTTCGAAACGAAGTCGGCGGCACTCCGCTCGACATCGCCCGTCGCATCGCGGACGCCATCGATGTCGGCAAGGTCGCGCATTTGGCGAGCGTGTCGGTGGCTCCTCCCGGCTTCGTCAATTTGTTCCTCGCACCGACCTGGTTGCACGACGTCTTGCGCATCGTGGTGAAGGAGGCGGAGCGCTACGGCACCTCCGAGCTGCTGGCCGGACAGCGGGTCAATCTCGAGTTCGTCTCGGCGAATCCGACTGGCCCGTTGCACGCCGGCGGCGGGCGGTGGGTCGCCGTCGGCGACGCCATCGCCAACCTGCTCGCGGCCCAAGGCGCGGAGGTGCATCGTGAGTACTACTTGAACGACGCCGGGACGCAGCTCGATCTCTTTTCGGCATCGCTGTACGCCAGATATCGCGGCGAGGCGCCGCCGGCCGACGGCTACCAAGGCGACTACCTCGTCGAGATGAGCCGCCAACTGCGCGCCGAGCTCGGCGACGACGTCACCGCCGACCAAGCGCGGGAGTGGGGCTATCGCGAGGTCGTGCGTCAGCTTCGGGAGGATCTCGGGCGGATCGGCGTGCATTTCGACACGTGGTTCTCGGAGCGGCTGCTGCACGATCGTGGCGACGTGGACGCGGTCGTACGGACACTCGACGAGCGCGGCTACATATTCGACGACGACGGCGCCCGCTGGCTCCGCACGACCGAGTTCGGCGACTCGCGCGACCGTGTGATCGTGCGCACCGACGGCCGCGCGACGTACCTCGGAAGTGATCTCGCGTATCACCGCGACAAGTTCGCTCGCGGCTTCACGCATCTCATCGACATCTGGGGCGCCGACCACCACGGCCAGGTGAAGTCTCTGCAAGCCGGCATGCAGGCGCTCGGCTTCGGTCCTCCACCGGAGCCCGAGATCATGTTGGGTCAACTGGTGAAGCTCGTTCGCGGCGGCGAGGAGGTTCGCATCTCGAAACGTGCCGGCGACATTGTCACGCTGGCCGACATCCTCGACGAGGTCGACCCCGATGTCGCGCGCATGACGTTCTTGCTGCAAGGCATCGACTCTCCGCAGACGTTCGATCTCGACGTCGTGACTGCCCAGTCGCTCGAGAACCCCGTCTACTACGTGCAGTACGCGCACGCCCGCATCGCGTCGATCGCTCGGAAGGCGGTCGAGCGAGGCGTGACCCTGGAGCCGCTCGAGAACGTGGACCTGGCCGTGCTGACGCACGAACGCGAAGAAGAACTGTTGCGCCTCTTGGCGGCGTATCCCGACGTCGTACACGAGGCCGCCCAAGCCCGAGCGCCGCAGAAAGTGACAACGTGGGTCCGTGACTTTGCGCGGGCATTCCAGGGCTTCTACCAGGACTGCCGGGTTCTCTCCGATGACAAGACGCTCACGCAAGCTCGACTGTGGCTCACCGAAGCCTGCCGAATCGGGCTGGCGAATGCGCTCGGCTTGCTCGGCGTGCACGCGCCCGACGAGATGGCGCGCCTCGACGAGGGCGACGACACCAGCGAGGCAAATTCATGAGGGAGCCGTTTGATCCCACGCTGCTGCCGCTCACCGCTCTCATCGACGAACGCGGTGCAGTCTCGATGGGCGGAGTCGAGCTCACCGCGCTGGCGCGCGAGTTCGGCACTCCGCTCTATGTATATGACGAGGCCGACATCCGTGCCCGGTGCCGCGACTATCTCGAGCACTTCGGTCCTGGCGTGGCGTATGCGAGCAAGGCGTTTCTCTGCTTGGCGATGGTTCGACTCGTGGCGGAGGAAGGGTTGCATCTCGATGTCGCGACGGGCGGCGAGCTCGCAGTCGCCCGCCGAGCCGGCTTCCCTGCGGATCGGATCGTGTTCCACGGCAACAACAAGTCCGTGGACGAGCTGCGGGACGCACTCGATGACGGCGTGGGTCGGATCGTCGTGGATTCCACGGAAGAGCTCGACCGGCTCGAGCGGCTGGCGACCGAGAACAGCCGGAGGCCACGGGTGCACATTCGCGCCACACCCGGCGTCGAAGCGCACACACATGAATACATCGAGACCGGTGTGGAGGACTCGAAGTTCGGCTTCGGGCTCGACAGCGGCGACGCGCTCGCGGCGGTCCGGCGGGTGGTCGACCGCGATCTCTTGGAGTTCGCCGGTCTGCACTGCCACATCGGCTCGCAAGTCTTCCGGCTCGACTCGTTCGCCCGCGCCGTCGACAAGATGGTCGGCTTGGTGCGCGCCGTCGAGGCGGAAGCGGGTTCAGCGGTCGAGGAGCTGAACCTCGGCGGTGGTCTCGGGGTGCGCTACCTGAGTGGCGACGCGACACCGACGATCGCCGAGTACGCGGCGGTCGTGCACGACGCATTCGCGAAGGCGCTCGCGGAGGCCGGCGTTCGTTCGCAGCCGGTGCTGATGACCGAACCGGGCCGATCGATCGTCGCGCCCGCGGGTATCACCTTGTACACGGTCGGCACGATCAAGCGGATCGCGGGCGTGCGTACCTATGTTGCCGTCGACGGCGGGATGAGCGACAACCTGCGTCCTGTGACGTACGGCGCGACATACGAGACGTTCTTGCCGGACCGGGCCACCGCCCCCCGCCCGCTGGTCGCGACGATTGCAGGGAAGCATTGCGAGCAGGGAGACATCGTCGTGCGAGACGCGCGCCTCCCCGCCGACCTCGCCGTCGGCGACGTGCTCGCGACGCCCGTGACCGGTGGCTATGGCCAGTCCATGGCCAACAACTACAACAAGGTGCCGCGCCCCCCTGGGGTGTTCGTGCGCGACGGCGCCGCCCGCCTCGTCATCCGACGCGAGTCGTACGACGACCTTACCCGCCTCGACGTCGATTCGTAGCGGCCCCTAGCCCAACTGGCGTGAGTGCCGGCCCTGTTAGGGCTGCCGCTCACGCCAGTTCGCAGGGGATTCTGTTCCGAGCGGGCTGTCGGTCCGCGAGACTGACTGCATGGAGAGCGGAAGAGGTCGCGTGCGAGTGGGCATCCTCGGCTGTGGAAACGTCGGTGCCGCGCTCGTCCGTCTGCTCGAATCGAACGCAGTGCTCGTGCGGCAACGGTCGGGGGTCGGCATCGAGATCGAACGCGTCGCCGTGCACAACCTCGCCAAGGAGCGCGACGTCGCGCTCGCGGACGGCGTGCTCACTCATGACGCCGAGGCAGTGGTCACCGACCCCGACGTCGACGTCGTCGTGGAGGTCATCGGCGGCGTGGAGCCGGCACGCAGTCTGATCCTCGCCGCGCTGAAGTCCGGCAAGCCGGTTGTCACCGCCAACAAGGAGCTGCTCGCCAACTTCGGCGAAGAGTTGTTCGAGGCGGCGGCGACGGCAGGGGTCGATCTCCTCTTCGAGGCATCCGTCGCCGGTGGCATCCCGTTGATACGGCCACTTCGGGAGTCGCTGGCGGGCGAGCGCATCACGCGGGTGATGGGCATCGTCAACGGCACCACCAACTATGTGCTGACCCGGATGACCGAGGAAGGGTCGTCGTTCGCCGAGGCCGTCGCCGAAGCGCAGGAACTCGGCTACGCCGAGCGAGACCCGACCGCCGACGTCGAAGGCTTCGACGCTGCTGCCAAAGCGGCGATCATCGCCAGCATTGCGTTCGGCGCGAGGATCGTCGCTGGCGATGTCTACCGCGAGGGCATCACGCAAGTGACGCCCGACGACATTCAGGCCGCGGCCGAGCTCGGCTACGTCGTCAAGCTCCTCGCCGTCGCCGAGGAGCACGACGGCGCGGTGGGTGCGCGCGTCCACCCCGCCATGGTGCCGATCGATCATCCGCTCGCCGCCGTCCGAGGGTCGTACAACGCCGTCTTCATCGAGGGCGAAGCGGTCGGGCAGCTCATGCTGCTCGGGCGCGGCGCCGGCGGCGGGCCGACGGCGTCGGCAGTGCTGGGCGACCTCGTCGACGCCGCAAAGAACTTGCACTCCGGTGCGCGTGGCGCAACGATCGGAAGCCTCGCTCGCCGTCCGATCCGGCCGATCGACGAGACGGCGTCGCAGTTCTACATCTCGCTCGACGCCGCCGACCGTCCCGGTGTCCTCGCCGCGATCGCGGGTGTGTTCGGCAAGCACTCGGTGTCGATCCAGAGCATGCAGCAGAAGGGACAAGGCGACGAGGCGCGTTTGATCTTCGTCACGCACCTCGCGCGTGAGGCCGGGCTCTCTGCGACGATTCACGAGGTGCGCGACCTCGACGTCGTGAAGCGTGTCGGTTCGGTGTTGCGGGTGGTCGGAGGCGAGGAATGACACGGGCCGAGCGTGATCCGTGGCGCGGAGTCATCGAGGCGTACCGCGCTCGCCTCCCGGTCACCGACCGGACACCCGTTGTTTCGCTGTGCGAAGGCAACACGCCGCTCGTCGAGGCGCCGCGTTTGTCGGAACAGATCGGCGCCCATGTGTTCCTCAAGGTCGAAGGTGCCAACCCGACCGGCTCGTTCAAGGACCGCGGGATGACGGTCGCGATCTCCAAGGCCGCCGAGGAAGGCGCGAAGGTCGTCGCGTGCGCGTCGACCGGCAACACGTCGGCGTCGGCCGCCGCCTACGCGGCGCGTGGCGGCATGCTCGCGGCGGTGATCATTCCCGACGGCCACGTCGCGCTCGGCAAGCTCGCGCAAGCACTGATCCACGGCGCCAAGGTCGTCTCCATACGGGGCAGCTTCGACGATGCCTTGCGGCTGGTCCGCGAGCTGGGGGAACGCGGAGGCGTGACGGTCGTGAACTCGATCAACCCGTTCCGCATCGAAGGCCAGAAGACCGCCGCCTTTGAGATCTGCGACGCGCTCGGTGAGGCGCCCGACGTGCACTGCATGCCGGTCGGGAACGCGGGCAACATCACCGCGTACTGGAAGGGCTACCGCGAGTACGCGCGTGACGGGCTCACGACGCGCTCGCCCCGGATGCTCGGCTGGCAAGCCGCGGGCGCGGCGCCGCTCGTCCACGGTGAGCCGGTCCCGCATCCCGAGACCATCGCGACCGCGATACGCATCGGCAACCCCGCGAGCTGGGGCGGCGCGATCGCGGCGCGCGACGAGTCCGGCGGCGCGATCGGCGCGGTGCGCGACGAGCAGATCTTGGACGCGTATCGCATGCTCGCGTCGCTCGAAGGTGTCTTTGTGGAGCCGGCGTCGGCGGCATCGGTTGCCGGCCTCCTCGAAGCCGCCGAACGCGGGCTGATCGAGCGGGGAGAGACGATCGTCTGCACCGTCACGGGTCACGGCTTGAAGGATCCGAACCGGGCGATCGCCGAGATCGAAGCCCGTCCGGCCGTCGACGCGACAGTCGACGGGGTGCTGGAAGAG
>JBKPCL010000046.1:0-14911 GCA_046727335.1 Actinomycetota bacterium
GCAGCAGCAGCCGGTCCACCAGCCCGCCATCGACTCGAGCGGTGCGAACCACGACAACGACCCAGAAGTCGAGCCTGAACGGCACCCTCGACGTGTTCGCCGGCACGTCATTGCGGGAGGCCTTCAAGGCCGAGGGCAAGACCTTGCAGCGACTGCACCGCGGCCTGTCGATCACGTACAACTTCGCCGGCTCGCAGGCGCTGGCGCAACAGATCCAACAAGGCGCGCCTGCCGACGTCTTCGCTTCCGCCGACACGAAGAACATGCAGCGACTCGTGGCCGCCGGCCTGGTCGAGACGCCGCAGATCTTCGCCCGCAACAAGCTGGAGATCGCCGTCGCTCCCGGAAACCCCAAGCACATCACGACGCTCTCGGATCTCGAGCGCCCCGATGTCGTCCTCGTGCTGGCCGACGGCTCCGTTCCGGCCGGGCACTACGCGCGTGAAGCGTTTCGCAACGCCGGGCTTCCCGCGCCGAAGCCGCGCTCGAACGAGCTCGACGTCAAGTCGACGCTCGCCCGCCTGACTTCCGGCGAAGCCGACGCCGTCGTCGTGTACACGACCGACGTCGAGGCCGCTGGAAGCAACGTGCAAGGCGTGGCGATTCCCGATCACCAGAACGTCGTCGCGCGGTATCCGATCGCCGTCGTGAAGACGTCGCCGCATCGCGACGCGGCGCGCGCGTTCGTCAACGAGATTGTCCACGGCACCGGCCAGCAGGCGCTTGCGGTATGGGGCTTCCTGCCACCGACGTGACGGTCGCGCCGGGCCGGACGGGCGTTCGCCCGGAGATCGCGCGGGCGAATCGTCCTCCCCTCGTGATTCTCGTCGCGGCGCTGATCGGCGCGCTGGTCTTCGTGGTCCCGCTGCTCGGCTTGGTGTGGCGCGCGCCCTGGTCGTCCGCGTTCGAAGTGCTGCGAAGCCATGAGGCGATGGAAGCGATTCGGCTGTCGCTGGTCACGTCTCTTTCCGCAACCGCGATCGCGCTCGTGCTCGGCGTGCCGTTGGCCTGGGTTCAGGCGCGCGTCGCGTATCCCGGCCGCAACGTCGTCCGCGCGCTCACGACGCTGCCGATGGTGCTTCCTCCCGTCGTCGGCGGAATCGCGTTGCTCCTCGCGCTCGGCCGCCGCGGCCTTGCCGGTCAGTATCTCGACGATCTCGGCGTCCATCTGCCGTTTCACGTCGGCGGCGCCGTACTCGCCGAACTGTTCGTCTCGATGCCGTTCCTGGTGTTGACGGTCGAGGCCGCGTTCCGTTCCGTCGACACCCGCCTCGAGGACGCGGCACGCACGCTCGGCGCATCGAGGTTGACGGTCTTCCGGCGCGTGACGCTGCCGCTCATTCGGCCGTCGCTGATCGCCGGGTCGGTGCTCTGCTGGGCGCGGGCGCTCGGGGAGTTCGGCGCCACGATCACCTTCGCCGGGAACCTCCCCGGCAAGACGCAGACGTTGCCGCTCTTCGTGTACGTGACCTTGGAAGGCACGAACCCCGATGCGGCGATCGTGTTGAGCCTGGTGTTGCTGGCGATCTCGGCACTGGTCTTGGTCGCCGTGTTCTCGACGTTGCGCGATCGCTGGCGTCCCGCACTATGACGCTCGAAGGCGCAGTCCGTCTCACGATCGGACCGCTCGTGCTCGACGTCGAGCTGCGGTTCGGCGACGGCGAACTCGTCGCACTCGTGGGACCGAACGGCGCCGGAAAGACGACATTGCTTCGAGCCGTCGCCGGATTGCTGCCGATCGACGACGGACACATCACGATCGCCGGTGAGGTCGTCGACGACCCGTCACGAGGAGTCTTCGTTCCGCCCGAGCGTCGGTCGGTCGGTGTGATGTTCCAGGACTACCTGCTGTTTCCGCACATGAGTGCACGCGACAACGTCGCGTTCGGGATACGCGAGCAAGGTGGCTCGCGAACGGACGCGCGCCGCCGGGCGGATGGTTGGCTGCAGCGGGTCGGCCTCGGCGACGAGGCTGCGGCGCTTCCGCGCCAGCTGAGCGGGGGACAGCTGCAACGTGTGGCGCTCGCCCGCGCGCTCGCCGTCGAGCCCGCAGTCCTGCTGCTCGACGAGCCGTTGGCGGCCCTCGACGTGCAGACCCGCTCGTGGACGCGCCGCACCTTGCGCGAGGCGCTCGCCGTCTCGCCGGGAGCGCGCCTCCTGGTGACGCACGATCCGGTCGACGCGTTGGCGCTCGCCGATCGCGTGCTCATCATGCAGGACGGGCGCATCGCGCAAGAGGGCTCACCCGACGACGTCGTCTCGCGGCCCCGCTCCGCCTACGTCGCGGACCTCGTCGGCCTCAACCTGTACCGCGGTCGCGGCGACGGAGCGCTCGTCGTGCTCGACGGCGGTCACACCATCGTCGCGTCGGAGCCGCACGAGGGTGACGTGCTCGCAGTCGTGGCACCGCAGACGGTCGCGCTGTCACGCACGCGCCCGGAGAGCAGCGCGCGGAACGTCTGGCCCGCGACGGTCGCGCACGTCGAACGCATCGGCACGCGGGTACGTGTGCAGCTCACGGGCTCGATTCCTGTCATCGCCGAGGTCACACCCGCCGCCGTCCAAGCGCTGGACTTGCATGAACGCAGCGAGGTGTGGGCCGCGGTCAAGGCGACCGAGGTGCAGGTCTACCCGGCATGATCGAGCACGAGCGGCTCAGCGGCTTCCACCGCCTCGAGGACCTGCGCCGATGTCCGCCAGTCATAGATCACGGCGGTGTCGAGCCACAGGTCGTACACCGCGGCGTTGCGATGGCTGACCGCCGCCCAGAGCAAGAGCGGTTCGCCGATGAAGGTGCACACGACTGCGCGGAGGAATCCCCATCGACGCGCAAGGAGTCGTCCGTCGCTGCGTACGACGCGCAGTCCCATGAGCTCTTTCCCGACGGTGCGGGTGGTCCCGCTCCATCCGATCCCGAGATACACGATCTGCACGACGATGATGGCGATCGAGTTGAAGGTGGCCCCTGGCCGGGGCAAACGCAAGTCTGCCGACGTCAAGAGGAACTTGACGACGGCGTAGGCCACGAGCAAGCCGACGTACCACACGATGACGGCGACGAGGTCGATGCCGTCCGCAATGAGGCGGCTGATGATGCCCGCCCGCTTGCCTTGCAGCGCATGAGCCCGTCCGCGTCGGGGGGTGGTCATGGCCCGGCCGAGCCGGCGAGGCCGACCTCGAGCGAACGGCCCGATCTGCGAAGCAAACGATCGATGACGCGCGCCAGCGTGACATCCGCATACATCGCGCCGCCGCGAGTGGCATCGCGAACCTCGCTTCCGACGCTCGCCGTCGACGCGCGGATCAACCCTTCGAAGTCGATGCCCGAGATCGCTTCGTTCACGATCCGGCCGATGTCCATGCGTCCCAGCAACGCCTCGACGTCGATCTGCGCGATCAGCGCGTTCATGTCGACGCGCGCAAGGAGCTCTTCGATGGGGATGCGCTCGATGATCTGTTCGATCGGTATTCGCTCGACGAGCTCGTCGATCGGGATGACGTCGAGGATCTGCAGCCCGAGCCGGAACGCGTCGCGCGCGGAATCGCGAGCCGCGGCTTCCGCGCCGCGCCGGAGTCGGGCCATCATGCCCGCCGCAGGTTGTGCTGGTTCCACGAACC
Organism: Actinomycetota bacterium; assembly: GCA_046727335.1. GTDB lineage: Bacteria > Actinomycetota > Acidimicrobiia > IMCC26256 > PALSA-610 > JBKPCL01. The sequence continues at coordinate 3,619 of JBKPCL010000046.1, forward strand.
TGACGGTTGCTGCGAGATCGAAATGGCGCCTCACCCCCGGTGGGTGACGCCGCGCACCCGTTCACCGAGGGGGGCAGTAGCCCACGACGGTGTCCGGAGGCCGTTCTTCCTCACCCTCCTGGGTGACGACCGCCCGGTAAGCGGTGTGTTCTACTCAAACCGGGGTCGAGGGGCGCTTGCCGTCCGGGAGCGATCAGATGTTCGCGGGGTGGCCTCGGACCGCGGGCCCCGTCGACCTGCAGGAGGGCGGCGCACGTGACATCCGCCAACGTAGCGTCAAAGCTACGTCCGCCGACGTTGCCTCGGCACGCGGTTGCGCGTCCGCGCGTGCGCGACGCGCTCGATCGGTGCGCGGTCGCTCGGGTGACGATCGTCGCGGCCGGCGCCGGTTCCGGCAAGAGCACCGCGGTGAGCGACTGGGTGCAGAGCCGGCCGGCGACCACGGCGTGGTGCACCGTCGGGCCGGCGCAGAACGAGATGACGCGCTTCTGGCAACACGTGCTCGCCACGCCGGGGTTCGACGTCATCGACGCGCCGCTCGAGCGTCTCTCGATCGACGGCGCGGTCGACTTCGTGGATGAGTTGATCGATTGCTCCGAGCACACGAGCCAGTTGCCGACACTGGTCATCGACGGGTTCGACGCGATTTCCGACTCCTTCGTGCTGGAGGCGTTCGACGACTTCATGACGAACGCGCCGGCTGCGTTGCATTTCGTTCTCGTGAGCCGAGGCCGCCCGCATCTACCAAGCTTGGCTCGCCTGCGCGCGAGCGACGATGTTCGAGCAATCGGCGTCGACGACCTGCGCTTCGACGTGAACGAGGCGTCACTGTTGTTGGAGCGCCTCGGCGTCTCGCTCGACATCGCGCAGGTACGCGCGCTCGTGCATCGCACCGAGGGTTGGGCGGCCGGGATCCAACTCGCGGGAATGGCCGCGCGAGACGCGCGCGACCCGGTGGCCGCGCTCTCGCAATTCGGCGGGACGACGCCCGACGTGGCCGACTATTTCTCATCCGAGGTGCTCGAGGGCCTCCCCGATGACACGCGCCGATTCCTCCGGGACACCTCGGTCTCCGAGTTTCTGACCGCGCCGATGTGCGGCTTCCTCACCGAGCGCGGCGACGTCGCGAGCCTGCTCGGAACGCTCGAACGGAGTGGCGTGTTCCTCCCGGCGCCCGAGCAGGCGCAGGGCGCCTACCGATGTCCGCGCCTCCTGCGAGAAATGCTCGAGGCCGATCTCGCGCACGCAGAGCCGGGGCGGCATCGAGAGCTGCATCGTCGTGCCGTGGAATGGTGCGAGCGCACGGGCGACGACGACGGTGCACTCCGGCACGCGCTGCGTGCGGGCGAGACGAAGTCGGCATGGGCGCGCTTCGGAAACGCGATGGTTCGCCAGCTCTATCGAGGCCGGTACGACGTCCTCGCCGGCTGGTCGCGTCTGCTTGCGCAGGACAGCGACGATCTCAGGCCCGATCGGGCGCTGATCCTCGCGATCGCACTGATCTATCTCGGAAGGTTGGACGACGCGCGCACCTGGCTTGCTCGCGCCGACTCGGACGCGACCGAGCCATGGCGGGCAAAGCCCGTCTTCGCGGCGTGGCTCACATACGCGCACTACATGGCGGAATTCGCCTCTGGCCATCTCCTCGCGGCCGCGCGTCTCGGTTCGGAAGCGCACCGACTTCTTGACTCCGCCGCGCCGGGCGAATGGGAGCGAAGCCGTTCGCCTCGCGGACGCGCGACACTCCTCTCGTTGCTCGGGCGCTATGACCGCGCCCGAGCCGTCCAGTCCGAGTATCGGCTCGCCACTCGGGATCCGTTGCCCGGCGACGAAGTGATGGTCGACGGGATTGCGAGTGAGCTGGAACTCGCCGAGGGCAACCTCGCCGAGGCCGAGCGGCTGGCCCGGCGCGGCCATCAGCGGGAGGCGTCGGTCGGCGGCCACTTCGGCTACGAGATTCCGTATGTGCTCGGGTCGATCCTGCTCGAACGCAACGAACTCGATGGGGCGGTCTCGCAACTCCGCCATGCAATCGAGCGCGGAGATCGCGTCGGATTCGCGCACAGTCGTGTGCTCCCGCGTCTCGCGATGGCGAGGGCGTCGCGAGCGCGGGGCCAGAGGTCTCGCGCCGCGGAAATGCTCACCGAAGCTCGGGCGTGTCTCGACGCCGACGCTCGTGTGCTGCAGCAGCGATGCTTCGAAGTGGAAGCGTCGCTCCTCCTGCTCGACGGCGACCTCGAGCTCGCGGCCCGAGTGATCGCCAAGCTGGCAGAACCGTGCAGCTCGCGAATGAATGCCCGGTTGCACGCCCGATCCGGTGCGAACGCGCGCGCGCTCGATGCAATCGGCCGGGTCACGAATACGACGACGCGCGATCGCATCGACGCGCTGTTGATACGGGCGCGTGTGGCCGCGACGGACGAAGAGCGGGACGACCATGTACGTGCCGCGCTCGCGCTCGCCGAGCCACACCGTTATGTGCGCGTCTTCGTCGACGAATCGACGTGGATCCAGCCGGTTATGACGCGCCTCGTCGGCAGTTGGTCGTCGAGCTACCCGGTCGACCTCGTCTCGGTGCTTGCGACCGAGCCGTTGTCGCTGCGCATGGTGTCCGGCACTCGTGGGCTCACACCGCGCGAGGAGGAAGTCCTGCGATATCTCGGCACACCGCTGTCGATGAACGAGATCGCTCGCGCCTTGTTCGTGTCGCGCAACACCGTGAAGTCCCACGTGCGCAGCATCTACTCGAAGCTCGCCGTGCGAACGCGTCGCGAAGCGGTCGCGCTTCACCGTCGGGAGACGGAGTCGAATTGGCCGGCCTGACGACGGGCGCATTCGGTTCGCGGGGGCGGGCCACCAGCTCTGGAGCATCGAGCGGCGCCGAACTACCGTGGTTGTCGCGCGCGGGTTTTCGGGTCGGCAGGAGTCCCGGTGAGCCCGCGCGGGGAACACAACAGGACGCGTCGATGCAGCGGACGGTGCGACTACTCGCCACAGCAGTCGTTCTCGGCGCGCTGTACGCGTTCGGCGCGCTCCTGGTCTTCTGGTTCCTGGCGACGCCGAGTCTCGGCTCGGCGTTTTTTCCGCCCGCGGGCCTGACGCTCGCCGCGCTTGCACTGTCTGACCGCCGGACGTGGCCGCTCTGGTTGATCGCGGCAGGGACCGCGGAGTTTTTCGTCGACATCACGCACCATCTGTCGGTTTCCTTGGCCATCGGTTTCGCGCTCGCCAACACGGTCGAACCGTTCGTGGGCGCGACCGCACTCAGGGCCGCGACGAGACGCTTCGGGGTGCGGCCTCGCGGCGCACTCGTGGCGTACCTGGGCTGTGCCGTCGTGCTCGGACCGTTCGTCGGTGGGTTCATCGGCGCGACCGTCGGCGCAATGTTCGGTACCGGCGGTTCGTGGCTCACGGTCTTCAGCAACTGGTGGCTCGGCGATGCGCTCGGCGTGCTTGTCGTGGCGTCACCCATCCTGGCGTGGGCGCGGCCGTCGGCGTTCGAGCCATCCGCGTCGTTCCGCGAGATCGCGCTGATCAGCGCGCTTTCGGTCGTGGTGATCCTCGTGCCCGGGATCCTGTGGCACCGACCGCTGATCTACATGGTGCTGCCGCTGTTGGTGTGGGGTGCGCTGCGCGGTGGCAGCCGCGCGGCGACGACCGCCGGGTTCTTCGTCGGCTTCGCTGTTGATTGGGTTGCCGTGACCGGCCGCGCCGACAAGCTGTTGTCCACGGACAGCCCGAGTCAGCACCTCGAGTTCGTCCAGCTGTATCTCGCGATGACCCTCCTCACGGCCCTCGTGCTGTGCGTCGAAGTGGCCCAACGGCGCAGAGCGGAGTGGATTCTTCGCCGCGCCGACGCCGATCGCATTCGTGCGGAGCTGGCCGTCCATGTTGCCGCGGGGAACGAGCGGCACCGGATTGCGCGGGAGACCCACGACATCGTCGGACATGCCATGAACGTCATGCTCTTGCAGGCGGGTGCCGCCCGTCGCTTCATTACGCCTGATCCAGAGCGGTCGCGGGAACTGCTCGAGTCGTTGGAGGCGACGGGCCGCAGCGCGTTCCGAGACCTGGACAGCGCGCTCGGGATCGCCGCGCCCACGGAGCTCCAGCCGGAACGCGGGCTCGGCTCGGTCCCCGAGCTCGTCGAGACGATGCGCGACGCCGGCCTGGCAGTCGAGCTCGATGTCGACGGCGGGGGCAACGAGGAGCTCTCCACGCTCGTCGAGTGGTCGGCGTACCGAATCCTCCAAGAAGCGCTGACGAACGTCGCCAAGCACGCGCCGGCCGCGCGTGTGCGCGTCACGATTCGCCACGAGCCGGATGCGTTGTTCCTTTCTGTTGTGAACGACCGGGTGCCCAAGCCGGCGCGCAACGGGCAGCGCCCCGGTCGAGGGCTCGTGGGCATGCGAGAGCGCGTCGCGGTGTTGGGTGGTCAAATCGATGTCGGGCCGTCCGACGACGGATTCGCCGTGCAGGTCCGACTTCCCGTGCAAGGACTTCGCGCGTGAGCGAGCGTCGGGAGGCGGGTATCCCGCCGGGCAGCGAGCAGGAGACGCAGGCGAAGCCGACCGAAGGGGAGGCGAAGCCGGGGTCGACCAGTGATGGGGGCCTAGCGGCCCGGCGCCGCAGGCGCCAGGAGCGACAAGAATGAACGTCCCGACGAGAGTGCTCATCGTGGAGGACGACGTCGCGACGCGCATCGGCTTGGAGACGATCTTGTCGGCCGAGCCCGACATCGAGGTGGTCGGCCAGGCGGCGACCGGGCTCGAGGGCTGCCGCCTCGCCGAGGAGCTCACACCTCATGTCGTGCTGATGGACATCCAACTGCCCGAGCTCGACGGTATCGAGGCGACGCGGCGCATCACATCGGGCGACGCGACCGAGCCGCGGCCGCGCGTGATCGTGCTCACGACGTACGACTACGAGGAGTATGTGTTCCGGTCGCTTCGGGCCGGCGCCAGTGGCTTCCTGCTCAAGCGCACCCGGGCCGAGGAGCTCGTCGATTCCGTCCGCGTCGTCGCCGCGGGCGATGCGCTGCCGATGGCGCGGACCACCCAGCGGCTGATCGAAGGCTTCGCCGGAGTGCAGGGCTCGGGCGAATGGGCGGGTGTTCAGGCGCTCACCGAGCGTGAATCAGAGGTCTTGACGCTGGTCGCCCGCGGCTACTCGAACGACGAGATCGCCCGACATCTTCACCTCTCCCCGGAGACGGTGAAGACCCACGTGAAGCACGTGTACACGAAGCTCGGCAGTCGGGACCGGGCCCAGGCGGTGATCGCGGCCTATGAGAGCGGCCTCGTCTCGCCCGGAACGGCTCCGCCCTGACCCCGATCCCGGCGCTCCCGCGACGCCGGGTTCGCGGACGCCCGTTCGGGGAATCCCGAGCGGCAGCGGATCGTTACATCTCTGCTATGCCACGGATCGTCAACCACCACGTACCGACCGATTTCTTCGAGGATGCCGCGTGTCGCGACGCCGACACGTCGGTGTTCTTCCCCGCGTCCGAAGCCGACGCCGGGGAAGCCAAAGCGATCTGCGCGGCGTGCCCGGTGCGCGAGGAGTGCCTCGAGTACGCGATCGCGACCCGTCCGCCGGAAGGCGTCTGGGGTGGGCTCACCTCGACCGAACGCCACCGGTTGATCCGGCGCCGCCAGAAGGCGGCTCGCAAGGCCAAGGCCGCCGGCGCCCGCGAGGAACACGCCGCCTAATCAGGGGGTGGGCTCAGCTCGAGACGACTGCTCGCTCGTCGGCGATGACCTCGGACATCCTCGAGTAGTGGTCCGACCCCGACGCGATGGCCGCGTAGTAGGCGGACTTCCGGCGCGCCACCCGACCGTTCGGTCGCGGTTCGGCCGCCACGAGATCGGGGTCGAGCTGCGCATTGATGCCGTCGCGCAAGAGCAGCATCGCCTCGGCTCGAAGCTGCGAGACCCGGGACTCGCTCACGCCGAACTCGTCGGCGAGGTCTTGCATCGAGCGCTCCTCGAAGAAGTAGCCGACCACGACGCGGCGCAAGCGGTCAGGCAACGCCTCGACCGCTGCGTGGAGGTAACCCTTGCGTTCGCGGTCGAGCATCACGTCTTCCGGGCCTTCGTCGGTCGTCGCGATGAACGTCTCGGCGTCGCCTTCGAGCACCAGCGAGTCGTAGTGCAACACCGTCGCACGATGGACGTCGTCGACGAGCTTGGCGACGGTCTCTTGGGGCAGGTCGAGCGCCGATGCGATTTCCGCGGGCGTGGGCAGCCGGCCGAGGCGCGTCGTCAGCTCGTCTTGCGCGGCCTTCAAGCCACGCGCCCGCGCGCGTACCGAACGGCTCGCCCAGTCGCGGCCGCGCAGCTCGTCGAGCAGTGCGCCGCGCATTCGCGTCGACGCGAACCGATCGAACGCAACGCCCCGGTCCGGGTCGTAGGTGCGCGCCGCCTGCGCCAGGCCGAGCATCGCCGCTGACACGAGATCGTTGCGGTGTACGTGTCCCGGCACCCGCTGTGCGACCTCGGCGACGACGTACTGCACGAGATGCATGTGCTCGCGCACCAGGCGGTCTTCGTACGTCGCCCGCTCGATATCGATGTGGTCTTTGCCTGGTTTCACGCTGTGCCCCCCGAATCCCGTGTGTTGGGTGATTCCGGGGTCATGGTTCGGCTCGTGCCACCTCGTCCCTTGATCAACCTGAGGGTGGAAAAGTACGGCCACATGCCGTGAGGCGGTTGCGCGCGCTAGGTAGCCTTGCCGGGTCCCCGACCTGGGAGGTCACGTGGGACAACTAGGGCATGGGCAACATCACGGCCATCGGAGCGGCCACGCAGGTGGCCAGCCGCGGGCGATCGTCGTCGACGAGGTGCCGCTCGTACGGGTCGGCGTGGGTTCGGTCTTGTCGTCGCTCGGCGTCGAGGTCGTCGTCGAAACGCAGTCCGGCCGGCAGGCCGTCAGCGCGACCAAGATCGAAGGCGTCGACCTCGCCGTCGTCGGCGCGAGCGTGGACCTGTCGGTTGCCGAGACGGTGCGGCGGCTGTTGCACATACGACCCCGACCGGCCGTCGTCGCGCTGCTCCCGCCCGCACACGAGGACGCGGTGCGCTATCTCGTCGCGCTCGGTACCGATGGGATTCAGCTTCGGAACACCGGCGGGGACGACCTCGCGATCGCAGTAGCCGCGGCATTGAAGGGCGAGCAGTTCGTCGCGCCGGCATTGCACGGGGCGTTGGCCGGTGGCGTCCGTCCGCTCGAGAACGCCACCCACGACGACAGCGCACTCTCGGGCCGCGAACGTCAGGTGCTCGCGTTACTCGCCGCCGGACGAACGAATCGCGAGATGGCAGCGGAGCTCTCAGTGAGTCTCGCCACCGTCAAGACGCACCTCGTGCGCCTCTACGCGAAGCTCGGGGTCTCGAATCGCAACGAAGCGCTCGGTCGGGCCGTGGCCAAGGGACTGCTTCACTAACGGGACACAGGGGTCCCCCACCCACTGGTCGACTCCGGCTCTGCCTCCCATCCGGTCGGCTCCGCCTGCGTCTCCTCCCACGAGAGGTGGCGCACGTGTGTCATCTCGTGTGAAGGCCCCGAACTGCCGAAACTCGGGCGATCCTCTGACGATGAGGAACCGATGCTCGAGCCCAACGCGGTCACCGACGTCATTCAGGTCGACTTTCCGTCCGGACTGCCGGGTTTCCCGCACGCGCACCGATTCGCGCTGGCGCCGTGGGGTCCGGCGGGCAGCCCGTTCCTCCTGCTCGAAGCCGTCGACGACCTCGAGATCGCGTTCATCGTCGTCCCGCCGTGGGTCTTCTATCCCGAATACGAGTTCGAGCTCGACGCCGCGACCGCCGAGCGGCTCGCACTGCAGGACGCGAGTGACGCCGTCGTCCTCGCCGTCGTCACACTCGGTGAACACCTCAACCAGGCGACGCTGAACCTGCTCGGCCCGGTCGTTGTGAACCGTCACACGCACGAGGCCGCACAGGTCGTGCTGCCGACGAGCGGCTACAGCGTCCGCGCCCCGCTCGCGGCTACCGCCTGAACTCCGCGTCCGCGTCGGTCGGCGCCGACCACGGACCGTGCACGCGCCGGCTCGAAGGTGCCGGCGCTGTTCGAGGGACGAGCGCGCTGCCCAACAACTGCGTATGCTCCGCGCGCGCCTGGATGGCGGCCACCACGGAGGGAGAACCCGTGCTCGTGCTCACTCGTCGTGCAAACCAAAGCATCATGATCGGGCACGAGGTCGTGGTGACCGTGCTCGAGGTGCGGGGCGATCAGGTACGCCTCGGCATCAAGGCACCGCGCTCCATCGACGTGCATCGCGAAGAGATCTTTTTGCAATTGCAGGAAGCGAATCGCGATGCCGTGCAACCGTCGAGACAGAAGCTCGAGTCGCTGCAAAGCGTTGCACCGTCGAATGACGACGGCGCCCGACGCTGAACGCGTGTACCGCGTCACGCGTTCAACGACGCGGCGCTGACCTTGCAAGTACCTCGTCGAGTGGGGTGGCTCCAATTCCCAAGGCTTGCGCAACGGCGGGGTTGGGGATGCAACCGTCAACCGTGTTGATGCCGGCAGCCAATGCAGGATCTGCAGCCGCGGCTTCCTGCACGCCACGCGTCACCAGCTCCAACGCGTATGGCAGCGTCGCGTTCGTGAGCGCATACGTCGACGTGTTCGGCACCGCGCCCGGCACATTGCCCACTGCATAGTGCAGGACACCGTGCCGTTCGTACACGGGATCGGTGTGCGTCGTCTCGTGGATGCCTTCGATGCAGCCGCCTTGATCGATCGCGCAGTCGACGATCAGCGCGCCGGGCTTCATCGTCCGAATCATCGCGTCGGTCACCAGCACGGGCGCGCGGCCGCCCGGTACGAGGACCGCGCCGATCACGAGGTCCGCGTCGGCGACTGCGCGCGTGATCGCGCCCCGGTTGCTCGCGAGCGTCACGATGCGCCCGCGGTGAATCTGGTCGACCCATCGCAGACGGTCGATGTTCTTGTCGAGCAGGAGCACTTCGGCCTCCATGCCCTGCGCGATCCACGCCGCATTCCATCCGACGTTGCCGGCGCCGAGCACGACGACGCGCGCAGGACGGACGCCGGGCGCGCCCCCGAGCAGCACGCCGCGCCCGCCTTGACGGCGTTCCAGGAAATGGGCACCGATCTGCGGCGCCATGCGCCCTGCGACCTCGCTCATCGGCGCGAGCAACGGCAGTTGGCCGTTGCCGAGCTGCACGGTCTCGTAACCGATGCCGATCGTCTTCGAGTCGAGCAGCGCCCGGGCGACGTCGGGGTAGGCGGCGAGATGCAGGTAGGTGAACAGCACCAAGCCCGGGCGTAGAGAGCCGAGTTCCGACGGCTGCGGCTCCTTGACCTTGAGCACCACATCGGCACCGCCCCAGACGTCGTCGGCCGTCGGCACGATCTCAGCGCCTGCCCCGCGGTAGTCGGCGTCGGTGATGCTGGAGTCCTGGCCCGCTCCCGCCTCGATCAGCACGCGAACGCCGCGATGGCTCATCTCGAGGACGCCGTCCGGCGTGATCGCGACTCGGTGTTCGTCGGTCTTCAGCTCTCGCGGTACGCCGACAGTCATGGTGCCGTTCGCAGTCGTCACGCGCAGAACCTCCACGACGCCTCGGTGAGCACTCGGCGCAGGACCGACTCGACCTCGTCGAGCTGCTCACTCGTCATCACCAAGGGAGGCGACAGCTGGATGACGGGATCGCCGCGATCATCGGTGCGGCACACGATCCGGGCGTCGTAAATCGCGGGCGCGACGAAGCCCTTCAACATCGCGTCGATCTCCTCACGCGTGAAGCGAGCCTGCGTCGCCTGGTCCTTCACCAGCTCGATGGCCCAGAACCACCCCGCGCCGCGTACGTCACCCACGATCGGCAGGTCGTACAACGCCATGAGCCGTTCGCGGAATGCCTCCTCTTGGTTGCAGACGGATGCGAGGAGGTGTTCGTCGTCGAAGATCTGGAGGTTGCGCAGCGCCACCGCGCAACTGACCGGATGACCGCCGTACGTGATGCCGTGCAGGAATGCCGCGCCCTCGCCCAGGAACGGCTCGGCCAGGAAGTCGCGGCAAGCCACGGCACCGAGCGGCGAATAGCCGCTCGTGAGCCCCTTCGCCATCGTGATCATGTCGGGGAGATAGTCGTAGCGCTCGCAGCCGAACATGTAGCCGAGCCGGCCGAACGCGCAGATGACCTCGTCGGAGATGAGCAACACGCCGTAGCGGTCGCAGACCTCACGGACCCGCTGGAAGTAGCCCGCCGGTGGCATGTAGCAGCCACCGGCGTTCTGCACCGGTTCCAACACGACGGCCGCGACCGTCTCCGGCCCCTCGAACAAGATCGCCTCCTCGATCGCGTCGCCGCAAAGCTGCGCGAACGCCGTTTCGTCCTTGCCGAGTGGGTGGCGATAGCGATTCGTGTTCGTGACGTGCACGCCGCCGGGCACGAGCGGCTCGAACGGGGTGCGGAAGGCGGCGACGCCGGTGACGGCGAGCGCACCGAGCGTTGTGCCGTGATATGCGGTCTTGCGCGCGATCACCTTGTAGCGCTGCGGCTCGCCGATGGCGCGGAAGTATTGGCGCGCGAGCTTCCACGCCGATTCGACGGCGTCGGACCCGCCGGTCGTGAAGAACACCCGATTCAGGTCGCCGGGCGCGAGGTTGGCGATGCGCTGCGAGAGCTCGATCGCCGGTGGGTGCGCGTACGACCAGACCGGGAAGTAGTTGAGCGTCTCGGCCTGGCGGGCGGCGGCGTCACCGAGCTCGTGGCGTCCGTAGCCGACCTGGACGACGAACAAGCCGGCGAGCGCGTCGAGTCGGCGGGTGTCGTGCTGATCCCAGACATAGCAGCCGTCGCCGCGCGTGATGATCGGCATCTCGTGGTCCACGTAGTGGCCGAGCCGTGTGAAGTGGCCCCACAAGTGCCGGCGCGCAGCCGCTTGGAGCTCGTCGGAGTTCATCGGGTGCCCCATGCGTAGGTCTGTTTGTGCAGCCCGAGATAGACGAAGGTCTCGGTCCGGCGGACACCCGGGATGCCGCGCACCTTGTTCATGATCGCGAGGAGGTGCTCGTCGTCCTCGCATACGACCTCGAACAGCAGGTCGAAGCTCCCGGACGTGAAGACGACGTAGTCGACCTCGGGAACGGCCCCGAGCGTGTCGGCGATCGCCATGATGTCGCCTTCGGTGCGCACTCCGATCATCGCCTGACGGCGGAACCCCAAACGGAGCGGATCGGTCACCCCGACGATCTGGACGACACGTTCGTCGACGAGTCGCTGGACGCGCTGCCGCA
>JBKPCL010000047.1:0-3350 GCA_046727335.1 Actinomycetota bacterium
TCGGTGATGACGATCGCGCGCGATCACGGCTTCGAGGTCGCCGTGGACGACCTGTCGCGCAGCGACCTCTACGTCGCCGAGGAGATGTTCGTGTGCGGGACCGCGGCCGAGGTCAGTGCCGTCAACTCGGTCGACGACCGCGCGATCCCGTGCCCCGGCCCGATGACGACGGTCATCGCGGCCGAATACGCGAAGGCCGTGCGTGGCCAGGTCGACAAGTACAAGGACTGGTGCGAGCTCGCATGAGCCACCGCAGCGAACTGGCGTGAGCAGCGGCCCTCACAGGGCTGTCGGTCACGCCGGTTGGGAGATGAAGGCGCGATGAACCGAGTCGAGATTTACGACACCACGCTGCGCGACGGGTCCCAGCTCGAGGGGATCTCGCTCACCGTCGAGGACAAGCTGCGCATCGCCGAGCAGCTCGACTGGCTCGGCGTCCACTACATCGAGGCGGGCTGGCCGGGCGCCAACCCGAAGGACGACGAGCTGTTCCGGCGCGCACCGCAGGACCTCCAGCTGACGACATCGACGTTGGTCGCGTTCGGGTCGACGCGGCGGGTCAAAGGCAAGGTCGACAGCGACGACACGCTTCGGCATCTGGTCGATGCCAACGTCAGCACCGTCTGCATCGTCGGCAAGTCGTGGGACTATCACGTGACCGAGGCGCTCGGGACGACGCTCGACGAAGGCGTCGCCATGGTCGGCGACTCGGTCGAGTTTCTGCGCAACGCGGGGATGCAGGTGCTGTTCGATGCCGAGCACTTCTTCGACGGCTACCGGCGCAACTCCGAGTTCGCACTGCGTGTGCTCGAAGAAGCCGCCACGAAGGGTGCGTCGCATCTCGTCCTGTGCGACACCAACGGCGGAACGCTGCCCGACGAGGTCGAGCGCATCGTGCGCGAGGTCGTCGCCTACTTCGGTGACGATGTCAAGGTGGCCGTGCACCTGCACGACGACGCGGGGACGGGCGTTGCGAACGCGCTCGCCGGCGTGCGCGGTGGCGCGAGCCAAGTGCAGGGCACCATCAACGGATACGGCGAGCGCACCGGCAACTGCAACCTGACCGCGATCATCCCGAACCTCACGCTCAAGATGGGGATCGAGACGATCCCGCGGGATCGGATGGACCGGCTCACGCCGGTCGCGCATCACATCGCCGAGCTCGTCAACATGCCGCTCAACCCGCAGGCCGCGTACGTCGGGCACTCGGCGTTCGCGCACAAGGCGGGCCTCCACACGAGCGCGATCGCCAAGCGCTCGGACGCGTACGAGCACGTCGACCCGGAGAGCGTCGGCAACGGCACGCGATTCGTCGTCTCCGAGCTCGCGGGCAAGTCGACGCTCACCATGAAGGCGGCCGAGCTCGGCCTCGCGCTCGACGGCCCGCAGCTGTCCGAGGTCGTCGAGACGCTGAAGCGGCTCGAGCACGAGGGTTACCACTTCGAGGTCGCCGACGGTTCACTCGAGCTGTTGATGCGACGCGCGATGGGATGGGAGCCGAACTGGTTCCGAGTCGAGTCGTTTCGTGTCATCACCGACGACAGCGCCGGTGTCGGCACGCTCACGGAGCAGACGGGCGCGACCGTCACGACCGAGGCGACCGTGAAGGTGCACGTCGGCGGCCGGCGCGTCATCGCCACGGCCGAAGGCAACGGTCCGGTGAACGCGCTCGACCGCGCATTGCGAACCGCGCTCGACGGCGCGTTCCCCGCACTCGAACGCGTGCGCCTCACCGACTACAAGGTGCGCGTGCTCGACACGCAGAAGGGCACCGGCGCCGTCACTCGCGTGCTGATCGACTCGACCGACGGCGAGACAACCTGGACGACGATCGGCGTCAACGAGAACATCATCGAAGCGTCGTGGCAGGCGCTGCTCGATTCGATTCAGTTCGGCCTGCTCCGTTCTCAGGGGCAGGGTGAGCACGGCTGAACCGGTACATTCCCGGTCGTGCCGACTGACCCCTACGTCCCTCCCGATCCGGCCGATCGGCCGCGGCAACAGCAGAACCTGCCGCCGGGGATCGCTCTGCCACCACCGACGCGCTGGGTGCCGAACCGGCCCGGTGATCTCGGGCCGGGCCAACCCCACGGCCGGCTGTTCGGTACGCCGGGTCCCAACGTCGGCTACTCGTACACCCTCGCCGAGCGCGCCAAAGATCGGTTCCACGTCGCGCCGCACGAGGAGATCGACGACGCCCTCACCGTCGTCGCCGAGATCGCGGGAAAGCGGGCCACGCTGTTCGGTCGAGCGCCGGTCATGGTCGACATCGACGTCGCGCTCGCGTTACTCGGCTACGACGGAAGCGCCGATGAGCAATTCACCGAGCTTCGCTCGCAACTCGTGCGCGGCGCGGCGCACGAGTACACCCGACGGCGCGCCGTGGTCGACGCGGTTCCGCAACGACTGCTCCGGTTGGCGCCGGCGGAGCTTCACGAGCAGATCGACGAGTGGCGCGCGAGTGCGGGCGCCCATCTCGGTGACGACCTCAGGCGTCAGCCGTCTCCCTGACGCGTCCCTGTGAACCCGTTCGCCCTGCCTGCCGAGCTCGAAGAGCTGCGGGCGTCGGTGCGCCGACTCGCCGAGACCCAGATCGCACCGCACGCGGCCGAGGCGGACGAGCGCGAGGAATACCCGTGGGCGTCGTGGCGCGCCTGGCACGACGCCGGGTTCGCGGGCCTGGCGTTCCCCGAGGAATACGGCGGCCAGGGCGGCGGGATCCTCGCCCACGCGATCTGTGTCGAGGAGGTCGCGCGCGTCTGCGCCTCCGCCTCGCTCTTCACCTTCATCTCGAAGCTCGGCACGACCGCGCTGCTCGATCATGGCAGCGAGGAGCTGAAGCAGGAATACCTACCGCGCGTCGCGTCGGGTGAATGGCAGGCGTCGTACTGCCTGTCCGAGTTCGATGCGGGAAGCGACGTCGCGGGGATGAAGACGCGCGCCATTCGCGACGGCGATCACTACGTGCTGAACGGCCGGAAGGCGTGGATCACGAACGCCGGCGTCAGCCACGTCTACACGGTCTTCGCGAAGACGGATCCTGACGCGGGCCATCGCGGCATCAGCTGCTTCGTCGTCGAACAGGACTTCCCGGGCTTCGCAGTGGGCAAGCTCGAACACAAGCTGGGAGTACGAGGGTCGCCCACGGGCGAGGTGCTGCTCGACGACTGCGTCGTCCCGGCGACGAACCTCATCGGCGAGGAAGGGCGAGGCTTCCACTACGCGATGGGCGCCCTCGACCGGTCGCGGCCGCTGGTCGGCGCGCAGGCGCTCGGGATCGCGCAAGGCGCGCTCGATCTCGCGACCCGGTACGTCCACGAACGCAAGCAGTTCGGACAGACGGTCGCGGA
>JBKPCL010000048.1:0-7456 GCA_046727335.1 Actinomycetota bacterium
CTACGCGAACCAGCTGACGGGACGCACGTTCAGCAACATCACGAAGAACCTCGCCGACGCGTTCGCGGGCCGTCAGATCACCGGCACGGTCACGCTCACCGTCTCGAACAAGGCGCAGAAGGCCGCGGCCGACGCGCTGGCAGGCAGGCGTGGAACCGTCGTGGTCCTCGACGTGCAAACGGGCGGCATCGTCGCCGCGTACTCCAACCCGACCTTCGATCCGAACGGGCTCGCATCGCATGACGTGAAGAAGGCGCAGCGTATCCGCACGCTCTATCTGCTCGACCCGAGCCAGCCGCTACTGCCGCGCGCGTGGCGCGAGATCTATCCGCCGGGATCGACGTTCAAAACCGTCACCGCGTCGATCGCGATCCAGGACAACGTCGACGTCACGAAGCAGTTCCCGTTCCTCACCGAGCTGCCGCTGCCGCAGACGACCCGCACGCTCAAGAACTTCGGCGGCGAACGCTGCGGCGGATCCTTGCTCGAAGGGTTCGTGGTGTCGTGCAACACGACGTTCGGGCAAGTCGGTCTCGATCTCGGCGAGCAGTTCGCGTCGGGCATCAAACGCTTCACCATCAACACTACGCCGCCCCGCTCCGACCTCGACCCGATGATCGCGCCCAGCGCCGGGCCGAAGGAGGGGACGTTCCAGAACGACATGCCGTCGTTCGCACAAGGCGCGATCGGCCAGCGCGACGTGTTCGTCACGCCGCTGGAGATGGCGCTGGCCGCCGAGTCGGTAGCGACAGGCGGCGTCATGCTCGAGCCCCATGTCATGGACCGGGTCGAGGATCCTGACGGCAAAGTCGTCGGCCGGTACGGAACGCGTCAGGCGGTTCGCACGATGGACCCGGCGACCGCGAACACGATGCGCGACTTCATGCTCCAAGTCGTCCAGCGCGGCACCGGCACGGCGGCGCAGATTCCCGGCGTGCAGGTCGCGGGCAAGACCGGTACCGCACAAACCGTCCCCGGTCAGAACCCACATGCGTGGTTCATCGCGTTCGCGCCGGCCGATCAACCGCGTTATGCGATCGCCGTGATCGTGGAGCACGGCGGCGACGCCGGCTCCGAAGCGACCGGGGGCCGGGTCGCCGCGCCGATCGCCAAGCAAGTTCTCGAAACTTTGCTGAACGGGTAACCCATGCAGAGATTCGCTTGTCCGATGCAGCGTCCCGTCGCCGCGGTAGGCGACAGATAGGGTTTCGCGGCAATGTCCTTCGTCGGCCGAGTCTTCTCGAATCGCTACGAAATCGAGCGCGAGGTCGCGCAGGGAGGTATGGCCGAGGTCTACCTGGCACGTGACCAGCTGCTCGACCGGCCCGTCGCGCTCAAGGCGCTGTTCCCCGAGTACGCGCGTGAGCCGTCGTTCGTCGAGCGCTTCCGCCGCGAGGCGCAGGCGGCCGCGAACCTGAACCATCCCAACATCGTCTCGATCTACGACTGGGGCCAGGAGTCGGGCACGTACTTCATCGTCATGGAGTACGTCGAAGGTCGCTCGCTTCGCGACCTCATACGCTCGGAAGGGCCGCTCGACGGAGATCATGCGGCCGAGATCACCGCCGAGATCGCGGCGGCGCTCGGGTTCGCGCATCGCAACGGCGTCGTGCACCGCGACGTCAAGCCCGGCAACGTCCTCATGCCGCAGTCGGGCACGGTGAAGGTCACCGACTTCGGCATCGCGCGCGCGGGCGCGAGCGACGGCCTCACCCAGACCGGCTCGGTCATGGGTACCGCGACCTACTTCTCGCCCGAACAGGCGCAAGGTCTTCCCGTCGACGGCCGCAGCGACGTCTATTCGCTCGGCGTGGTGCTGTACGAGATGGTGACCGGTGTCGTCCCGTTCACCGGTGACTCGCCCGTCGCGGTCGCGTACAAGCACGTACGCGAGGAACCTCTGCCGCCGTGCCAGCGCAATCCCGAAGTCGCGCCCGATCTCGAGAAGATCATCCTCACCGCGATGGCCAAAGATCCCGACCACCGGTATCAGTCGGCCGAGGACATGCGCGAGGACCTGTTGCGGTTCCGCCGCGGTCGGCCACTCGCCGCTGCACCACTCACTGCACTCGTCGCCGAAGTGCCCACGACGACCGCGGTCGCCGCCGGCGGTACTTCCGCCATCGCGGGCGCGGCGACGATCGCGAACCCCGCAGTCCCCGTCGACGAACGCGGGCGCCAGACCTCGGGTCCCCAATATCCGAGACGGCGCGTGAGCCCCTGGCTCGTCACGCTCCTCACGCTGCTCGTCCTCGCCGGGATCGTCGCCCTGATCCTGTGGCTCTCGAGCCGGAACAGCGCGCAGGCCGAGAAGATCAAGGTGCCGAACGTCGTCGGCAAGACCGTCGACGTGGCGACGCGTGAGCTCAACACGGTGCACCTCTCGCCAAATGTGCAGCAGGTCGCGAGCAATGCCGCGATCGGAACCGTCATCGATCAAAACCCGAAAGCCGGTGCGTCGGTTTCGAAATCGAGCACGGTCACGCTCAAGGTCAGCTCGGGTCTCGCGCCGGTGAAGCTCCCGGACGTGACCGGTCAACCCGTCAACACGGCGAAGCAGACGCTCGCCGCCCTGCACCTGCAGGTCGTCGTCGACGACGCGGTCGAGAGCCGGGATGTCCCGAAGGGCAACGTCGTCAGCACGAATCCTCCCGCCAACCAGACGGTCCCGGCCGGCTCGGTCGTGCATCTGGTGCCGTCCTCCGGTGTCACGGTCCCGAACGTCATCAACGTGCCGCAGGACCAAGCGGCCAAGACCCTGCAAGACGCCGGATTCAACGTGCAGGTGTTCACGGAGGCGAGCAACACCGTGCAGTCGGGCAATGTCACCCGCACCGACCCGGCGCCGAACACCACCCTCTCGGCCGGTGCGACGGTGAAGATGTTCGTGTCGACGGGGGCAAACACGGTTGCGGTGCCTGACGAGCGAGGTCAGACGAGAGCAAGCGCGATTGCCGACCTCCAAGCGAAAGGCTTCCAGGCGAGGGTGCTCGAGCGGGCCTCGAGCCCGGGCAACGCCGGCTTGGTGATCGACCAGGATCCCAAGCCCGGGACGCAGGCTGCGCCGGGCAGCACCGTGGTACTCACCGTCGGCGCGGCGCCGTCGACGACGACATCGAGCGCGAGTACGACGTCGACGACGTGATCGCGCTCGAGCGCTGGTACCGCGCGCACGGCCGCCACGATCTTCCTTGGCGCCGGACGCGCGACCGGTGGCCGATCCTCGTGTCGGAAGTGATGCTGCACCAGACGCAGGCCGGACGCGTTGCCGCGGTGTTCGACGCCTTCATGGATCGCTTCCCGACGCCCGAGGCGATGGCCGCCGCCGGACCCGCAGCGGTCATCGCGGCGTGGGGCCGGCTCGGCTATCCGCGCCGCGCCCGCCGGCTCTGGGACGCCTCCGTCGTGATCGCGTCCGCCGGCTGGCCCGCAGATCTCGCCGAACTTCCCGGCGTGGGCCGGTACACCGCGTCCGCGATCGCGGCGCAGGCCGACGACGCCGACGTCATCGGCGTCGAGGTGAACATCCGCCGCGTCTGCGAACGCACCGCGGGCGGGCGGCTGACGGAACGGGCGGCGGAAACGGTGGCGCGCGAGCTGGCCCGGCCGTTACGCGGTCGCGACCGCCTGCTCGCGCTCATGGATCTCGGTGCGACCGTCTGCGTGGCGAGGAGTCCTGAGTGTGATCGGTGCCCGCTCATGTCGGAGTGCGCGACGCGGGGCGTGCACGAGGACGAGACGCGTCACCGCCAGAGCCGCTTCGAGGGTTCGTTCCGTCAGCGTCGCGGTCAGGTGCTGGCTCGCCTACGCGCAGGACCGGTGCTTGCGGTCGAGCTCGACGGCGAAGCGCTCGCATCGCTGCTCGATGACGGGCTCGCCGACGTCACGCGGGGGCGGGCGCATCTTCCACACGACTGAGGAAGTTGCGCAGCAAGTCGTGGCCGGAGTCGGTGAGGATCGACTCGGGGTGGAACTGCACGCCCTCGATCGGGAAGTCGCGATGCCGCAGGCCCATGACGAGCCCATCCTCAGACTCGGCCGTGATCTCAAGGACGTCCGGTACCGAGTCGCGCTCGACGACCAGCGAGTGGTAGCGCGTCGCGGTGAGCGGGCTGGGAAGTCCCTCGAAGACGCCGACGCCGAGGTGCCGGATCTGCGACGTCTTGCCGTGCATCACGCGCGGCGCGCGGACGACTGACCCGCCGTAGAGCTCACCGATGCACTGCAACCCGAGGCACACCCCCAGGACGGGGACGCCGCGCTCGCCGAACGTGCGGATGGCCGCGTTCGACAAGCCCGCGTCAGAGGGGCGGCCCGGTCCGGGCGAGATGAGGACGGCGTCGGGTCGGGTGGCGACCATGTCGTCGAGCGAGATCGCGTCGTGCCGGTGGACGATCGGCTCGGCACCGAGCTCGCCGAGGTATTGCACGAGGTTGTAGACGAACGAGTCGTAGTTGTCGATGACGAGCACGCGCGGCACGGGGTCACGGTACCCAGCCCTGGTTGGCAGGGTGCGGCGATAATCTGGCTGGCGTGCCGCAGTCGAAGAGCAAGCGCTCTCGCTACACGCCGCCGCCGCCGAAGAAGGCTCCTCCGAGCCCGTTGTGGGTGCCTGCCGCGCTCACGACATGCCTCGTGACCGGGTTGGTCGTGATCGTCCTCAACTACATGAACATGCTGCCGGGGGCGAACACCGAGAACCGGTACCTGCTCCTCGGCATCTTGTTGATCAGCGGCGGCTTCGTGCTGGCGACCGGCTACAGGTAGCGGCGCGCTGTCGCCAGGTGGCGCGCCGATGACGAGCCGGTAACCGAACGACATCGGTGTGATTCCCCACAAGTTTGTCCACAGTCTGTGGACGACCGTCGGCGGCCCGTCTACTCGACCGGGCTGACGAGCGCCATGGGCTCCCGGCAGTGCCGGGGCGGGTCCGGCATCTCGCCTTCCGGCGCCGCGTACACCACGGCCTGGGCGCCGCAGACGATGCACCGATACCGGTAATCCACATCCTCGAGCGGGACTTCGGACGGGTCCGGCGGCGGATCGGAGCGCGAGAAGTTGCCGACCATGCGCGCGCCGATCAGGTAGAGGACCACCGCGACCCCGAGCGCCGCGATGACCTTCAGCAGCAGCCAGACAACGTCGAGCATGACGAGTTCAGAGTACGCGCGGCGCGTTCCGGTGCTGTCGTCGTGGCGGTAGCGGCTATCGACGCTCGGTCTGCACGACGCAGGTCGTGAAGGAGACCACCATCTTGCCGTCCTCCTCCGCGGGTTCGAAGCCGGTTGCCAGCCCGCGCCCGATAGGTCTGCCTCCAAACCTCGGCGGACAGCGTCGCGATCGGACTGCTCCGTCAGGGCAATGTCGATCGGCAGGCGAATCGTCGACGTGTCTGCGTACGTAAGGGCGTCAATGCCGCCGGGAAGGAGCTCGGCAAGTTCGGACTCGAGGAAGGTTCGAACGTGCGAAGGATCCACGAGGCGATGGAGGTGGTCGAACAGCTCGCGGCTCTTGGCGTTCGGTGCGACGAGATCCGCCAGGACGACTCGGCCACCCTTTCGGGAGACGCGCACCATCTCGGTGACAGCTCGGTGAGGGTCGGCGAAGTGATGGAGTGAGCCGTGGCAGAAGACAGCGTCGAATGATTCGTCGAGGAACGGCAGCGATTCAGCGTTCGCTTCTTGCAGCAGAACATTGCTGATGCCGGCGTCGCGTAGTCGCTGCGCTCCCAGCTGCAGCAGCGCCGGTGTCAGGTCGATGCCGACGACCTGTCGCACGAGGTGGTGGTGCTCGGTGTCGCGCACGGGCTCAGTGTGCCCGCTCGCACGCTGGACGCGATTGTCGAGCGCTACAGGCGCTCGATGATCGTCGCGTTCGCCATGCCGCCGCCTTCGCACATGGTCTGCAGGCCCCATCGGCCGCCGGTGCGCTCCAGCTCGTTGAGCAGCGTGGCCATCAGCCGGGCGCCGGACGCACCGAGCGGGTGGCCGAGCGCGATCGCGCCGCCATTGGGGTTGACCTTGGCCATGTCCGGGTGGTGCTCCTTCTCCCACGCGAGGACCACCGGCGCGAACGCTTCGTTGATCTCGATGAGATCCATCTCGTCGATCTTCATGCCGGCGCGCTCGAGCACCTTGGACGTCGCCGGAATCGGACCCGTGAGCATCATCACGGGATCGACGCCAGCCAGTGCGAACGTGTGGAAGCGCGCTCGCGGCGTGAGCCCGAGCTCCCTCGCCTTTTTCTCGCGCATGATGAGGACGGCCGCGGCGCCGTCGGTGATCTGTGACGAGTTTCCGGCGGTGATCACGCCGTCGGGCTTGAACGCGGGCTTGAGTTGAGCGAGCTTCTCGACGCTCGAGTCGGGGCGGATGCCCTCGTCGCGCGTCATCAGCTCTTCGCCGTCGTCAGTCGTGATCGTGACCGGCAGGATCTCCCGCTCGAAGCGACCTTCATCGGTCGCGCGGGCCGCGCGTCGATGCGACTCGACCGAGAACGCATCGTTTGCCTCGCGCGAGATCCCCCACTTCTCGGAAATCAATTCGGCGGAGATGCCCTGCGGCACCAGGTTCGGGTAGCGCTGCGTCATCATCGGTCCGAACGGGAAGCCGTACTTCCCCTCCGCCACCGACGCGCCCATCGGCACGCGCGTCATGTTCTCGACACCCGCGGCGATCACGATGTCGTACGCGCCCGCGATGACACCCTGCGCCGCGAAATGCGCCGCCTGCTGCGACGAACCGCACTGACGGTCGACGGTGGTGCCGACGACCGACTCGGGGAAGCCGGCGGCGAGCGCGGCGTTGCGCGCGATGTTGATGCCCTGCTCGCCGACCTGCATGACGCAACCCATGATCACGTCCTCGACGAGGGCCGGATCGAGCTGGTTGCGGTTGACGATCTCGCGCAAGACGTGCGCGACGAGGTCGACGGGGTGGGTGTCCTTCAACTTGCCGTTGCGCCGTCCGAGCGGGGTGCGAATGGCGTCGACGATGACCGCCGTAGGCATGCGAGCCTCCCAAAGGGCGTGAACTAGACCGGGTGGTCAAGTGTTGCCGTCACCGGCGTAAGGGTCAAACCGTCGGGACGGCGTCAGTGTTCCTGGTTGACTGTGCGCCCGTGCCCACCGAACGAGTGCTCGTCCTGCGCCACGGCGAGTCCTCCTGGAACGTCGAGCGACGGTGGCAGGGATGGTGTGACGCGCCGCTCACCGAACGCGGCGAGCACCAGGCGACGGTACGAGCACGATCGCTCGCGCACGACGGCGTGAACCCCCGCGTCATCTATACGTCGGACCTGCAGCGCGCGCAGCGCACGGCCGACATCGTTGCCGCGCACCTCGAGGTGCCGGTCGTGCCCGAGCGCGGCTTCCGTGAGCGCAATGGCGGCGATTGGCAGGGCCGGACGGCAGACGAGATCGACGCGGACTGGCCCGGCTTCCGGGAACGGTGGCGAA
>JBKPCL010000049.1:0-5530 GCA_046727335.1 Actinomycetota bacterium
CCGACACCTCGATGGCGGTCGCAGAGCGCGACGATCGACACCGCATCGAGATCGATGAGCGGAGTCGGCTCGAGCGCGAGTCGCACGAGGAAGTCGTTGCCGGTCGCGTGAAGTTTGTGCAGATGCAGATCGGGCATCAGAGGGTCGCAGTCGTAGTGGGGACACACCAGGTTGCCAGGACCGCATCCGACAACGAGTCGTGTTTTTGCGGCACCTCGAACCATTCGATCCGGGGATCTCGCCGGAACCACACCCGTTGGCGGCGCGCGAACTTGCGCGTTCGGCGAATGGCCAGATCGACGGCATCGTCGAGCGACGCGATTTCCCCGTCGAGGTGCATCAGAACTTCCTTGTACCCGATCGCCTGCCGAGCCGTGCGACCCAAGCCTCCCGGCCGGGCGGCGAGCGCGCGCACCTCGTCGACGAGACCTCGCCGTGTCATGTCGGCGAATCGCTCAGCGATTCGCCGGCGGGCCGCGTCACCGGGAAGCGAGAGACCGACGAGACGAGCGTCGATCGCGGGGGTTCCGTACTGGTCCAATCCCGGCCCGAACGACGAGAACGGGCGGCCGGTCGCGGCGATGACCTCGAGCGCCCGCACGATCCGTCGCCGATTACCGGGCTCGATCCTCGCGGCCGCGGCGGGGTCGAGTTGGGCAAGGCGTGCGTACGCGGCTGCGAGCCCGGCCGCGTCATCAGCTTCCGATTCGAGTTCGGCCCGCAGTCCCGGATCGACGGGCGGAACGCTGAGGTCATCGACGACCGCCCGCATGTAGAGGCCGGTGCCGCCGACGAGGATTGCCCGGTGCCCGCGGCGTTCGATCGCGTCGATCGCGGTCCGCGCTTCCTCTTGCGTCCGACGGACTGACCACTCCTCCGCCGGATCGGCGACGTCGATGAGGTGATGCGGGACGGCGGCGAGCTCCGATGGAGACGGCTTGGCCGTACCGATGTCCATCTCTCGATAGACCTGCATCGCGTCGAGCGAAACGATCTCGACATCACCGAGTTGCCGCGCGAGCTCGAGCGCGAGCGCGGATTTGCCGGTCGCGGTCGGGCCGACGAGGACGAGGTGGCGCGTCAAACCACCGTGACCGGAAGACGGACGCGCCGGCGCGGCGCCGGCCTGACGCGCTCGAGGAGCTCACCGCGCAACCAATGCGGCGCGGCGTCGCGGACACGAACACTGACGATCTCGCCTGCGTACACGCGTTCGCCGTGCGCAGGCGTCGCGAGGTGCACGATCTTGTTGTGACGGCTCCGGCCCGAGTACACCGCCGGATCCTTCTTCGACGGGCCGTCGACGAGAACCTCTTCGGTCTCACCGATCCGAGCGTCGTGGCGGCGCAAGGCGTGACGCTCGACGACCTCGACGAGTCGCGTCATGCGTTCCTGCGCGACTTCGTGCGGCACAAAGTCGTCCACCATCGCCGCCGCTTCGGTGCCCGGCCGCGGCGAGAAGATGAACGTGTACGCGGCGTCGTATTCGGCGGCCTCGACGACGTCGAGCGTGTGCTGGAAGTCATCGTCGGTCTCACCGGGAAATCCGACGATGATGTCGGTCGTCACGGCGAGGTCGGGGATCGCAGTTCGGGCCGCCGCAAGCCGTTGCATGTAGCGCTCAGCCGTGTAGCCGCGGTGCATCCGTGCGAGCGTCCGATCGCTTCCCGCCTGTAGCGGCAAGTGAAGGTGCTCGCACACGGACGCGCACTCGGCCATTGCTGCGATCGTCTCGGGCCGAAGGTCCTTCGGATGCGGAGAGGTGAAGCGCACGCGCTGGATGCCTTCGACGGCGTCGATCGCGCGGAGCAGGTCGGCGAACTGCGGTCGGTACTGCCCGGCACCAAGGTCGCGTCCGTAGGAATTCACGTTCTGTCCGAGCAAGGTGATCTCGACGACGCCGTCGTCGGCGAGCTCCTCGACCTCCCGCACGATGTCGCCCAGGCGGCGACTGACCTCGCGGCCGCGGACGGCCGGGACGATGCAGAACGCACACGAGTTGTCGCAACCGATCTGGATCGTGACCCAGGCCGCATGGTCGACATCCCGGCGAGCCGGGAGCGCCGACGGATATGCCTCGTGCTCCTCGAGGATCTCGAGCACCGGCCCTTCGAGCCGGGCCCGGGCGAGCAAGTCAGGTGCGTGGGCGAGATTGTGCGTGCCGAAGACGACGTCGACGTGGCCGGCCCGCTGCTGGACGAGCTCGCGGTCCTTCTGGGCCAGGCAGCCGCCCACCGCGATCTGCAGGTCAGGGCGGCGCTCCTTCAGCGCTTTCAAGTGGCCGAGGTGTCCGTAGAGCTTGTTGTCCGCGTTCTCGCGGATGCAGCAGGTGTTGAGGACGACCACGTCGGCCTGCTCGACATCATCGGTCGGCTCCATCCCCTCGGCCGCGAGCAGGCCCGAAATGCGCTCCGAGTCGTGCTCGTTCATCTGGCACCCGAAGGTGCGCACAAAGAACCGGCGGGCCATCCCCGTCAGTGTACGGGCGGCCGTGGGAGGCTCGGCAGCCGTTGACGCGTGACGGCCCGGGCCGCGAGACCCAGGCCGTCACGGGTGGTGACTGTTGCGAGTGCGCCGTCACGCGTCGGCGTCGGCGTCCTCCTCTTCGTCGACGAGCACGACCTCGGGCTGCTCGCCCACGCCGACCTCCGCCTTGATCTTCTCGCTGATCTCGACCATGAGGTCGAGGTTCTCGGCGAGGAAGCTCTTGACGTTCTCACGGCCCTGACCGAGTTGCTCGCCTTCGTAGGTGAACCACGCGCCGGACTTCTTCACGATGCCGAGGTCGACACCGACATCGAGCAGCGAGCCTTCCCGGCTGATGCCCTTGCCGTACATGACGTCGAACTCGGCCTGCTTGAACGGCGGTGCCGTCTTGTTCTTCACGACCTTGACGCGCACGCGGTTGCCGACGACCTCGGGCCCGTCCTTGATGGATTCCACTCGGCGGATGTCGAGCCGCACCGACGAATAGAACTTCAGGGCCCGCCCACCAGGGGTCGTTTCAGGGTTCCCGAAGACAATTCCTATCTTCTCTCGCAGTTGGTTGATGAAGACGGCGATCGTGCGCGACTTGCTGAGGTTGCCGGTCAGCTTGCGCAGCGCCTGACTCATCAGCCGCGCCTGCAAGCCCATGTGCGAGTCGCCCATCTCGCCTTCGATCTCGGCGCGGGGCACGAGCGCGGCGACCGAGTCGATCACGAGGACGTCGAGCGCGCCGGAACGGATCAGCATGTCCGCGATCTCGAGCGCCTGCTCACCGGTGTCGGGCTGGCTGATCAGCAACTCGTCGACGTTCACGCCGATCGCCGCTGCATACACCGGATCCATCGCGTGCTCGGCGTCGATGTACGCGCACACGCCCCCGTTGCGCTGCGCCTCGGCGACGACGTGCATTGCGAGCGTCGACTTTCCTGACGACTCCGGACCGAAGATCTCCACGACCCGCCCTCGCGGCAAGCCGCCGATCCCGAGCGCCAGGTCGAGCGACAGCGCGCCCGTGGGAATCGCTTCGACTCCCACTCCGGCCGTCTCGCCGAGCTTCATGATCGAGCCCTTGCCGAACTGCTTCTCGATCTGGCCGAGCGCCATCTCGAGTGCCTTGTCCCGGTCCACCTTTGAACCCCTCTCTGCCACCTTCGGCCTCTTCCTTCGGTCGGGGGAAGCTCGCTGCGCGGACCCTAACGAGGGGGTGTGACAGCTACGGCTGAGAGATCTTCCCCGGGCGATCCCGCGAAATCACATCCGTGTGAGACAGCCTAGAACGAACAAGCGTTCGGTACAAGGATCACAAGGATCGAGGGTGAGCGCCGCCCCTTCGAGACCCGCCGGCCATCACGGCGGGTCGAGCGTCAGGGGCGGCACCCCTCTCCCATCAGCCGGGGGCGGGTTCAATGCCATCGGCCTCCGGCAATCTCATATGAGCGCGCCGGGAGCGTGCAGATACCGAAACTGCCGCCTCACTGCAGTGGAATCACCGCACGCGGCACGTACTCGGCGCCCGTCCGCCGCAGCTTGCTCTCGTACACGACGATCTCGTCGACCGTCCAGGGCGACCCGACCGTGGCGGGAACTGCGTCCACGAACGCGCGGGCGTCCAGCGGCCGGCGGCCCGGGGCCCGCGCCACCGTGATGTGCGCATGGAACGGCCGCTTCTCGGGCTCGTGTCCGAGCGGCCGCGTCCGCTCCTGCACGCGAGCCGCGAGCTCACTGAGAAACTCGCCACCCTGCCGCGTCCCCACCCAGCACACGGTCGCGCGCCGAGCGCTTCCGAACCCGCCGCCACCGCCGAGCGCGACATCGGCGGGCGGGAGTCCGAGATCCCCGAGCGCGCCGACGATCGCATCGACATCGGCGCGATTGCCCAAGAATTGGAGCGTCACATGCCACTGATCACGCGTCGTCCAGCGCGCGTCAGCCACCGAATCACGCACGTCGTCGACACACTCCGCGATCGCGTCGAGTACGACCTCCGGCGGGCGCACGGCGACGAACGCGCGCGTCACCCGATCAGCTGCTGCACAGACACAGCTCGTTGCCTTCAGGATCCTGCATGACGATCCACGAGCAACCGTATTCGACCACCGGCTCGGCGCTCACCCGCGTCCCGCCGAGCTCGACGAAGCGCCGCGCCTCTAACTCGATGTCGTCCACGATGAGATCGAGATGCACGCGGTTCTTCGCAACCTTCGGCTCCGGTACCTGTTGGAAGACGAGCTTCGGACCGTCGCCGTCGGCCGGCACGATCGATCGGTACGTCTCCCCGGCGGTCTCGTACGGCACATATCCGAGCGCCGCCGTGTAGAAGTCGACCAACCGGTCACGGTCAGCACAGTCGATGTTGATGTCGATTTTCATGCGTCACTCCCCGAGCGCGTCGAGTCGCTGCCGTAACAGGTTCAGCGAAGAGATCGTTGCGAACTGCCGGACTCGCTCGCGGTCGCCTGGCAATCGCGCGCTCACAGCGTCGACACTGCCGTCGGCGAGCGCGATCCCGAAGCACACCGTGCCGACGGCCACGCCGTCTTGCTCCGTCGGTCCCGCGACACCCGTGACCGAGAGCCCGACATCGGCGTCCAAGACGCGGCGCGCGCCGACCGCCATCTCCCGTGCCGCTTCGACACTCACCACGGGTTCCGCGGTCACGCCGAGCACCGAGCGCTTCACGTCGGTCGCGTAGGCACCGATCGTTCCCTTGAAGACCTCGCTCGCGCCTTCGACGTTGACGATCCGCGCGCCGATGAGCCCGCCGGTGACCGACTCGGCAACGCCGAGCGTCCACCGACGCGACCGCAGACGACTGAGCACCGCGGACTCCATCGTTTCGTTGTCGACGCCGAAGACGAGATCGCCGAGGATCGCTCGCAGCTCCTTCTCCTCGATGTCGACGAGCGCGCGTGCTTCCTGCTCGGTCGCCGCCTTGGCAGTGATTCGTACCACCAAGCCTTCGATGCCGCGCGCCAAGAACGCGATCGTCGGATTGCCCGTGGTATCCAACGCCTCGAGCCGGGGCGCCACCATCTCTGCCAGC
>JBKPCL010000050.1:0-16090 GCA_046727335.1 Actinomycetota bacterium
CGCATCCGCGAGGTGGTCCAGCCGCACGACACGCTGCTCGTCGTCGACGCGATGACCGGTCAAGAGGCCGTCAACGTCGCCGAAGCGTTCAACGAAGCTGTCGGTCTCGACGGCGTCATCCTGACCAAGATCGACGGCGACGCGCGTGGCGGCGCCGCGTTGTCGGTGAAGGAGGTCGTCGGGAAGCCGATCCTCTTCGCCGGGACCGGCGAGAAGCTCGAGGACTTCGAGGCGTTCCACCCCGATCGGATGGCGAGCCGCATCCTCGGCATGGGCGACGTGCTCACGCTCATCGAGAAGGCCGAGGCAGCCTTCGACGAAGACGAGAAGGCCAAGGCCGAGGAGATCCTGCGCGAAGGCCAACTCACGCTCGAGGACTTCCTCGAGCAGATGCAACAGGTCAAGCGCATGGGTCCGCTCCAGAACGTCCTCGGCATGCTGCCCGGGATGCCGAAAGAGATCCGCAACGCGCAGATCGACGACGGCGAGATCGCAAAGGTCGAGGCGATCATCCGCTCCATGACGCCCGAGGAGCGCCGCCGCCCCGACGTCATCAACGGGTCCCGCCGCATGCGCATCGCCAAGGGCAGCGGCGTGGCGACCTCGGACGTCAACAACCTGCTGAAGCAGTTCAAACAGGTGCAGCAGATGATGCGCTCGGCGGTTGGCGCTCGCGGCAAGGGCAAGAAGGGCAAGCGGCCGAAGTTGCCAGTCGGGGGCGGCATTCCCGGCCTGCCCGACCTGTGACCTAGTCTTTCGGGCTGCTTTGCGTTTGCCAGCGAACGAGCAGGAGCACGTGTGGCCGTCAAGATCCGTCTGATGCGCGTCGGCAAGAAGAAGCAGCCGACGTACCGCGTCGTCGTCGCCGATGCGCGCAGCCCTCGCGACGGCCGGTTCATCGAGATCCTCGGCCAGTACGAGCCTCGTCAGGACCCGTCGGTCGTGAGGCTCGACACCGAACGTGCGGTGCATTGGTTGCGCGAAGGTGCGCAGCCCACCGAACAGGTCGCCAAGATCCTCGACATCGCCGGGGTATGGGACGCGTACAAGTCGGAGACCGGCAAGGACCCTGTCGCCAAGCCCAAGCCGAGGCCATCGAAGCCGAAGACGGTGAAGCCGTCGGCGTCGGAGACCCCTGCGGAAGCGCCGGTCGAGGCGGCGGCTGAGTGAGCGACGACGAGTTCGACGACGATTTCGACGACGGCGACGACGGTTACGACGACGAGGTCGCGCCCGAAGGCAATCGTGTCGCGGGTGCGCGCGCCCGGGCCGTCGTCGAGCATGTCGCGCGCCATCTTGTCGACGATCCCGACGGTGTCTTCGTCGACGCCAACGAGCAGACGAACGGCGTGACATTGTTGGTGCACGCGAGCCCGGGTGACTTGGGGCGCATCATCGGCAAGCGCGGGCGCGTGATCCAGGCACTGCGTCAGGTCGGCCGAGCCGCCGGCGCGACGGAAGGTCTGCGGGTCACCGTCGACGTCGCGGAGTAGGCACTTCGTGCGGCTGGAGCTCGGCCGCGTCGGACGGCCGCACGGGCTCCATGGTGAGGTGCAGATCGCGCCGACGACGAACGTCCCCGATCGGTTCGCGGCGGGCGCGCATCTCTACCTCGACGACGACGAGTACGTCATCGAAACGTCCCGCCCGCATCAGGGTCGCTGGCTCGTACGGTTTGCGGGTGTGGACGATCGTGACGCGGCCGAGCGGTTACGCGGTCGAACCGTCCGCGGGGACGCGCTGGCCGAGCCGCCCGAAGGCGAGTTGTGGGTCCACGAGCTCATCGGTGCCGACGTGCGCGATCGCAGTGGTGCGTCACTCGGCACGGTCGTCGCTGTTGAGGCGAATCCCGCGCACGACCTGCTGGTGCTCGACGGCGGTGGTCTGATTCCGGTGGTGTTCGTTGTCGGACGTGAACCTGGTGTGGTGGTCGTCGACCCACCGCCCGGGCTGCTGGAGCTCTAGGGCTGCGTCGTGCGGATCGACGTCTTTACGATCTTTCCGGAGTACCTCGAGGGTCCGCTCCGCGTGGCACTCGTCGGCCGCGCTCGCGACTCGGGTGTCGTGGATGTCCGGCTGCACGACCCGCGCGAATGGACGACCGATCCTCATCGGAGCGTCGACGATGCGCCCTTCGGCGGCGGCGCCGGGATGGTCATGACGCCCGGTCCGCTCTTCGCCGCAGTCGAAGCCGTCGAGCCATCCCGCCCGCTGTTTCTGTTGTCCGCGAGCGGGCGGCGCTTCGAGCAAGCGCTCGCGCGCGAGCTCGCCGCCGGGCCCGGGTTCTCGCTGTTGTGCGGGCGGTACGAAGGTGTCGATCAGCGGGTCGCCGACCATCTCTGCGACGGCGAGCTCTCGGTCGGGGACTACGTACTCGCCGGCGGCGAGGCGGCCGCGCTCGTCGTGATCGAAGCGGTGACGCGACTGCTCCGTGGTGTCATGGGCAACGAGGCGTCGGCGTCCGAGGAAAGCTTCACCGACGGCCTGCTCGAGTACCCGCAATACAGCCGGCCGGCGGAGTTCCGCGGTTGGTCGGTCCCGGCCATTCTGCGGTCGGGTGACCATGGCCGCATCGAGCGCTGGCGCCACGCCCAGGCGCTGCGCCGCACGATCGCCCGACGTCCGGAACTGCGCGATCGAGCGCTGACCGACGAGGAGGACGCGCTGCTCGCGGAGTTCCCCGAGGACGGCGACCCCCGCTAGCATTGCTGCCCTTCGCAGCTTGAGTGCTCGCGTCCCGCGTCCTGGAGCGTCCCAGTCATGAATCGCACCGACCTCGTCGACCGCGCCCAGCTGCGGGATGACATCCCCGACTTCGGGCCCGGCGACACGCTGAAGGTCCACGTCCGGGTCGTGGAAGGAAACCGGCAGCGCGTCCAGGTGTTCCAGGGCGTCGTCATCCGGCGCCAGGGCAGTGGTGCCCGGGAGACGTTCAGCGTCCGGAAGATCAGCCTCGGGGTGGGCGTCGAGCGGACGTTCCCCGTCCACTCGCCGATCATCGCCCGCATCGAGGTCGTCACTCGCGGTGACGTCCGCCGGGCCAAGCTGTACTACCTGCGCGATCGCGTCGGAAAGCGGGCAAAAGTCAAGGAAAAGCGCACTCAATAACCCCGAAATCACCCGGTTTTCGCCGGGCGGGGGGCCCGGGGAGCGGCCCTACACTGCGACCCGATGAGCGCCGAGGACCTCGAGCGGTACGAGACCGATATCGAGCTCCAGCTCTACCGCGAATACCGGGACGTGCTGCCCATGTTCCAGTACGTCGTCGAGACCGAACGCCGGTTCTACCTGGCCAACGACGTCAAGCTCGACGTGAAGCACGAGCCCGGACGCACGTACTTCGAGCTGCAGCTGCACGACGCGTGGGTGTGGGACATGTACCGCCACACCCGCTTCGTCTCCGAAGTGCACGTGGTCACGTTCAAGGACGTGAACATCGAGGAGCTTCCCCGCAAGGAGCTCTGAATGGCCGACGGGCGGCGGATCGTCGGACGTGCGGGCGAGGACGCGGTCGCCGAGTGGTACGCCGTCCGCGGCTATCAAGTGCTCGACCGCAACTGGCGCGTGCGTGACGGCGAACTCGATCTCGTCGTGGAGCGGGCGGGAACGGTCGCGTTCTGCGAGGTCAAAACCCGCCGCTCCGACGCGTTCGGACTCCCCGTCGAGGCCGTGACCATACGCAAGCAGCAACGACTGCGCGCGCTGGCCCGCCAATGGCTCGCAGCTCGCGCGGTGGGTCAGCGGCGACCGGCTGAGCTGCGCTTCGACGTCGCGTCGGTGCGCCCCGACTCGGTACAGGGATGGACCGTCGACGTGTTCGAGGCTGCGTTCTGACCGCTCGCCGCTCAGCGCCGGCGGCGAGCGCCTCGACGTCGTTGCGAGCGGTGCCAGCAACCCGTGTGCCAGTGCCGGCGCTCGTGCGGCGCCGCGGCCGGCACGACGACTTCGTGGCCTTCGCCGGGCCGGATCTCATGGTCACAACCCGGACAGCGATACGTCTTCACCGCTTGGTACGGCTGCACGTGCCGGACGTCGACGCGATCCGGATCGTCGTCGATGAACGAGTGGTCAGC
Source organism: Actinomycetota bacterium (assembly GCA_046727335.1). Taxonomy (GTDB): domain Bacteria; phylum Actinomycetota; class Acidimicrobiia; order IMCC26256; family PALSA-610; genus JBKPCL01. The sequence goes on from JBKPCL010000050.1 coordinate 4,074, forward strand.
CATGGTGAAGCCACGGTAGACGGCGCCGCGCGTCCTCGAGGCGACCGGTGGGCGGCTCGGATTCAGGACGCCGGTTCGGTCGTGGACTCCGCGTCGCGCGCCGTGCGCACTGCCTCGCGATCGGGCTCGTGCAGTCGCCGCAGCCAGGCGCCGTGCCATTCCCACGCCGCGCCGCAACGCTCGCACGTCAGCAACAACGAGCCGCCGGAGCACACCTCGGCCTGGATGGGCGACCGGTCGTACGGGCACTGACTCAGCTGCACACCGTTTCGTCGGCATTGGCGAGCGTGGCTGTAGGCCCGGTCGACCGTGAGTCCGGCACTTCATTTCGGCCACCAGAGGCCTTGGCGCCGTTCGAGATGGCCGGACTGCTCGAGTCGCCGCAGCGCCCGACCGAGGCGGTCGACCGGAAGGCCGGCGGCCCGTTCGATGTCGTCGATGGTCGCGGGGTCGCCGCCGAACGCGTGCAGCACGTGGACGTTGTCCGGATCCGACGGGGGTGGAGCTCCTCCCTGCCAGTGGCCGGGCATGGTGCCCAGCCGTCCGAACTCGAAGAGCAAGTCGCCCGGTTCGAGGAGCGGCGTCGCGCCGTCGCGAAAGAGTGCGTTCGAGCCCGCGGCCGACGGATTCCGCCGCGATCCTGGGACGACGTACACCGGGCGGCCGTAGTCGTTGGCGTACTTGACCGTGGTGTTCGTGCCGCCGCTCAGCGTTGCCTCGACGACGACCAAGACGTCCGCCAGGGCGGCAATGATGCGATTGCGGATCGGAAACCGCTCCGCCAGCGGTTGCACGCCGTATCCATGCTCGCTCACGAGCAGACCCTGCGCTCGGACCCGTGCGAACAACGATGTGTGTCGCCGTGGATAGATGACGTCGAGACCGGTCGCGACGACGCCGACCGCCAGCCCTCCGGCGTCGAGCGCGCCTTGATGAGCCGCGCCATCGATGCCGATCGCGAGGCCGCTCACGACCGTGATGCCCGCGCGAGCGCAGAACGCACCGATCTCGTGCGCGTCGGCGATGCCTTGTGGTGTCGCCGCACGGGTTCCCACGATGCCAACGCGCGGCGCGTCGAACGCGTCGAACCGCGTGCCTTCCCCGAGGAGCACCGACGGCCGTTCCGGAACCTCGTCCTTGATCGGGTAGTCGGGATCGCTCGCCAGCCACACCTTGGGTGCGCGCTCCGTGATCTGCGCGGCCGAGCGGTCCACGCGCAGTGCACGCCGCCATGCCGTCGCGACGTCGTCGGCGCGTCGCGCTTTGGCGGCGCGCAGCAAGTCGACGGCTCGACCCTCTTGTACCGCGCGCAGCGCGCGTTCGGGATCGCCCTCGCACCCGTCGATGAGCGAGGCAAGTCGTCGTTGCGTGACACGCGGCATCGAGGCCAACGCCAACGCTGCGACGTCGCGTGCGGACGGCGTGTTCACCAGATGTCCTGTCGCAGCAACGCAGCCCGCTCCACGTGCTTGGGAGTGATCGTCTCCTCGTCGTCGAGGTCGGCGAGCGTGCGTGCGACGCGCCGAACGCGAGCGGCACCTCGACCTGTGAGCTGCCGATCACGAGTCAGCGCCAGCCACTCGTTGTACGCCGCGCGGGTCAGCGGCACGTACCGCTGCAAGGCGCCGGCAGGGACGTGGGCGTTGCGTCGCCACGGAGTTCCACGGAGACGGACGCGTTGCCGTTCGACAGCGGCGATCACTTGGGCCCGGAGTGCCGCGGAGGACGTGCCTTCCTCGTCGTTCGCCGGTCCGATCGAGAGGCGAAGGTCGAAGCGGTCCAGGAGCGGCGCGGACAATCGACGGCCGTAGCGAGCGCGCTGCACGTCGCCGCAGCGGCATGCGTATTGCGCGCGTCCACATGGGCACGGGTTCGCGCACGCGACCAGCAGGAAGTCCGCCGGGAATTCGATGGTGCCCGATGCCCGGCTGATGCGCACGACACGCTCTTCGAGGGGCTGGCGCAGCGACTCCAGCACCGCCGACGAGAACTCCGGGAGCTCGTCCAGGAACAACGCGCCGCGATGCGCCAAGGTGATTTCGCCTGGTCGCACACGTCCACTTCCGCCGCCGACGAGCGCGACCGCCGACGCGCTGTGATGCGGAGCCCGAAACGGCGGCCCGGTTCCGAGGAGCGGACCGCGCAACGTTCCCGCAGCCGAATGGACCTTCGTGACCTCGAGCGCCTCCTCGACGAGCAGGGGGGGCATGATCGTCGGCAGCCGGCGCGCCAGCATCGTTTTGCCAACGCCGGGCGGTCCGATGAGCAGCAGGTGATGGCCTCCGGCCGCCGCGGCGGCGAGCGCGGTGCGCGCGTTCGGCAGGCCACGCACATCGGAGAGGTCGAGCGGCTCATCCATCTCGGACGCTTGCTCGTCGGGTGGGGGAGGGTCGGGCGGATCGGGCCACGGCAGTTCGCCCTTGAGACACGCGTGGAGCTCACCGATCGAGCGCGCGACGCGCACGTCGACGTCGGGGATCAATGCCGCTTCGGCCGCATTGTCCGCAGGAACGATGACTCGCGTGATGCCGAAGCGACGCAGCGCGTCCACCAGCGCGACCGTTCCCGGGACTGGTCGCACGCGACCGTCGAGCCCGAGTTCTCCGAGCACCGCGACATCGTCGAGCGCGCCCGATGGTAGGCCGCCGTCGGCGCACACGATCGCGAGCGCGACCGCCAGCTCGAGACCCGAACCGGTCTTCCGAACCGACGCGGGCGCGAGGTTCACCGTCACGCGTTTCATCGGGTACTCGATGCCTGACGAGAGCAGCGCGGCGCGCACCCGTTCGCGCGACTCACGCCCTGCCGCGTCGGGTAATCCGACGACCGTATAGCCGGGTAGCCCGCGCGAGACGTGAACCTCGACGGTGACGATCCTGCCGTCGACGCCTTCGAGCACCGCGCTGAGCACCGATGCGAGCACGCGAACCTCCTCGTTTGCACATGAGCTGCGAGGAAGGTCGTGACCGCGACCGACGCCGGTGTGCGCGCACCATACGCGAGGGGTGTGACAACAACGCACTAACGTCGAACGACGATGCCTTCAAAGCCGGCTCAGCGTCAGCGCGCGCACGACGCCCGCGGGTTCATCGCGTCACTCAGCGGTCGGAGCGAGCACACGCGGCGCGCCTACTCGCGCGACGTCACAGAGTTTGTCGCCTGGTGCGAACGAGGCGGATGCCCTGATCCCGCTCGGCTCGATCACCGCACGCTTCGCCGCTATCTCGCGTACCTGCAGACGCGGGGGCTCGCCCGGCCGACGATTGCGCGCAAGGCCGCGTCGGTGCGTGCCTACGTGCGCTTCCTACGCCGGCGCGGAGTCATCGAGCGCGACGTTGCGGTCGACGTCCATGCGCCGAAAGGCGCGCGTCGGCTGCCGCGCGTCCCGCGCCGTAGCGAGACAGCGGCGCTGCTCGACTCCGCGGCGAGCGTTGCGGCAGATGCACGCGCGCTGCGTGACATCGCGGCGTTCGAGTTGTTGTATGGGGCCGGGCTGCGTGTGAGCGAATGCTGCGGCCTCGACGTCGGCGACGTCGACCGTCGGCGCCGGACGGTGACCGTGCTGGGCAAAGGTGCCAAGGTGCGGCGACTGCCGCTCGGCGCGGCGGCGCTCGCGGCGGTCACCAGGTACGAGCGCGACGGCCGTCCGCAGCTGCTGCGAGAAGCGACCGATGCGCTCTTCCTCAACACTCGGGGACGGCGAATGACGCCACGGGACGTCCATCGGTCGCTTGCCCGCTGGCGCCTCCCGGACGGCCGGACGGTGCATCCGCATGCGCTCCGGCATGCCTTCGCGACCCATTTGCTGGAGGGAGGGGCCGATCTGCGGGTAGTGCAAGAGCTCCTGGGTCACGCCGATGTAGGTACCACGCAGGTCTACACTCACGTGACTCGTGACCGATTGAGGTCCGTGTACGAACGGACACACCCCCGGGCTTAGGGAAAGCGCAACGGGCGGCACACGTGGATGAGTCAGCCGCGGCGATCGCGGAACTTTGGCAGCAGTACAAGCACCGTGGGACGGCTGACGCCCGCGAGCGGCTCATTCTGCACTATTCGCCGCTGGTCAAGTTCGTCGCCGGCCGGGTCGCCGCCGGGTTGCCGCAGAACATCGAGCAATCGGATCTGGTCAGCTATGGCATCTTCGGGCTGATCGACGCCATCGACAAGTTCGACCCGGCGCGCGGCTACAAGTTCGAGACGTATGCGATCTCACGCATCAAGGGCGCCATCATCGACGAGCTCCGCTCGATCGACTGGGTCCCACGATCGGTGCGCGCGAAGGCCCGTTCCATCGAGCGCGCGTATTCGAAGCTCGAGAACGAGTTGCGCCGGAGTCCGGACGACAAGGAGGTCGCGGCGGAGCTCGGCATGAGCGAGGAAGAGCTCGCGACCGTGCTCGGACAGATCAGCTTCGTCGGTGTCGTCGCACTCGACGAGTTGCTCACGGCTGGCGCGGACCGCGGGAGCGGCGCAACGGTCGGGGACACCATTGCGGGCGGCGGCCATGACCCGGTCGAGGCGTTCGAGTCGGAAGAGACGCGCCAGGTGTTGGCCGATGCGATCAACCGGATGCCGGACCGCGAACGCCTCGTGCTCACGCTCTATTACTACGAAGGGTTGACGCTCGCGGAGATCGGCAGCGTGCTCGGCGTGACGGAAAGCCGCGTGTGCCAGATTCACACCAAGGCGATCTTCCAACTCCGGTCGCGCCTGTCCGAGCCTCTGCCCGAACGCGGCATCGTCACGTAAGTTCACTTCTGGCCGCGGCGTTTTGCCATCAGAGTCGAATTCCCGGTGGTTTCCGGGGTGTTTCCTCATCAGAGTCGAATTCCTCGCGGCGCGAGGGCCACGCGGCGCCGCCGTTGGTTGACGTCACAGCCCTGCGCTAGCTTGCCGGCCACTTCCTCCGAGCCTTCCCCGAGTCATCGCCGTCGCGTGCTCGAGGAGGGTTCGTGTCCGCTCGTCGTGCGGCCGTCTGCGCGGTCGTGATCCTCGCCATCAGTTCGATCGTCGTGCCCGCGCGTGCGTCCGTCGTCGACGACGGCTGGATTCGTCCGGTCGAAGGCCGCGTCGTGCGGGAGTTCTCGCCGCCGCTGACGCGCTACGGACGCGGGCATCTCGGTGTTGATTTCGCCGCCGAACCCGGGACTTCCGTCCGCGCCGCGGGGCCCGGTGTCGTCAGCTTCGCCGGCGCCGTCGCGAACGCGCTGCACGTCGTGGTCGTTCACGACGGCGGCTTGAGAACGTCGTATTCGTTTCTCGCGTCGATCCGTGTGGGGCGCGGCGACCACGTCGAAGGCGGAGCGGTCCTCGGCTCGACGGGCGGCCGCGGACCGGAACACGACGGCTCGGTCCTGCACTTCGGGCTCCGCTCGGGCACTCAGTACCTCGACCCGATGTTGCTCTTCGCGCCGCCAGATCTCGCTTCGATCGTGCACCTCGCGCCGACGCACAATGGCCCCACCCTCGAATCGCCCAGCGACGAACGGCACGGCGTGATCGATGGGCTGATCGGTCTCGGTGTGCAGAGCGCTCGAGTGGCATTCCACGGAGGCGGAGCACTCGCGCAGAAGGCCCGCTCGACGCTCGCGCCGATGTTGCACCTTCCCGCGATTCCAGGGCTGACGACGATCACCGCCGCGACCGAGTCGCTCAGGACCTGGATCGAACAACGCCGCGACTGCGACCCGCACGCGCCGGCGGCGGACGGTTCGGGCGGTTCCGGGCACCGCGTGATGGTCGTCGCCGGTATCGACAGTTCGACGAACGCGGACGGCGTGTCACTCGGCGTTCCGCTCGACTCGCTCGGCTACGCCGGGAGCGAAGTCACGTACTTCTCCTACTCGGCGCACGGTGGTACGTACACGAAAGCCGACACGCATGTGCCACTCCTCGATTCCGCTCGCCGGCTCGGCGCGCAATTGCAAGCGATGCAGCGTCGGGAGCCTGGCCGTGAAGTCGATCTCGTCGCCCATTCTCAGGGCGGTGTCGTGGTGCTCGCCTTTCTCGCGTTCGTCTACGACTCCGGAAATCCGTCGTATCCGCCGCTCGGCACGGTCGTCACGCTCTCGTCGCCGCTCGAGGGTGCTCCGTTGGCGACAGCCGCGGCACGGATCGCACGGTCGAGATCGGGTCGCACCTTCTTGACCACGGTCGATCGAGTCACCGCCGGCACGCGCGCACCCGTACCTCCGACGCGCGCGCCTTCGGTGCGCGACCTTGCGGCGAACTCGGAATTCATGCGCCGGCTCGACGCAGCACCCCTTCCACCGATGGTCGACCTGACGCCGGTCGGCGCCGTCGCCGACCCGGTCGTCCCCGCCGTCGTCGCCCGCCGACATGGCACGCGGCACGCCGTCGTCAAGGGGTCCCTTTTGCCATGGTCCGCCCACACCGCGATCGAGCACGACCGGGACGCGCTGCGCGTGCTCCGAGCCGCCCTCGAACACCGGCCCGTGCCGTGCGAGCCCTGGTCGACCGCGTTCGCGACCGCACTGGTCAGCCCCGGGATCGCCGAGCTCGAGCACGATTCCGGGGTGCTCGGCGGGTGGGCAGCACGGATTGCCGATGCCGGCGGATGACCGCTGTAGCCGGCTTCGGCCGAATTGGCGGCCGCTACACTTGATGCCGATCCGGGCGCCCGCCCGGGTCGTCTCGAAACTCGCACGCCCGCGAACCCCGAGGTGGTGCCGACGGCCCGTCCGATCAGCGCTCGCGCGGGCGGAAGACCGAACCAAGGGAGGCGCGGCCGTGGCCGTCGTGAGCATGAAGCAACTGTTGGAGGCCGGGGTTCACTTCGGTCACCAGACCCGGCGCTGGAACCCGAAGATGCGCCGTTTCATCTTCGGTGAGCGCAACGGGATCTACATCGTCGATCTGCGCCAGACACTCGATCGCATCGACGTCGCGTACAAGTTCGTTCGCGAGACCGTGGCCGACGGCGGAACGATCCTGTTCGTCGGCACCAAGAAGCAGGCACAGGAGCCGATCGAACGGCAAGCGCAGGCGTGCGGCATGCCGTATGTCAACTTCCGCTGGCTCGGCGGCATGCTCACGAACTTCCAAACGGTGCACTCACGCGTCGCGAAGTTGCATGAGCTCCAGCGTCAAGTCGACTCCGGTGAAGTCGACCAGATGCCGAAGAAGGAAGGCCTCAAGGTCCGGCGCGATCTCGCGAAGCTCGAGCGCAACCTGGGCGGCATCAAGCGGCTCGAGAAGGTCCCCAGCGCGGTGTTCGTGATCGACACGAAGAAGGAGCACATCGCGGTCACGGAAGCGAATCGTCTGCGGATCCCGGTGGTCGCAGTCGTCGATACCAACTGCGATCCCGACGTCATCGACTACGTGATCCCTGGCAACGATGACGCCATCCGTTCCGCGCAGCTGATGAGTCGCGTGATCGCCGACGCGGTCAACGAAGGCCGCGAGATCGGGCGCCGTCGTAATGCCCGCCCCGGAACGCGCGCCGAGGAAGCGCCGGCACCTGCGCCGGCACGCGCACAACGAACTGCCGACGAGGAGCGCGAGTTCCAGCAGCGGCAGGCGCAAGCCGCGGCCGAGGCGCGGGCCAAGCAGCGCGAGATCGAGCAGCGGGCGCGTGAGGCGGCGAGTGCCGCCCCTGCCGAGTCGCCCGCCGAATCACCCGCCGAATCGGCCGCGCCCGAGCCTGAGCCCGCCCAGTCGGCTGCGACGGAAACGAGCTCGAATGGCTGACATCTCCGCCAAGGACGTCGCGGCGCTGCGCAAGGTGACCGGCGCCGGAATGATGGATTGCAAGCGCGCGCTCGAGGAAACCGAGGGCGACTTCGACAAGGCCAAGGACTGGCTGCGCGAGAAGGGCATCGCCGGCGCCGCGAAGCGTGCCGGTCGTGAGGCCGATCAGGGCGCGGTCGATGTGCTCGTCGAGGGCACGGTCGGGGCAGTGGTCGAGCTCAACTGCGAGACGGACTTCGTCGCCAAGGGCGACGTGTTCAAGAGTGCAGTGGCCGATCTCACCCGACTCGTCGTCGAGCAGGGTGACGACGTCTTGGGTGCCAAGGCGTACGACGGCGGCACGGTCGACGATTTCGTGAAGGGGCTGTCGGGAACGCTCGGCGAGAAGATCGAGCTCGGGCGTATCGCGCGCTTCGAATCCGCCGACGGCCTGCTCGACGCGTACAAGCACGTGCAGAACGAGCGAGGCGTCGTGGGCGTGCTCGTCGAGCTGGGCGGCGTCGACAACGGTGACGCGCAGGCCCGCGAAGTGGCGCACGACGTCGCGCTCCACATCGCGAGCGCGGCACCCCGCTTCGTCGCCCGTGACGACGTGCCCGCCGACGAGGTCGAGCGCGAGCGCGCCATCCTCGAAGCGCAGACTCGCGAAGAAGGCAAGCCGGAAGCGGCCCTCGGCAAGATCGTCGACGGCAAGCTGAATGGCTTCTTCAAGCAGGTGGCCCTGCTCGAGCAGCCGTTCGTGAAGGACCAGAAGCAGACCATCGCGGCGCTGGTGAAGACGCTGGGGAACGGTGCCACCGTTCGTCGCTTCGCGCGCGTCAAGATCGGCGAGGAGTAACAAGCGAGTCGGCCCGGCACGCAGCGCGGCGGCCGGGCCACCATGACTCCACACGAGAGGAGCGTCGATGCCCGAGAGCCGGTACCGCCGGGTGGTCCTGAAGCTCTCGGGTGAGGCGTTCGCCGACCGGTCGACCGGCTTCGGCATCGATTCCGACGTTGTGCAGCGCATCGCCGAAGAAGTCTCGAAAGCACGCGCCGACCTGGGTGTCGAGATCGCCATCGTCGTCGGCGGCGGCAACATCTTCCGAGGGATGAGCGGCGCGACCCGAGGCATGGACCGCGCCCGCGCCGACTACATGGGAATGCTCGCGACCGTCATCAACGCGCTCGCGTTGCAGGATGCGCTCGAGTCGGTCGGTCAGCCGACACGCGTGCAGACCGCCATCACCATGAGCCAGGTGGCCGAGCCGTACATCCCGCTGCGAGCGATCCGCCACCTCGAGAAGGGCCGGCTCGTCATCTTCGCGGCCGGCAACGGCAACCCGTACTTCACGACCGATACAACGGCTGCGCTCCGAGCGGCGGAGATCGGCGCCGAGGCCGTCCTGAAGGGGACGCACTCCGGTATCGACGGCGTCTACAGCGCCGACCCCCGCAAGGACCCGTCCGCGGTGAAGCTCGACGCGGTGAGCCACTTCGAGGTGCTGTCACGCGGTCTGCAGGTGATGGACTCCACCGCCATCACCTTCTGCATGGACAACTCGCTGCCCATCATCGTCTTCGACGTCACGCAGCCGGGAAACATCCATCGTGCGCTGGTCGGCGAGCCGATCGGCACACGCGTCAGCTCGAGGGAGGGCACCTGATGCATCCGAAGGTCGACGAAGCCAAGGAGCGGATGCACAAGGCCGTCCTGCACCTCCAGGACGAATTCGCGGCGATCCGAACCGGTCGGGCGACGCCGGCGCTGGTCGACAAGATGAAGGTCGACTACTACGGCTCCGAGGTACCGCTCCAGCAGCTCGCCGGCTTCTCGGTGCCGGAACCGCGGGTCCTCGTCATCTCGCCGTACGACAAGGCCGCGATCAAGGCCATCGAGAAGGCGATTCAGTCCAGTGATCTCGGCGTCACGCCGTCGAACGACGGGAGCGTGATCCGCCTTGCCTTCCCCGAGCTCACCACCGACCGCCGCAAGGAGCTCGTGAAGGTGGTCAAAAAGCAGGCCGAGGACGGCAAGGTCGCCGTGCGCAACGTCCGGCGGCACATCCGCCAGGAGCTGGAGCATCAGGAGAAGGATGGGGATCTCTCCCGGGACGAGCTCGACCGCATCGAGAAGGACCTGGAGAAGCTCACCCACGACGTGGTGGCCGAGATCGACACCATGCTCGGACACAAAGAGAAGGAGCTGCTGGAGGTCTGACCTCGGCATGCGAGGCCACCGGCCCACCACCTAGCCTGGCTCGGCCCTATGAGGGCCTTGGGAGGAACGCCCGTGACAGACCGCGACGACCAGGAGCGTCCCCAGGGAACGCCGGCGGAGGGAGTTCGCATCCTGGGGGCCGAGGAGGCCCGCGCCGCCGTGCAGCAGCAAGGGAAGACGTCGGCTCCGGACGACGACCGCGACGAACCCGCCGAGCGCGACCCCGACGACGGACCAACCTGGTCGGCGACCGACGGACGAGACGACGCCGAGACCGGCAGCGAGGGCAACGCCGAACCGCCGAGCGGTGAGGTGCCGCCCCTGCCGCACTGGACCGAGCCGCCCACGGGAGCGGTGCCGGCGATCTTCGCCGACGACGAAGGCGACGGCGACGACCTCGAGGTCTGGGCGTCGATCACGGGAAGCCAGCCACGCTTCCGCGCCGAGGGCTCGGACTGGGCGAATCCCGACTTCGTCGACAACCTCGCCGACGAGGACGAGGAGCGGCTCGGCGCCCTCTCCGAGGAAGGCCCGGTCGACGAGGAGGCCGAGTTCGCCGAGGCGCTCGCGGTTCGGCGGCGGCGCACCCCCCGGGGCCGGCCGGCCCGCACGCTGACGACGGCCTCAGCGGCGCGACAGCCCGAGGAGCCCGAACCCGACCATCCGCAACCGTCGACGCGCGATCTCCCGACCGCACTCGTCACCGCGGCCGGGATTGTGGTCGTCGCGCTGCTCTGCTTCCACTGGGGGCGGACGTGGACGGCGGTGCTGGCGGCCATCATCGTCGGCTTCGCGTCACTCGAGTTCGCCAACACGCTGCGACTGCGCGGATTCCGGCCCGCGACCCTGCCCGCGTTCGTGGCGTGCCTGACCCTCCCGCTCGCGGCGAAGCACTATGGCGTCGGCGCGTATCCGGTGTTCTTCGCGCTCGTCGTGGTGTTCTCGATGCTCTGGTTCTTGTGGAACGTCACGCCCGGGCGACCGTTGCTCGGTGTCGCGACCACGGTCCTGACGTTCGCGTACATCGGTGGTCTCGGCGGCTTCGCCGGATTGTTGTTGACGAAGCGCAACGGCGTCGGCCTCGTGATCGGCGTCGCCCTCTGCGTCGTCGCGTACGACGTCGGCGGGTACTTCGTCGGCTCGTGGTTCGGACGCACGCCGATCGCGCCCCACATATCACCGAACAAGACGCGTGAAGGAACGATGGGCGGGATGCTCGCTTCCCTCGTGGTCGGCGCGCTGCTCGTCGGGTTGATCGGACCGTGGACGCACAAGAGCGGTCTCGCGCTCGGCGCGCTCGTCGCGGTCGGCGCGTTCCTCGGCGACTTGTGCGAATCGATGATCAAGCGCGACCTCGGCGTGAAGGACTTCGGCTCGATCCTTCCCGGCCATGGGGGAGCCCTCGACCGGTTCGACGGCATGCTCTTCTGCCTGCCGATCGCCTACTACCTGGCGTTGCACCTGAAAATTGCCTGAGACGACAGCGAAGCGACCGAAGGGGAGCGGAGCGCGGAGTCGACCCATAGAAACTGCTGAGACTTTGGCCCTGGGCGAGGGACGTCATCCAATGCGCCCGTAGGCTTGCGGTATGGCGCGCGGTGTCGTGATCCTCGGATCCACGGGTTCGATCGGGACGCAGGCGCTCGACGTCATCAGCCGCCATCGCGACGACTACCGAGTCATCGCCCTCGCCGCGGGCTCGAATCGCGAGCTGCTCGCGCAACAAGCGGCCGCGTTCGACGTTCCCGACGACTGCGCACGCGTCTGCGCCGACGACGCCGACGCGCTCGCCGAGCTCGCCGCCCACCCCGACGCCGACGTCGTGCTCAACGGCATCGTCGGCTTCGCGGGCCTGCCCGCGACGATCGCGGCGCTCGAAGCGGGCAAGCGGTTGGCGCTCGCGAACAAGGAGAGCCTCATCGCGGCCGGTCCCGTCGTCGCCAAGGCCCGCGCCACGGGAGGCGGGGAGATCGTTCCCGTCGATTCGGAGCACTCCGCCGTTTGGCAGTGCCTGCGGGCCGGGCGGCTCACGGAGGTGGCGCGCATCCTGCTCACGGCGAGCGGAGGGCCCTTCCGAGGACGTTCGATCGCCGAGCTCGGC
>JBKPCL010000051.1:0-6378 GCA_046727335.1 Actinomycetota bacterium
GTCAGAGGCGACTGAAGTCTGGGTCTCGCTTCTCGAGGAACGCCGTGATGGCTTCCAGGTTGGCGGGCGCGCCGACCATCTTGACGAACACGCCATCCTCTCGCGCCCGCGCGGCTCGTACCGCGTCGATGCGCGCCGCGACGACCAGCTGCTTCGTCTCGACAAGCGCCGAGACCGGCATCGCGGCAATGCGGCGCGCGAGCCCGAGCGTCTCGTCCAGGACCCGATCGGCCGGGACGGCGCGCAGCGCGAGGCCGGATTCGACCGCCTCGGCCGCCGTGATCCAATCGCCGGTATAGAGCGCGACCGCCGCACGCTGCTGGCCCATCAGCGCCGGCATCAACAAGCTGCTCGCCGCCTCCGGCACCACACCGAGCGGCACGAACGGCGCGCGCAGGCGTGCACTCTCGGCGATCAAGACGATGTCGCAGTGCAACAGCATCGTCATCCCGATACCGACGCCGAGGCCGTTCACGGCCGCGAGCACCGGCTTCGGGAACGCGGCGAGCGTGTCGACGAACGCGGGGAAGCCGCGTTCGAGGCCGTCGCCCGCGCTCGCGGTCTCGATCCGCGACATCTCCCCAAGGTCCTGGCCGGCCGAGAACGCGCGCCCCGCGCCCGTGATGACGACGCATGCGACGTCGTCGCGCGCCGCAGCTTCGTGCAGGGCGCCGGCCGCCGCGTGGTAAAGGTCCTCGTTGAAGGCGTTGAGTGACTCAGGACGATTGAGCGTCACAACGCGCACGCGCGCGTCGTCCACCACTTCAACGATGTCGGTCATGGCTCAGATCTTGTCCCACACCATCGCGCTGTCGCCATCCGGGTTCTCGAGCAGCAACTCAGCGGGCGAGTGCTTGTTGATGTGTCCGATCAGCATGTTGTACACGCTGTAACCGACAAGTTCCCGGAGTCGCGGCTCGAAGCCGCGAACCGTCTCGCGCGAGAGACCGAGCTGCTGGTTCTCCTGCTGGCGGATGTACCCGGCGCAGTAATTCATCGCGATGCCGACCCGACGTTCACCGGTGGTGTTGGCACCGCCGCCGTGCCACAGGCTTCCGTGCCAGATCAGCACCGAACCCTTCGGCATCTCCGCCGCAATCGAGTCGTAGGGAGCGCCGTAGTCGGGACTGTGGTCGCGCAGGTGGGAGGCGGGCACGATGCGCGTCGCACCGTTCGCCTCGGTGAAGTCCGTGAGCGCCCACATCGAGTTGCACACCGTCGGCGGATGCGGCTTCGGAATCGGGATCAGTTGATCGTCGGCGTGGATCGGCTGGGCCGTCTCGCCGCCGAGAATCGCGATCGACGACAACGAGGAGATGAGGCAGCCAGGATCGAGGACGCCTTCGACAACAGGCAAGACGTGCGGATGGACCGGTATCCGTTCGTAGAGCTTGCCGAACGCGAGGAGGTTGTAGATACGGATCGTGCGGTGACCTTCGAACGAATTCGGTGACGGTGCAACGTCGAAGTAGCGCTCCAGCCGCAGTAGATCGCCGGCCAGAGCATCGACGAGATCAGGTTCGATCGCGTCCTCGACGATCGTGTATCCCTGTTCGGCAATCTCCTTCACGTGCAGGTCGACGTCCACGACGACAAAATAACGCCTCATGGCGCTGTACGCCCTCGGCGAGATCGCTCCCAAGATCGACGCAGAGGCGTTCGTGCATCCCGACGCAACGATCATCGGCAACGTCGAAGTTGCCGCGGGCGCAACGATCTGGCCTCAGGCGGTGCTCCGGGGCGATCAGAGCCGCATCGTCGTCGGCGCGCGTACGTCGATCCAGGACGGGACGGTCGTGCACTGCACGCGCTCGCTCGAGACGGTCATCGGCGCCGACTGTGTCGTCGGGCATCTCGCACATCTCGAAGGGTGCATCGTCGAGGACGGCGCGCTCATCGGCACCGGATCCATCGTGTTGCACCGCGCCGTCATCCGGTCCGGCGCGCTGGTCGGCGCCGGCGCCCTCGTGCCCAACGGGATGGAAGTGCCGTCGGGCGCGATGGCCCTCGGGGTGCCGGCCAAGCTGCGGGAAGGCGCGGTGAGGCCGGAGCAGATCTCGCATCCCGCCAACGAATATGTGCGCAACTGGGCGCGCTACCGAGCCGAGCTGCGGCGCATCGACTAGAAGCGCGTGCCGCACGCCGACGCGTCGGGCGGACACAGCTTGGCGTTCAGCGGCGCGAACAGACCCCACGGGTTCGGCGCGCCGGGCACGATCCATGCGTGCAACATCCAGAGGTCACTGCCACTGAGCCAATCGCCCGGACAGTCGCTCTGATCGATCATGCCCTCGCGCTCGAACCGGCCCGACGGGTCGAAGCAGAGCCCGACGTGGCGGTGCCAGCGGTCGGCGGCACCGGCGAAGCCGGTGGGCGCGTGCCGGCTGCGCACCCAGTATGAGAAACCGACGAGCCGATCGGTGCCGCCGCGCCGAGCGTACAGCAGCATCGAGGGACGTGCGGCGTCGAAGGGCGCGTCGACGTAGCGCCAGTTCGTCCAATGGCTGCCCACCCCCGGCGCATCGACCGATGACCGCACGTAGCCGGCGCGTTGCGCGTCGGCCGGTGTCATCAGCGAGCATGCCGCGTCCGCCGCGGCACCTACTTGGCGGACCAGCGTCCGGCCCGTCGAACCGCGGACGCGGATCGCGTGTTCGGCACCACCTCGGCCGTGACCGGTGCGCGTGATCGGGCCCGTGGTTGCGTTCGACTCGAGACGTGTGAGCGCCCGGAGCGCCGGCACACTCGACGGCTGCGGCGCCGCGTGCGCGTCCGGAGGACATCGCAGCGCGGCGGTATCGGGCAGCCGGACGACCCCACCGCCACTCGAGCACGAAACCGCGACCCCGGCGACACCCAGGGCGGCAACGAGGGCGAGCGCCGTCCTCCGAGTCTGCGTCGGGAGTCGACGCAGCAGATCTGGACGCGTCACGACGTATGGGCGCCTACGAACAGTCCGATGGCGTACGTCAGCGCCATCGCGAGGGACGACCACGTCACGACGCGGAGTGATGCGCGCCTCCACGGAGCCCCGCCGGCGAAGGCACCCAAGGCCCCCAGGCCGACCAGCGCGCACAGCGCGACGACGACGATCAACGGGATACGCACCGTCGTCGGTGCGAACGCCGCCACCAACGGCAAGATGGCGCCGCTCGTGAACGCCACGGCTGAGGTCCACGAGGCCTGCAGCGGACGCGCGGTCGCGATCTCGGTGATGCCGAGCTCGTCGCGCATGTGCGCGCCGAGCTCGTCGTGCGCCATCAGCTGTCCGGCGACGAGCCGGGCCAGACCGGGCTCGACACCGCGGTCCTCGTAGATCTTCGCCAGCTCGCGAAGCTCGCCACGTGGGTTGGCGCGCAGTGCGTGCGCCTCGATCTGGAGGTCGGCTTGTTCGGCGTCACGCTGTGAGCTGACCGAGATGTACTCGCCCGCGGCCATCGACATCGCGCCCGCGACGAGGCCCGCGATCCCGGCGGTGAGGACGGCCGTCCTGCTCGCGGTCGCCGCCGCCACACCGATCAAGAGGCTCGCGGTCGAGACGATGCCGTCGTTGGCACCGAGCACCGCGGCGCGGAGCCACGGCGAGCGGTGGCTCTTGTGCTGCTCGGCGACGTGGGCGGACACCACCACGTCGTGCACGGTAGCCCTGGAGCGAGCCCGCGAAACCTCCGACTAGCGTGGCGTCCTCTTCGCAGCTACGGAGGCAGCCATGCCCGAAGCCGTCATCGTCGCGACCGCGCGGACGCCGATCGGCCGTGCCAACAAAGGGTCCCTCATCGAGTGCCGGCCCGACGACCTGTCGGCGCTGATCATCGATGCCGTCCTCGACAAGGTGCCGCAACTCGACCCCGCGCTGGTCGAGGACGTGATCTGGGGCTGCGGTCAGCCGGCCGGCGAGGCGGGGACGAACGTCGGGCGCGTGTCGGGGATCCTCGCCGGGCTCGATGTCCCGGGCGTCACGGTCAACCGGTACTGCTCGTCGTCGCTGCAGACGATCCGCATGGCGGCGCACGCGATCAAGGCCGGCGAAGGTGACGTCTTCGTCGCCGGCGGTGTCGAGACGGTCAGCCGCTTCGTGAACGGCATGGCGGACGGCGGACCATTGAACGAGAAGTTCGGCGACGCGCGTGCCCGCACGAAGCTGCGGTCGGAAGGCGGACAGCCGCCGTGGATGCCGTCGAACGGCTTTCCCGACGTCTACATCGCGATGGGGCAGACCGCGGAGAACGTCCGCGAAGCCGAGGGCGTGACACGTGAGGAGATGGACGAGTTCGCGGCGCAGTCCCAGGAGCGGGCCGTGAAGGCGCAGGAGAACGGCTTCTTCGAGCGCGAGATCACGCCGGTCACGCTCGCCGATGGGAACGTCGTCACGACGGACGACGGCCCGCGGCCCGGAACGACCGTCGAGAAACTCGCCACGCTCAAGCCTGTGTTCCGTCCCGACGGCGAAGTCACCGCGGGCAACTCGTGCCCGCTCAACGACGGCGCGGCGGCGGCGGTCGTCATGAGCGAGACCAAAGCGAGCCAGCTCGGCGTCGAGCCACTCGCCCGGGTCGTCGCCAGCGGCGTGAGTGCCCTGAATCCCGAGATCATGGGGCTCGGGCCGATCGAGGCGAGCCGGCAAGCACTGAAGCGCGCCAACCTGACGATCGACGACATCGACCTCGTCGAGATCAACGAGGCGTTTGCCGCGCAGGTGATCCCGAGCGCGAAGCACCTCGGAATCTCGTGGGACCAGCTGAACGTGCACGGCGGCGCGATCGCGCTCGGCCATCCGTTCGGCATGACGGGCGCGCGCATCATGACCACGCTCATCAACGGCCTGGAGACCGAGAACGCGCGCTACGGGCTCGAGACGATGTGCGTGGGTGGTGGCCAGGGCATGGCCATGATCATCGAGCGCTTGTAATCAGACCGGGCGCAGGTGCGTGCGTGTCACGACGGTGTCGCGTTGGCGATGTGGTCGTGCGGCGCGCGTCGGCATGATCCCTTCTGACGCTCGGAGCTCTGCCATCCCGACGTTGTGGCCCGTGTACGAGGCTGGTTGTTCGAGCATCCACGCGATCCCCTCCGCGGCCACTTCGGACGGCTCCCAGTCCGAATGGTCGGCGTCGGGAAGATTGGCGAGGAACCCCTCGGACGCGACCGGGATGTCGATCCGGAACGTGTTGACCGCGATTCCGTACGGCACGAGCTGATGGGCGGCCGCCATGGTCATGTGCTCCATCGCCGCCTTGGCCATGCCGTAGGCCATCAGGCTCGGGAAGTAGTTGAGCGCGGCGATCGATGAAATGTTGAGGATCGCGCCCTCACGCCGCTCCTTCATCCCAGGTAGCACGGCGAGCATGGCGATGTAGGGCGCACGCAGGTCGACCTGCATCACGAGATCGAACCGCTTGACGGGAAGTTCGAGATCGCCGGGGAACGTGATCGCGGCGTTGTTGACGAGCACGTCGACGCGACCGAAGCGATCGACGGTCCGGTCGACCATGGTCGTGATGTCGCCGTCGTGGGCGAGGTTGGTCGGCACTGCGATCGCCTCGCCGCCCGCGTCGGTGATGCGTCGGACGGTGTCGTCGATGGTGCCCGGGATCGGCAGCGGTGCCGCGTCGGTCGCGCGCGCCGCGCACGCCACCTTGCAGCCCCGGCGGGCGAGCAGGATCGCGGTTGCGGCGCCGACTCCGCGACTCGCGCCCGTGACGATCGCAACCTTGCCGTCGAGGTCCATGAAGGGGACGTTAGAGCGCGGGAAGTTCTTGCTGCAGCGTCAAGGAGCTGGCATAGGGATCGCCGAGCGACTCGACGCGTGACAGCACGTCGGCCGCTTCGAATTCGAGGACGTCGCGCGCGCGTCGCGTCTGCGTCGACGCGTCACTGACTTCGTCCCACGTGACGGGTGCGGAGATCGTCGGACGCGGTCGATTCCGCAGTGAGTACGCGCACACCGTCGTCTTGTGACGGTCGTTCTGGCTCCAGTCGACGAACACCCGCCCGGGTCGCCGCTCCTTCGCCATGTCGACGGTCACCCGTTTCCGGTCGCGCGACTCCAGCACCTGACCGAGGCCGCGCGCGAACTCTTTGGTCTCGGAGTCGGTGACGCCGGCGCCGTGCAACGGGACGGACAGATGCAGGCCCTTGCCGCCTGACGTCTTCACCACGGATTCGAGTCCGAAGTGTTCGAGCATGTCGCGCAGATCGAGGGCAACCCGGCAGCAGTCCACGATGGTTGCCGGCTCACCGGGATCGAGGTCGATCACCATGGCCGTCGGATGATCGGGATCCGCGACGGTCCACTGGTGGGTGTGCAGCTCGAGCGCCGCCAGGTTCGCCAGCCACACGAGTGTCGGCAGGTCGTCGACCAGGCAGCCTTTGGTGCCG